>CANQMK010000163.1 GCA_947624895.1 uncultured Oscillospiraceae bacterium | reverse complement strand
AGCGCTTCTTGGACGCGGAGTGGGTCTTGAGCTTGATCTTAGGCATTTTCGCTGTCTCCTTCACTTTTAGTTTCTTCCGGACTGGGTTGGGGCTTGGGCGGCTTTTTCCGCTGGTCCTCCCTGGCCTTGGGGGCCAGGAAGATGCTCATGTGCCGACCGTCCAGCTTGGGCTCCTTCTCCATGGAGGCGGTCTCGGCACAGCCCTGGGCGAACTTCAGGAGCAGGTCCCGGCCGATCTCGGTGTGGGCCATCTCCCGGCCCCGGAAGCGGACGGTGACCTTCACCCGGTTGCCCTCGCCCAAAAACTTCTGGGCGTTGCGGAGCTTCACGTTGAAGTCCCCCACGTCGATGCCGGGGGACATACGGATCTCCTTGATCTCCACCACGTGCTGGTTCTTCCGGGCCTCCTTGTCCCGCTTGGCCTGCTCAAAGCGGTACTTGCCGTAATCCATGAGCTTGCACACCGGGGGCACGGCGTTGGGGGAGATCTTCACCAGGTCCAGCTCCGCCTCCTCGGCCTTCTGCAGGGCCTCCTGGGCGGACATAATCCCCAGCTGCTCGCCGGTGGCGCCGACGAGCCGGACTTCCTTGTCCCGGATCTCCTCATTGATCTGATGGGCTGTGTTAGCGATGGAAAAACACCTCCAAACATGAAAAGGCGGATACCCACAAGGATACCCGCGCCACACAGACGCGCCGGAGAGACCCGGCGTCGTTGCCATGTTGACCCGTGAGCCAGTGGCCTGGGGTGAGGAAGGAGACCCTTCCTACTTCCTTGTACTGGGGCATTATACCAGCCCGCCCCGCCCTTGTCAAGCCTTTTTCCCGATTTTCTCCCCAAAACGGGCCGCCCGGCGGCGCGCCGGGCGGGCGCCGCCCCGGTCAGTCGATGGGCTCAGGGCCCATGGCGGTGTGGAGCTGGGAGGTGATGGCCCCCCGGAAAAGGCGGTCGGCGTAGGTGTGGAGGGTCTGGAGGCAGTCGGGCACCTGGGGGATCTGGAGGTTCCCGGCGACGGAGAGGTCGTTGTCCAGGATGAACTTCACCTCCGGGTCCCGCTTGCCGTCCCCCAGCAGGCCCAGCCCGGCGTGGACCTTGGCCCGGCAGTGGTCCTCCAGGGCCATCTCCACGTCCACCGCGCACTTGGTCAGGTCCTTCTCCTCCACGTCCGGCTCCGCCATCACCCCCAGCCACGCGGGCTGGATGAGGTCGGCCCAGTCGCTGTCCTCCAGGTGAAGGCGCTTGCGGGAGACGGCGTTGATATACCGCAGCCCCACCCGCTCGAAGAAGGCGGGGTGATAGATGCCGATGAACTCCGCCAGCACCTTGTCCAGCCGCCCGGCGAAGTCCTCCCAGCGGGTGTAGCCCACGGTGGACAGGGCCACGAAGCCGGAGGTGAGGTTCACCTTCCAGCGGTTGTCCTCCGAGAGGAAGGTGTGGTTGTTCACCGGCTTCTGGGTCTCCAAGGTGGGGTTGGGGGTGTTGGCCCCGGTCACCCGCGGGGCGGGCTGGTCCCGCTGGAGCTGATAGCGGGGGTAGGTCCCCCGGATGCGCTCCTGAAAGTCCGCCGGGTCCCGGGCGCCGATGGACAAAATGGCGGGGAAGCGCAGCTGGCAGATGGTCTCGATGACGGGGGGTGCCATATAGAGATAGCGGTCCTCCGAGGCAAACATGGCGTCGGCTCCTCTCCTGCAGATCAGGTCCTTTTATTTTACCCTATCCCCGCCCAAAAGTCAATCGAACCGCCCCCCGCCCCCCGGCGAACAGAGGAAAAAATTCCCCGCCCGCCTCTTGACAGTGGGGTAAAAATACCGTATCATGAGGAGTGCAATCAGGAATGATTACTGATAAGTGTTCCGCGCGAAATTACATCATTCAGGAGGAAACAGAGTATGGCTAAGTTTGTCTGCACCGTCTGCGGTTACGTCTACGAGGGGGACGCCGCCCCCGCCGCCTGCCCCGTCTGCAAGGCCCCCGCTGAGAAGTTCGTCAAGCAGGGCGAGGACATGACCTGGGCCGCCGAGCACGTGGTGGGCGTGGCCCAGGGCGCCCCGGAGGAGATCCTGGAGGGCCTGCGCATGAACTTCCAGGGCGAGTGCACCGAGGTGGGTATGTACCTGGCCATGGCCCGTGTGGCCCACCGGGAGGGCTACCCCGAGATCGGCCTCTACTGGGAAAAGGCCGCCTATGAGGAGGCCGAGCACGCCGCCAAGTTCGCCGAGCTGCTGGGCGAGGTGGTCACCGACTCCACCAAGAAGAACCTGGAGATGCGGGTGGAGGCGGAGAACGGCGCCACCCAGGGCAAGACCGACCTGGCCAAAAAGGCCAAGGAGCTGAACCTGGACGCCATTCACGACACCGTCCACGAGATGGCCCGGGACGAGGCCCGCCACGGCAAGGCCCTGAAGGGTCTGCTGGAGCGGTACTTCGGCTGATTTTTCCACGAGAGGAGCGACACGGCTATGGCGAAATACGTCTGCCCCTGCGGCTATGAGTACGACCCCGCCGTGGGCGACCCCGACAGCGGCATCGCCCCCGGCACCCCCTGGGAGGAGGTCCCCGCGGACTGGGTCTGCCCCATCTGCGGCCTGAGCAAGGACGCCTTCACCCCGGCGTGACCGACCACACGTAAAAAACGCGGTCCCGGCCAAGTTTGGCCGGGACCGCGTTTTTTCGCGCGCTTCCCATAGGGGAACTTCACTCTCTCGCCGTCCTTCAGGCAGGTCCTCCCCTGCCGCTCCCCTCCAGGGGAAGCCCGGGCCCGCTCAACCGGGCAGCTCGATCAGCCGACCTTCGGCCAGGGCGGCGTTGACGGTGCCCCCATAGAGGACCCACACCCCGCCGTCCGCCTGGGTCACCACCACGACGCCGTGTTCCCAGGCGCCCGCCAGCTTGACCCCCTCCATCACCTTGGTGGGGGTATCCACGATCAAGGCGCTGTCCTCCTCCGCGCCCGCTTCATTCCACACATACAGGTCCCCGCCCTTCGTGACCGCCGTGGCATAGATGTCGTAGGCCAGATCCACATCGGCCACATCGGTCAACAGGGTGCGCTCCTCCCCGTTGGAGAGGCCGCGGACCAGCTCGCCCCCGTCGGTGAGCCAGAGGTCGTCCTTCCACCACCGGATGCCGCTGTCCTGACCCCCCATCAGGGCCGTCGGGTCATCCAAGAGCTCGTCCACCTCGCCCAGCCGCCAGGAGACGCCGTCTCTGTCCCGGACGTAGAGGAAATTGCCCGCGTAGATCTCCTCGGCCCCCTCGATCTCCGCGATCTTGGTGGGGGACAGGCGCGGCTCCCCGGTCAGCTCGCGCCCCATCAGCCACACCCCGCCGTCGTCCTTCACGGCGGCGGAGTAGCCCCACCCCTCCATGGCGGCGGAGACTACATGGTCGGTGAGCTTCACCGGCGCGTCCCAGCCCTCATAGTCCGCGGCGTTCCACAGCTGTCCGTGGGTATTGCTGCCCAGCCCCCAGAGTACGCCCTCCTGGTCCAGCGCCAAGATGGAGTCGCGCCCCAGCCACGCCCCGGTCACGCGCTCCAGGGGCAGCTCGTATACATCCAGATACCCGCCGTTGTCCTGACGGAGGACGCACTTTTCCCAGTCAAAGGGGATCTCCCGCCACGCCAGCAGTTTGCCGTCCGCCGTGAGCATGGCGTCATAGGAGAACGCGGTGTCGCAGAGGGAGGCGATCTCCTCCCCCGCCAGGATGCACACCGGCTCCGGGACCGGCTCCGGCGTAGAAAGCTCCGGCGCGGGCGCAGACTCCGGCGCGGGCGAAACCGCCGCCTCCCTCGCACCGCAGGCGGAAAGGAGCAAAACAACAGCGAGCAACCAAGCCCAAGCACATCCGCGAACCATACGATCCCCCCGTTTCATGGTCAATATGTCGCATTCCGGCGTCCTCCATGGTCCTCTCCGTCCCGGACGCCTCCTCAGTTGAACTTATAAATTTTCCGCGCCAGCCGGTACCCCCCAATGGCCAGCTTCTTAGGCCAGTTGCCCACAGCGGAGAGGGAGGCGTATTTCATCCGGCGGTAGAGCCCCTCGTCCCGCTCCTTTAAGTACGCCCACAGTTCGTCCTTCTCCGCCATCTTCTCCGGCGAGCCGTCCAGCATGAGGAAGATGGAGGAGATGGTCATCATCATGGACAGGTAGTTTCGCATATACCGGGCCAGCTTGGGCTTCTTCTCCCCCAGGGCGGCCAGGTCGTGGGCGTCGATCATCGCCTTGGTCACCCGCACCTGCTGGTCCACCCGCCCCACCATCACGTCCTCCCGCACCGACTGATCCGCCCGGCCGATGAAGTAGCGGTAGAGGTCCAGGTCCATGTAGTAGAGGGTCTTGACGAAGGGCAGGGGCTGATAGACGAAGATGTTGTCCACGTAGAAGGTGTGCTTGGGCAGCTCCAGGCCGCAGGAGCGAAGGAGCTGGGTGCGGTAAATCACCGAGTGCATCAGCAGATACTGGCTGGGCCCGAACCGGCCGATGTCCTTCCAGGTGAACACCCGCCCCACGGGGAAGACGTTGGTGTAGCCCATGGCCTTGCGGGTGTTGTCCTCCACGTGCTCATAGACGTAGTTGGCGATCATCAGGTCCAGGGGGTGGCCGTTGGCCACGAACTGGCGCAGTTTGTCCAGCACCTTGGC
>CANQMK010000162.1 GCA_947624895.1 uncultured Oscillospiraceae bacterium | reverse complement strand
TTGTACACGTCGTCGTAGTCGTAGCCGGTGAGCTGGGTGAGCGTCCAACCCGGGGCCGCCTCCGGCTCCGCCGCCGCGAAGGCGGCGGCGGGGGCCAGGGAGAGCGCCAGGCACAGCGCCACGAACAGGGCCAAAACTCTTGTCTTCTTCATGCTGTGTCCCTTCCTTTTTCGGAGTTTTGATCCGGGATGGTCCCCCATCCCAAGGGGAGGCTCAGCCCGCCTCCGCGAGCCGCTGGAAGAGGACGGCCACCTCCGCGCGGGTGGCGCTGCCCTGGGGATCCAGACGGCCCCCGTCCTTACCGGTGAGGATACCGTTCTCCACCGCCCAGCGCATGGCGGTCTGGGCCCAGTCGGAGACGGCGTCCGTGTCCACAAATCCCGCCATCCCCATAGCGGCGTCCACCTCGGGGCTGTTGGCGTAGCGGTAGAGCATAGTCACCAGCTGCTCCCGGGTGATGCTGCCCTCCGGGTCCGTTCCGTCGGAGACTCCATAGGCCACCGCCCAGGCCATGCTCTTGGCGTACCAGGTCTCGCCGCCGGTGGTGTCCTGGCCGTCCAGCCGGGCCAGCACGGTTATGAGCATGGCCCGGGTCATGTCGTCGCCGGGGGCGAAGCGCCCCTCGCCCACGCCGTTGAACAGGCTCGCCCCGGTGACGAAGCGCACGCCTCATACCAGTCGCCCTTGGTCACGTCGGAGAAGGTCTGGGGCTGGGCGTCGGCCTTGGTGAGGGAGAAGAGGGCCAGCTTGCCGTTCTCCCGCATCGCCACCATCCCCTCACCCAGGAGCAGAGCGTCCTCGTACTGTCCGGGCAGGACCGTCCGGCCGGTCTGGTCGATAAGCGACCACCCGCCGTCCAGCTCCACCTTGGCCAGGCCGTCGCCGGTGAAGTCGTGGGCATCGTCATACCGCATGGGGATGACCACCGCGCCGGTGGCGTCGATATAGCCCCACCTGCCGTCCAGCACCACCTCGGCCAGGCCGCTCTCGGTGAAGTCAAAAGCGTCGTCATACCGGCAGGGGATGACCTCCTGGCCGGTCTTGTCCACATAGCCGTACTTGCCCTCCCGCTTCACCACGGCCAGGCCGTTTCCGGTGAAGTCGTAGGCCTCCTCATACACAAGGGGGACGACCTGGGCGCCGGTCTTATCCACGTAGCCCCACTTGTCGTCCCGCTCCACCATGGCAAGGCCGTTGGCAAAGCTGTCGGCGTCGTCATACTGAAGGGGGATGACCTCCGTCCCGGTCTTGTCCACAAAGCCGTACTTGCCGTCCAGCTCCACCAGGGCAAGGCCCTCGGAGAAGCCCCAGACGTCGTCATATCGGCAGGGGATGACCAGCTCGCCGCTCTGGTCGATGTAGCCGCGCTTGCCGTCCAGCGCCACGGCGGCCAGGCCGTCGTCGGTGAACGCGCCGACGCCGTCATACCGGCAGGGGATGACCTCTGCGCCGGTCTGGTCGATGTAGCCCACCTTGTCGTCCCGCTCCACGGCGGCCAGGCCGTGGGAGAAGTCGCCCGCGTCCTGGTAGGTCAGGGGGATGGTCAGGGGGTCCTGGGTCAGGAGGCCGTCTCCAAAGCGGAAGGGGACCACCCATCCCTGGTCCGGGTCCACGTAGCCGTACTTCCCGTCCCGCTCCACCAGGCCCAGGCCCTCGGCGCGGTCGCCGGCGCCGTCATACTGGAGGGGGATCGCCTCGCCGCCGGTCTTGCTCAGGTAGCCGAACCGGTCCCCCGCCCGCGCCGCCGCCATCCCCTCCACAAAGCCGTTGGCGGAGATATCGTCGTAGCGGAAGGAGGTGAGCTGGGTCAGCGTCCAGCCGGAGGGCAAGGGGTCCTTGACCACCGAGAGGTAGCCCCACTTGCCCCCCTGGCAGACGGCCACCATCCCGTCGCAGAACGCCCCGGCGAGCTCATACTGGAGGGGGACCGCCGCCGTCCCGGAGAAGTCCACCAGGCCCCATTTGCCGTTCCGCTCCACCGAGGCCAGGCCGTTGAAAAAGGTATAGACGCTGTCGTACTGGAGGGGGATCACCGTCGCCCCGGTGAGGTCGATGATCCCCCATTTCCCGTCCCGTTCCACGAAGGTCATGCCGTCGAGGAAGTTGTAGGCCATGTCGTACTCCAGGGGGATCACCGTCTCCCCCGTCCGGTCCAGGTAGCCGTACTTGTCCCCCAGGGCGGCGGGGACCAGGCCGTCCAGCAGGTAGCCCAGATCGTCATACTGGAGGGGGATCACCGTCTCCCCCGCCGTGTCGATCATCCCCTCCTTGCCGCCCAGGTCCACGGCGGCCACGCCGCCCTGGAAGCGCGTCACCTCGTCATATTGGCAGGGGATGACCAGCGCCCCGGCGCGGTCGATGTAGCCCCCACTTGCCGTCCCGCTCCACCGTCGCCAGGCCGTCGGAAAAGGCCATGGCGTCCTGGTACGCGGGGGCGATCGCCTCCCGGCCCGCGGCGTCCACAAAGCCCCACTTGCCGTCCCGCTCCACGGCGGCCAGGCCGCTGGAGAAGTCCTCCATCTGGTCGTACAGGAAGGGGACGACGGTGGCGCCGGAGGCGTCGACACACCCCCACTTGCCGTCCCGCTCCACCGCGGCCACGCCGCCGACGAACATCCGGGCGTCGTCATACTGGAAGGGGATGACCGCCCGGCCCGTCCGGTCCAGGTAGCCGTACTTCCCGTCCCGCGCCGCCACGGCCAGGCCGTCGGAAAAGTAGCCCAGCGCGTCGTACTGGATGGGGATGACCGCCTGGCCGGTCTTGTCCACAAAGCCGCACTTGTCATTCAGCTCCACCGTGGCCAGGCCGTCCGCAAAGCTGCCGACCTGGTCGTACTGGAAGGGGATGGCCAGCCGCGCCGTCCAATCGGCGCTCTCCCCCGCCGCCAGGGCGGCGGTGGGGACCAGACCCAGGGTCAGGATCAGCGCCAGCGCCAGCACCGGGAGTTTCTGCTTCTTCATCTTTGGGCTTCCTTTCTTTGCTGCGGGGCCCCGGGGGGTCACTCCACGGTGAGGATGTCGGAAAAGCCGGTGACCTCAAAGATCTCCGCCACCGTCTCGTTCACGTTGTGAATGACCATCTTCCCCTGCTGGTTCATGGTCTTCTGGGCCACCAGGAGCACCCGCAGTCCGGCGGAGGACAGGTACTCCAGCCCGGCGAAGTCCAGGGTGAGGGTCCGCACCCCCTCCAGCTCCCGCTTCAGCTCCGCCTCCAGCTGCGGCGCGGTGGTGGTGTCCAGGCGGCCCACGACGGCCAGTTCCAGCTTGTCGCCGTCCCGTTTCTTCACGATTTCCATACATGGTCCCTCCTTAAAAAGATCCTTCCCCCGGCGGACAGTTCGCCAAAGGTGCTTCGTTGCGTAGAATAACAACAAAACAGCATACCATAAAAACACCCCCGGCGCAAGACCTCGCCGGGATTTTTTCGCCGCTCCAAAGGGTCTTGACGAAACGGGGCCTTTCCAGTACAATCTATGGCGATGCGGCTTTTTCGCCCCCTTCGGGGCGGGGCCTTTGGAAGGGGGGAGCCGGATGGGAGCGTTCATCCGCCGGGCGGCGTGCCTGCTGGTGTGCGGGGCGCTGGCCCTGGGCCTGTCCGGCTGCGACCGGACCCGGCGGGAGCCCATCGACGACGTGCGCGACCTGGAGGGCCGCCGGGTGGGCGTGTCGTTGGGGGAGAGCACCGACTACCGCCTCACCGGGCGGGAGGACATGGAGCTTCTGCGCTACGACTCGGTGGAGGGGATGCTCCTGCCCCTGCGCCAGGGACAGCTGGACGCCGTCTGCCTGGACTATTACAGCTGGCGCCTGGCCCAGGCCCTCACCGCCGGGCTCCGCACGGTGGAGCCCCCCATCTCGGAGGACGGGCTGGTCTTCTTCTTCAGCGGGAAGGAGGAGGCTCTGTGCCGCCAGTTCAACGACTTCCTGGCCTGGTTCACCCACACCCCGGAGTACGCCGACCTGATGGCGCGGGTCCTGGCCTTTGACGGGACGGACTACCAGGAGGTGGAGGTCCCCGCCACCGGCACGGGGCGGGTCCTGCGGGTGAGCGCGGACATCGACTGCTACCCCTCCGTCCACCTGGACCCGGCCACCGGCGCGGTGAAGGGCTTTGAGATCGAACTGCTCACCCGCTTCGCCAACGCCTGCGACTACCAGCTGGACCTGGCCCCCTCCGACTACACCGACGCGGAGCTGGGCCTGCGCTATGGCCGGTACGACATGATGATCGGCCAGATCTCGGAACTCTACCTGGACCCCGCCGAGGCGGAGATGGCGGGGGTGTACGTCAGCGACAGCTTCATGACCCTGCCCCTCTACCTGATGGAGGTGGACGACCCCGACCAGGTGCAAGTCCTGGGCAGTCTGGGCCGATAGAGACAGAAAGGAGGTGAGGAGACATGGGCGGCCTGCTCCAACGGTTCTACGCCACGTTCCTCTTTGAGCGCCGATATCTCTTTTTCCTGGAGGGTCTGGGGACCACCCTGCTCCTCACCCTGGGCAGCTTCCTCCTGGGCACCGCCATCGGCGCGGCGCTGTGCGCCGCCCTCCACGCCCGGCGGCCTGTCCTGGCCCGCCCGGCCCGCCTGCTCATCTCCTTCTTCCTCCAGATCCCCACTATGGTCCTGCTCATGGTGATGGTCTACATCATCTTCGGCCACAGCGGCCTGCCCGTCCTGCTCATCGTGCTGGCGGG
>CANQMK010000161.1 GCA_947624895.1 uncultured Oscillospiraceae bacterium | reverse complement strand
CCGTCGCCCAGCTTCACCACCGCCAGCACCGCCAGCAGGATGCCCACGATGCCCTCGCCGGCGATGAGGCCGGAGGTATACAGCACGCCGGACTGGATGGCGTCCTCCCGGTCCTTCTCGCTCTTGACCTTGCGCTTCTCCAGGAAGAGGCGCACCAGGCCGCCGGCCATGATGGGGGTGGACAGGTGGATGGGCAGGTACAGGCCGATGGCGAAGGGCATGACCGGCACGCCCAGGACCTCCACCACCACGGCGATGAACACGCCCACGAACACCAGCGTCCAGGGGAGGTTCCCGCTCATGACGCCCTCCACCACCAGCTTCATCAGGCTGGCCTGGGCGGCGGGCAGCTCGGAGCCGCCGTAGCCCCAGGCGCTGTTGAGGAGGTAGAGGATGCCGCCCACGGTGAGGGCGGAGACGACACAGCCGATGATCTCACCGATCTGCTGTTTCTTGGGGGTGGCGCCCACCAGGAAGCCGGTCTTCAGGTCCTGGGAGGTGTCGCCGGCGATGGCGGCGATGATGCAGATCAGGGAGCCGATGGTGATGGCGGCCACCATGCCGGGGGTGCCGGTGGTGCCGGTGGCCTTCAGGAGGATGGTGGAGACCAGCAGGGTGGCGATGGCCATGCCGGACACCGGGTTGTTGGACGAGCCGATCAGACCCACCATCCGGGAGGAGACGGTGGCGAAGAAGAAGCCGAAGACGATGACCACCAGGGCGCTGAAGAAGTTCAGGGGGATGGTGGGAATCAGCCACAGGGCCAGGGCGATGACCACCACGCCGCACAGGAGCACCCGCATGGACAGGTCCTGCTCGGTGCGCAGGGTGCTGCCGCCGTTCTTGCCGTAGCCGCCGATGGCGTCCCGGAAAGCCCGGACCATCATGGGCAGGGTCTTGATCAGGCTCAGGATGCCGCCGGTGGCCACCGCCCCGGCGCCGATGTACTTCACGTAGTTGCTCCACAGGGCCCAGGTGCCCCCCTCCGCCCACAGCTGGGCGATGGGCACCGTGGCGGGGTAGATGGTCAGGTCACTGCCGAACATGGCGATGAGGGGCATGATCACCAGCCAGGCCAGCGCGCCGCCGGCGAAGAGGTAGGAGGAGACCTTCACCCCGCAGATGTAGCCCACGCCCGCCAGGGCGGGGAGCACGTCCATGCCGATGCCCGCGCCCTTATAGGGGGCGATGGAGTAGTCCACCTCGCTGGGGAAGAGCTTCAGCCCGTCGGCGATGAACTTGTAGAGGGCCGCCACCCCCAGGCCGGTGAAGACGGTGGACGCCTTGTCGCCCCCCTCCTCTCCGGCGATGAGCACCTCGGCGCAGGCCTGCCCCTCCGGGTAGGCCAGCACGCCGTGCTCCTTCACGATGAGGGCGCTGCGCAGGGGGATCATCAACAGCACGCCCAGCACGCCGCCGCACAGGGCGATCAGGCCGATCTCCAGCAGGGAGGGGACGCTGCCCACCCCCTCGTTCGCCCACATGAACAGGGCGGGCAGGGTGAAGATCGCCCCCGCCGCCACCGACTCGCCCGCCGAGCCGATGGTCTGGACCATGTTGTTTTCCAGGATGGAGTCCCGCCGGAGGATCTTGCGGATAATCCCCATGGAAATGACCGCCGCGGGGATGGAGGCGGAGACGGTCATGCCCACCTTCAGGCCCAGGTAGGCGTTGGCGCCACCGAAGATGATGGCCAACAGCGCGCCGATGATGATCGACGTCACCGTCAGCTCCGGCAATACCTTATTTGCCGGAATAAAGGGTTGGAATTCTTGCTTGTCCAAAGACGATCTCTCCTCTCTTCTCACCTTTTTCTCAAAAGGTGTGATATTATATCATAGGTCATTTTTTACAAAAAGTCAAGAGCCGGACCGGGCGTTTTTGCGTAAGATCCACACAGGCACCCCAACTGTCCAGCGGCGGCGGAGCGGTCGCCTTGACAAGGGTGGGAGGCGTGTATTATGATAGCAGGGAAAAACCACGGCAGGAGGTACCTTTGTGAAGAAACCCCTCGCCCCCTTCTCCCCCGCCCCCGGAGAGGAGGCGCGGCTATGACGGCGCGCCTCTGGGGCATTGTGACCGACTCCTTTTGGAAGATCCTGGCCCCCGGTCTGGTGGTGACCCTCCCCCTCACCGCCCTGTCCTTCGCCCTGGCGATGGTGATCGCCGTGGCGGTGGCCCTGATCCAGTTCGCCCAGCTCCCCCTGCTCCGGCCGGCCGCCCGGTTCTACATCTGGATCATCCGGGGCACCCCGTTGCTCATCCAACTGTTCATCATCTTCTACGGCCTGGGCCAGGTGGGCATCCTCCTGCCCCCCTTCACCGCAGCGGTGGCGGCCCTGGCCATCAACGAGGGGGCCTACTGCGCCGAGACGGTGCGGGCGGCGCTGGAGTCAGTCCCCGCCGGACAGCTGGAGGCGGGGGCCTGCGCGGGCTTGACCTGGCTCCAGACGGCGCGGCACATCATCCTGCCCCAGGCCATGCGGACCGCCTTCCCCTCCCTGTCCAACAGCCTGATCTCCATGCTCAAGGACACCTCCCTGGTGGCCAACATCACGGTGGCGGAGATGTTCATGGCGGGGCAGAAGATCGTCTCGCGCACCTATGAGCCGCTGGTGATCTATCTGGAGGTGGCCCTGGTCTACCTCCTCTTCTCCACCGTCCTCACCAAGCTCCAGCGCGCGGGGGAGCGGCGGCTGAACGTCTATGACTACCGCTGAGGTGAGGGCTATGCTGACGGTGGAACAGGTGGAAAAGTCCTTCCGGGGGACGCCGGTGCTCCGGGGGGTGTCCCTGGAGGTGGCCCGGGGGGACGTGGTGGCCATCCTGGGGCCCAGCGGCGCGGGGAAGACCACCCTCCTGCGCTGTCTGGCCCTGCTGGAGCGGGCGGAGGGCGGCACCCTGCGCCTGGGGGACACCCTCTGCCACCTGCCCACCGCCTCCGGGCGGGAGGCGGTGGCCCTGCGGCGGCGGATGGGGTTCGTGTTCCAGAGCTACGACCTCTTCCGCAACAAGACCGCCCTGCAGAACGTCACCCTGGGCCTCACCGTGGCCCGGCGGATGCCCCGGGCCCAGGCGGAGGAGATCGGCCTGGCCATGCTGGACAAGGTGGGCCTGCTGGACCGGCGGGACGCCTACCCCTCCCAGCTCTCCGGCGGCCAACAGCAGCGGGTGGCCATCGCCCCCCAGCCGGAGATCCTCTACTTCGACGAGCCCACCTCCGCCCTGGACCCGGAGCTCACCGGGGAGGTGCTGGGGGTGATGCGCCGCCTGGCGGAGGAGGGGCGGACCATGCTGGTGGTGACCCACGAGCTGGGCTTCGCCCGGAACGTGGCCAACCGGGTGGTGTTCATGGAGGAGGGCCGGGTGGTGGAGGAGGCCCCCGCCCAGACCTTCTTCTCCCACCCCCGGGAGGAGCGCTCCCGGGCCTTTTTACAGCAGACTTTGGAAGAACAAGGAAAGGAGTCCTGACTATGAAACGCAGATGGGCCGCCCTGGTCCTCATCCTGGCCCTCGCCCTGGGCCTGACCGCCTGCGGCGGCGGCACCGCCCCCGTTCAGGAGAGCGCGGGGTCCGACCTGCTGGCCGACATCCAGGCGCGGGGGGAGATCGTCATCGCCACGGAGGGCACCTGGGCCCCCTGGACCTACCACGACGAGAACGACCAGTTGGTGGGTTTCGACATCGAGGTGGCCCAGGCGGTGGCGGAGAAGCTGGGGGTCACCGCCTCCTTCGTGGAGGGGGAGTTCGACGGCCTCCTGGCCGGGCTGGAGACGGGGCGGTACGACACCATGGCCAACGGCCTGGAGCTCACCCCGGAGCGGCAGGAGAAGTACGACTTCTCCGCCCCCTACGCCTACATCCGCACCGCCCTCATGGTCCGGGCGGACGACCCCTCCATCCAGTCCTTTGAGGACCTGGCGGGGAAGACCACCGCCAACACCATCACCAGCACCTACGCCGCCCTGGCCGAGTCCTACGGGGCTGAGACCATCGGCGTGGACGACCTGAACCAGACCCTCGAGCTGCTGCTCCAGGGGCGCATCGACGCCACCCTCAACGCCGAGGTCACCTACTACGACTACATCGCCCAGCACCCCGACGCCAACATCCGGGTGGCCGCCCTCACCCAGGACAGCTCCCAGGTGTGTATGCCCCTGCGGAAGGGGGAGGAGACCGCCTCCCTCCGCGCCGCCATCGACCAGGCCATCGAGGACCTGCGCCAGGACGGCACCCTGGCGGCGATCTCCCAGAAATACTTCGGCAGTGACCTCTCCCAGGCGAGCTGACCGCGGGACGCCGAGCGCGGCCCGGGGATATCCCCGGGCCGCGCTTTTTTGTGCCCTTTCGCCCCATTTTTCTCCAGCGGAGGGTGTGGACAAGGGCGGGGCGGTATATTATAATGATACCAGGCAAGTTTCCCCAGGGGGGACAGAAAGGGAGGGCTTGGAGATGAAGACCATTCTCGTGGCCGGGGGCGCCGGCTACATCGGCAGTCACATGGTGGCGCTGCTGGTGGAAAAGGGCTATGACGTGGTGGTGGCAGACAACCTCCGCACCGGCCACTGGCAGGCGGTGAAGGGGGGCGCCAAACTCCGGGTGGGGGACGTGAAGGACGCCGCCTTTTTGGACCGGGTGTTCTCCGAGTTTCCCATCGACGGGGTCATCAATTTCGCCGCCTTCTCCCTGGTGGGGGAGAGCGTCACCGACCCCCTGAAGTACTACGACAACAACGTGGGCGGGGCGGT
>CANQMK010000160.1 GCA_947624895.1 uncultured Oscillospiraceae bacterium | reverse complement strand
CGGTGGCCACCACGGCGCCGGAGGCGTCGGTCACGATGGCGGTGACGTCGTCAGCATAGGTGGTCATGGCGGAGCCTTCCAGGATCTTGCCCACCTTGACGCCGCTCACGTTGACGGTGATCGCGCCCTTCTTGTTGTCGGCGGCGGTCATGGTGACGTTGGCGCCGATGGTGTCCTTGGTCCAGTCGGAGGTCGCCTCGGTGACGCCGCCGGACTTGAACTCAAAGCTCTTGAGCATGGGCTTGGTGCCCGCGCCCACGATGATGACCACGTCGCCGACCTTCACGCTCAGGATGATCTCCACGTCCAGAACCTTGGCGGCGTTGGTCACCTTGGCGGTGGCGTCGGCGTCCACGGTGTCGTTCACCGCGACGTAGTACTCCTTGGAGCCAGCGGTGGTGCCGTTGAAGTCGCCCTTAACGGTGAGGATGCCGTCCTTATCGGCGACCCACTTGAAGTAGGTGCCGGCCACAGGCTTGACGTAGCCGTTCTTGGCGCTCAGGCTGGTGCCCACGGGGGCCTCCGCGTCGGCGTTGCCCATCAGGCAATCATCCTGGAACTTGTAGCTGTTGTCCTTCTTGGTGGCGCCGCCGCCGACGTAGAACTCCACGCCGCCCACGGTGGCCACCAGGGTCTCCTCGGTCAGAGGGGTGCCCAGGGTGCCCTCGGTCAGGCCCTCGGTCTTGCCGGGGACGTTGTCCAGGGAGGCGGTCCAGCTGTCGGTGGTGGCCTCCATGACCTCGAACTTGAAGCTCTTGAGCATGGGCTTGGTGCCCGCGCCCACAATGATGACCACGTCGTTGGCCTTCACGCTCAGGATGATCTCCACATCCAGAACCTTGGCGGCGTTGGTCACCTTGGCGGTGGCGTCGGCGTCCACGGTGTCGTTCACCGCGACGTAGTACTCCTTGGAGCCAGCGGTGGTGCCGTTGAAGTCGCCCTTAACGGTGAGGATGCCGTCCTTATCGGCGACCCACTTGAAGTAGGTGCCGGCCACAGGCTTGACGTAGCCGTTCTTGGCGCTCAGGCTGGTGCCCACGGGGGCCTCCGCGTCGGCGTTGCCCATCAGGCAGTCGTCCTGGAACTTATAGCTGTTGTCCTTCTTGGTGGCGCCGCCGCCGACGTAGAACTTCACGCCGTCCAGGGCCTTCACCAGAGTCTCCTCAGTCAGAGGGGTGCCCAGGGTGCCCTCGGTCAGGCCCTCGGTCTTGCCGGGGACGTTGTCCAGAGAGGCGACCCACTCATTCGCGCCGGTGGCGGGAGGATTCTCGCTGCCGGAACCGCCGGTGCCGCCGGTGCCGCCGGGGGTAGTGCTCTCAGAGGGCGCGGGGCTCTCGGAGGGCTGGGTGCTCTCGGAAGGCGCAGGGCTCTCGCTGGGCTCGGGCTTCTCCAGCTTGGCGCCGGGGGCGACCACCGCGAAGCCGAACAGAATGGCGTTACCGCCATTGGCGAAGAGGGTGTAGGTGCTGCCGGCCTTCACGGGGAACTGCACGGGGCCGGGGTTGGCGCTGCTGACTTCGCCGCTGTTGAAGTCGCCGTAGCCGGTGGCCATCAGCTTGCCGTCTTCCAGCAGCCAGTTGGCCTTGTTGTTGAACTTGTAGAAGACGGCCAGCTCGGTGCCATCCGCCACGGTGTCGGCCACCTTGAACTGGAAGACGGTGCCCTTGGCAGGCATCTTGCCCGCCGCAGCGTCATCCTTGATGAAAGCGGTGCCATCCTCGGAGCTCGCCTTGGTGCCGCTGGACAGGCCGCTCACCAGACCCCAGGCCTTGCCGTCGTTGTTGGGGTCAGAGGTCTTCCAGTCGGAAGGCAGGACGGAGAGGGTGACGCCGTCCTGTTCGGCGACCTTGCCGCCACTGGCCAGGCCGGCCACATCGATGTCAGCCGGGACGGCCCAGATCTTCGCGGCGTCACCGGCAGGGGTGTCGCTGGGAGTGGTGCTGGGCTCCTCGGAGGGAGTGGCGCTGGGCTCCTCGGAGGGAGTGGTGCTGGGCTCCTCGGAGGGAGTGGTGCTGGGCTCCTCAGAGGGTTCCGTCGCGGCGGCGCCGGTCTCGTCCAGCACTACCTTAAAGAAGTAGTTGGTGCCGTCGGGGGCGCTGATGTAGTACTTGCCGACCTCCGCCAGGGTGACGGTGGTGATCTGGGGCTGGCTCTTGGTGGAGCCGGCGTCATCCTTCGCGCTGCCCGCGTCGGACAGGACAACGGTGCCGTCGATGGCGTCCTTGGTGACGCTAATCGTACGACCATTGTCGCCGGGGACCCAGTAGATGGTGAGCTCCGCATCCGCCTGGGTGGTGGTGACGATGATAGCGCGGCCCTCGCTGGCGGAAGATTTGCCGCCAAAGTTCAGACGCTGGGTAAACTCCGAACCATCCGCAAAGACCTTCGCGTTTTCATCAATCGTGCCTTTTCCTCCCCAGTTAATGGAGAAGGTGTCGTCGACCTTGACCTCTTCGGTCTTGGACAGGGTCGACGGAACCGCGGGGGCAGTCGCACCGCTGAAAACCAGCTCGTGCTTCTCGCCCGCGGCCGCGGCCGGGACTATCAGCAGACCCAGCAGCATGATCACTGCCAGGGCCGCAGACAGCCACTGTTTGGTGAGTTTCTTCATCGTGGTCCCTCCTACAGTAAGATTTGCACAACTTCTGCCGCGATGCGGCATTCTGCTGTGTACCAGCATACCACCCCGCCGCCAAAAATGCAAGTGGTTTTTCCGCATTTTTTATAAAAAATCCCCAAACCCCCAGGGGTGGGGGTTTGGGGATGAGGGACCCGACAAGATGTGGGCGCGCTCAGCCCAGATAGGCCTTTTTCACCGCCTCGTTGCGCAGCAGCTCCTCCCCGGTGCCGGAGAGGGTGAGGCGGCCTGTCTCCAGCACGTAGGCGGTGTCCGCGATGTGCAGGGCCATGTTGGCGTTCTGCTCGATGAGCAGGATGGTGACCCCCTGCTGGTTGATCTTCTTGATGATGGCGAAGATGTCCTTCACCACCAGCGGGGCCAGGCCCAGGGAGGGCTCGTCCATCATCATCAGCTTGGGGCGGCTCATCAGCGCCCGGCCCACCGCCAGCATCTGCTGCTCCCCGCCGGACAGCGTCCCGGCGGCCTGCCAGGAGCGCTCCTTCAGCCGGGGGAAGAGGGAGTAGACCCACTCCAGGTCGTCGGTCAGGTCGTCGGAGCGGAGGTAGGCGCCGATCTTCAGGTTCTCCAGCACCGTGAGGTCGGGGAACACCCGCCGACCCTCCGGCACCAGGGTGATGCCCTTGGAGACGATCTTGTCCGGGGACATGCCGGTGATGTCCTCCGCCTGGAGGCGGATGCGCCCCTCGGCGGGCTTGATCAGCCCGGCGATGGTGCGCAGGGTGGTGGACTTGCCCGCGCCGTTGGCGCCGATGAGGGTCACGATCTGTCCCTCCGGCACCGTGAGGCTGATGCCCTTGACCGCCTCGATGCCGCCGTAGTTCACCCGCAGGTCGTCAATTCTCAGCATCGTCTGCCACCCCCAGATAGGCCTCGATCACGCGAGGATCGTTTTGCACCTGCTCCGGCGTGCCCTTGGCGATCAGCCTGCCGAAGTCCAGAACGTAAATGCGCTCGGAGATCCGCATGACCAGGTCCATGTGGTGCTCGATCATGAAGATGGTCAGGCCGTAGCGGTCCCGGACGGAGCGGATGAAGTCGGTGAGCTCCTGGGTCTCCTGGGGGTTCATCCCCGCGGCGGGCTCGTCCAGGAGGAGGAGCTTGGGCGCGGTGGCCAGGGCCCGGGCGATCTCCAGCCGACGCTGGAGGCCGTAGGGCAGGGAGGAGGCCACCTCGTCCCGGTACTGCAGCAGGTCCTGCTCGGCCAGGAGGGCCGTCGTCTCCTCCCGCATCCGCCGCTCCTCCGCCCGGTTGAGCCGGAAGGTGGCGGAGAGGAAGTTCTGCTTGGCCCGCATATGCTTGGCGATGAGGACGTTGTCAAACACCGTCAGCGCCCCAAAGAGGCGGATGTTCTGGAAGGTGCGGGCGATGCCCTTGTGGGTGATCACGTCCGGGGAGAGGGTCACCACCTCTTTGAACTTGTCCGGGTCGGAACCCAGGTACTGGGCCTTCATCTTCCCCTGGGGGTGGTTCTCCACGATGGTCTCCCCCAGCAGGCTCACCCGCCCGTTGGTGGGCTCGTACACGCCGGTGACGCAGTTGAAGGCGGTGGTCTTCCCCGCCCCGTTGGGGCCGATGAGGGCCACGATCTCCCCCTGGTCCACGTGGAGGGACAGGTCGTTCACCGCCACCACGCCGCCGAACTGCATGGTGATGTTCTCCAGGCGCAGCACGTTCTCAGCCATGGCGTCCGCCCCCTTTCTTCCCGGCCTTGGCCGCCTTGGGCCGCCGCCGGAAGAGGTCGGGCAGCTCCTTGTCCCCCATGATCCCCCGTCGGAAGAACAGCACCACGATCATGATGACCACCGAGAAGACCACCATGCGGAAGCCGTTGCGGAGCAGGGGCACCTTGAAGGGCTGGCCCAGCCGGATGCCGAAGATGTGGTCCAGGACCGTCTCGCTGTCCAGGAAGCGGAGCCACCACTCGCTGGCGGCCACGTAGAGGAAGGAGGCCAGGCAGGAGCCGGAGATGGAGCCGATGCCGCCGATGACCACGATGAGCAGGATCTCATAGGTCATGGCGGTGGTGAAGTTCCGGGCCTGGGCCTGGTTGGCGAACATGGCGAACATCCCGCCGCCCACTCCGGCGAAGAAGGAGGAGATGCAGAAGCTCAGCCGCTTGTGCTTGGCCAGGTTGATCCCCATGGCCTCGGCGGCCACCTCGTCCTCCCGGATGGCCTTGAAGGCCCGGCCGTAGGAGGAGTTGATGAGCAGGAG
>CANQMK010000159.1 GCA_947624895.1 uncultured Oscillospiraceae bacterium | reverse complement strand
GCGTCAACCTGGATAAGTACACCCCCGACATGACCTTCGTCTCCAACGCCTCCTGCACCACCAACTGCCTGGCCCCCGTGGCCAAGGTCCTCCACGACAACTTCGGCATCAAGGAAGGCCTGATGACCACCGTCCACTCCACCACCGCCACCCAGAAGACGGTGGACGGCGCCTCCAAGAAGGACTGGCGCGGCGGTCGCGCCGCCAGCGGCAACATCATCCCCTCCTCCACCGGCGCCGCCAAGGCCGTGGGCAAGGTCATCCCCGACCTGAACGGCAAGCTCACCGGCATCTCCATGCGGGTGCCCACCCTGGACGTGTCCGTGGTGGACCTGACCGTCAACCTGGCCAAGCCCGCCACCAAGGCGGACATCTGCGCGGCCATGAAGAAGGCCAGCGAGGGCGAGCTGAAGGGCGTGCTGGGCTACACCGAGGACGCCGTGGTCTCCTCCGACTTCCTGGGCGAGGAGAACACCTCCGTGTTCGACGCCAACGCCGGTGTGTACCTCACCGACACCTTTGTGAAGGTGGTCGCCTGGTACGACAACGAGTGGGGTTACAGCTGCAAGGTGCTGGACCTCATCCGCCACATGTTCCAGGTGGATCACAAGTAATTTTCTCCTTTCGAGCTTTTGGGAGCGCCGCCCAGGTGGGCGGCGCTCTTTTTTGCTATAATATTACAAAATGTGTGGTCTGTCAGTCGAAATACGTCGAACAAAATAAAAATATTTTATTTTGTGAATATTTCACATATCGTCAAACAAATTGTTCATCATGGTTGGTGAGGTGACATGACATATGGTACTTCACGAACGGATGAAAGAACTTCAGGTGGACAGCGACGTCAAGGTGCGGACGCTGGCGGGGGTGTTCGGCGTGCGGGAGAACGCCCTGGGGAACTATCTCAACGGGAAGCGGACGGTGCCCTACGAGGTGCTGGTGGCCTTCGCCCAGTACTACCAGGTGACCACCGACTACCTCCTGGGCCTCACCGACGACCCCCAACGGCCCTACCCGGTGTCCAAGGGGGAGCGGGCCCTGCTGGAGCGGCTGCGGACCCTGCGGCCGGAGCAGCGGGAGCTGATCGCCCAGAATGTGGAGTTTATGCTCCAGCAAAATCAGCGCTGAGGCGGAAAAAAGGGCGGCGGGGCCGCCCCTTTTTTCTGTTTGGGGGGCGTCCGGCGGGGGCGCTTGCAAATGGGGGACAGGTGTGGTAAAATATATTTGACTGGTTTCCAAACCCAGTCCAACCGTTGGAGCGGATGCCGCCCGGGGATGCGCGCCTTGCCCCGGGGAAGGGACCTCCAACGCTGTGCCTGGCGCGGGCACTCTAAACAAAAAATGGGGGTACTTTGTCATGGAGAAAACCACTGTCCGCAACCTCACCCTGGCCGCCGTGGTGGCGGCGCTGTACGCCGTGATGTGCTATTTTGGCGACGTTTTCGGCCTCACCTTCGGGCCGGTGCAGTTCCGCTTCGCCGAGGCGCTCACCGTGCTGCCCTTTCTCTTTCCCGCCGCCGCGCCGGGGCTGGCGCTGGGGTGCTTGATCGCCAATCTCCTCTCCCCCTACGGGGCGGTGGACATGATCTGCGGCACGCTGGCCACCGCCGTCGCCGCCTGGCTCACCGCGAAGGCGCCCAACCGGTGGCTGGCCCCGCTGCCGCCCATCCTCACCAACCTGGTCCTCCTGCCCCCCATCTGGGCCTGGGCGGAGGTGCGGGCGGTGAACGGGGCGTTTTTCTCCGCCCTGGGTTTCCACGCGGTGACCTTCGCCGTGTCGGAGACGGTGATGTGCTATGGACTGGGACTGCTGCTGACGCGGGCGCTGGAGCGGATCCCGCCCCTGCGGCGTCAGATGGTCTCCCATGAAAAATGAACTGAGGAGGGATGCCCCGTGAAGGTCAAAAAGGCCGTGATCCCCGCCGCCGGGTTAGGGACCCGGATGCTCCCCGCCACCAAGACGGTGCCCAAGGAGATGCTGCCCCTGGTGGACAAGCCCGCCATCCAGTACATCGTGGAGGAGGCGGTGGCCGCCGGGATCGAGGACATCCTCATCGTCACCAACCGCTCCAAGTCCGCTATGGACGACTACTTTGACTACTACCCCGAGCTGGAGGACCGGCTCAACGCCTCCCAGAAGGAGCGGGAGTTGGCGGAGATCCGCCGGGCCGCCGACCTGGCCAACATCTTCTACGTCCGGCAGAAGGAGACCCGGGGACTGGGCCACGCCATCTGGCGGGCCAAGCACTTCGTGGGCGACGAGCCCTTCGCCGTCCTCCTGGGGGACGACATCATGCGCGCCAAGACCCCGGTGATCGGCCAGCTCATCCAGGCGGCGGAGAAGTACCAGTGCTCCGCCGTGGGGGTCCAGCAGGTGCCCACCGAGGCCATCAGCAAGTACTGCTCGCTGAAGGTGGAGGCGCTGGAGGACAACGTGTTCACCGTGGACGACCTGGTGGAAAAGCCCAGGCGGGAGGAGATCTTCTCCAACTACGCCATCCTGGGCCGCTACGTCCTCAGCCCCGCCATCTTCGACATCCTGGAGGACCTGAAGCCGGGGGTGGGCGGCGAGATCCAGCTCACCGACGGCCTGCGGCAGCTGTGCCGCCAGGACCGGATGGTGGCGGTGGACTTTGAGGGCAAGCGGTACGACACGGGGAACGTGCGGGGCTTTTTGGAGGCCAGCCTGGACTTCTCCCTGGACCACCCCCTCACCGGCCAGTGGCTCCGGGAGTACATCCGGAAAAAGGCCAAGGAACTCTGAGCTTTCCTCTTGCTTTTTCCCCGGGGATGGGCTATACTGGGGAGGACAACTGAACAACGGTGTCTTCAGGGCGGGGTGCAAGTCCCCACCGGCGGTACAGTCCGCGACCCTCTCCCCCGGGAGAGGCTGACCCGGTGAAACTCCGGGACCGACAGTGACAGTCTGGATGGAAGAAGATACGCGCGCGGCTCGCTTCGCGGCGCTTTCGTAACACCTGGAGGGCATGGCTTTTCAGGTGTTACTTTTTTGCGAGGAGCGATGGGATATGGAAAACAAAAAGACAAAGTACGACGTGAAGACCCTGGCCGCCATGGCCATGCTCACCGCCATGGCCTACGGGGTGATGGCGGTGTGCAAGATCATCCCCAAGGTGGGGGGCTTCCTCAGCCTGGACGCCATCGACGCGGTCATCGGCATCGGCGGCTTCCTCTTCGGCCCGGCGGCGGCGGTGATGATGATCTTGGTGGAGGCCCTGCTGGAGGCGGTCACCTTGAGCACCACGGGGTGGTACGGATTTCTGATGAACGTGCTGTCCACGGTACTGCTCATCTGCCCGGCGGTGTGGCTCTACCGCCGCCGGGGCGGGACCGCCGGGGCGGTGGCCGGTCTGGCGGTGGGGGTGGTGTGCCGCCTGGCGGGGATGATCCTCTTCAACTACCTCATCACCCCGCTGTACTTCCAGATGCCCCGGCCGGCGGTGGTGGACCTGATGCCTATGATCGCCGTGTTCAACCTGGTGAAGGGGGTGCTCAACGCGGCGCTCCTCATGGTGCTGTACCCCCCCGTCTCCGCCGCCCTGCGGCGGGCGGGGCTGGCCGCCCCCAGCGCCCGGCGGGAGGGCGGGTTCCGCTATGAGCCGCTGGTGGCGGCGGCGGTGGTGCTGGCGGCGTCGGTGCTGGTGGTGGTCTTGCTGCTGCGGGTCTTTTGAGCGGTTTTTTGTTGACATAATTCCGGGGCGTGTAGTATGATAGAGGTAACTTCCCGAGAAAGGGTGATCGGAATGGAGAGACGGTCCTGGTTCCGGCTGATACCTCTGCTGTTGGCGGCGACGCTGGCGGTGAGCGCCTGCGGCGGCGGGGGAGAGGTCCAGCCCACCCCCGACCCGGAGGCCGCGGTCAGCGCCCCGGCGCCCACGCCGGAGCCCGCGCCGGAGGCCTCCCCGGAGCCCACGCCCATCCCGGCGGAGAAGGTGAACCCCCTGACGGGGCTGGAGATCGCCGGGGAGGGCACCGCTGATCAGAGGCCGGTGGCCATCATGCTCAACAACCTGAAGAAGGCCTTGCCTCAGCAGGGGAACTCCAAGGCGGATATCATCTACGAGGCCCTGGCGGAGGGGGGCATCACCCGGATGCTGGGGGTCTATCAGTCGGTGGAGGGCGTGGGGGAGATCGGCTCTATCCGCTCCTCCCGGCCCTATTACCTGGACCTGGCCCTGGGGCTGGACGCCATCTACATCCACGCCGGGGGCAGCGAGGAGGCCTACGCCGATATCAAGAGCTGGGGGGTCACCTCCCTGGACTACGTCCGCTCCACCGCTTACAACGATATCTTCTGGCGGGACCCGGAGCGGCGGAAGAACAACGGCTATGAGCACAGCGTGCTCACCTCCGGGGAGGCGATCTGCCAGAATTTCCCCAACTACTCCTTCCGCAAGGAGCACGAGGCGGGATACAGCCTGCCCTACACCTTCGCCGAGGACGGCACCCCCCAGGAGGGGGAGCGGGCCCAGGTCATCCAGGTGCCCTTCTCCAACTATAAGACGGGGGTGTTCACCTACGACGGGGAGACGGGGAAGTACCGGGTGGAGGAGTACGGCGCGCCCCTGGTGGACGGCAACGACGGCAGCCAGGTGGCGGTGACCAACGTGCTGGTGATCCGCACCAGCTGCAAGGCCATCGACAGCGAGGGGCGGATGCGTATCGACCTGGCCGGGAGCGGGGGCGACGGGTGGTTCGCCTGCGGCGGGAAATACATCCCCATCACCTGGGCCAAGGCGGGGCGGAACAGCCCCATCACCTACGCCAAGACGGACGGGACCCCCCTCACCCTGGGGGCGGGGAACAGCTATGTGAACATCATCCCCCTGTCCAACGCGAT
>CANQMK010000158.1 GCA_947624895.1 uncultured Oscillospiraceae bacterium | reverse complement strand
TCATCTGGCGGTGGGTGGTGGAGGCGGGGTGGAGGACGCAGGTCTTGGCGTCGGCCACGTGGGTGGCGATGGAGGCCAGTTCCAGCCCGGCCATGAAGGTCTGGGCGGCGGCCCGGCCGCCCTGGACGCCGAAGGAGATCACCCCGCAGGTGCCCTGGGGCATATACTTCTCCGCCAGGGCGTGGTAGGGGTCGTCCTCCAGGCCGGGGTAGCGGACCCAGGAGACCTTGGGATGGTCCTTCAGGAAGGCGGCCACCGCCTGGGCGTTGGCGCAGTGCTTTTCCATCCGCAGGCCCAGGGTCTCCAGGCCGATGTTCAGGTAGTAGGCGTTCTGGGGGGAGGGGATGGAGCCGAAGTCCCGCATGAGCTGGGCGGTGGCCTTGGTGATGTAGGCCCCCGCCAGGCCGAAGCGCTGGGTGTAGGTCACGCCGTGGTAGCTCTCGTCGGGGGTGCACAGGCCGGGGAATTTGTCGGGGTACTTCGTCCAGTCGAACTTGCCGCTGTCCACGATGGCGCCGCCCACGGCGTTGGCGTGGCCGTCCATGTACTTGGTGGTGGAGTGGGTGACGATGTCCGCCCCGTGCTCAAAGGGGCGGCAGTGGATGGGGGTGGGGAAGGTGTTGTCCACGATGAGGGGGACGCCGTGGGCGTGGGCGGCGGCGGCGAACTTGTCAAAGTCCAGCACCGTCAGGGCGGGGTTGGCGATGGACTCCCCAAAGAGGGCCTTGGTGTTGGGCCGGAAGGCGGCGTCCAGCTCCTCCGGGGTGCAGTCCGGGTCCACGAAGGTGAACTCGATGCCCATGCGGCGCATGGTGACGGAGAAGAGGTTGAAGGTGCCGCCGTAGATGGCGGTGGAGGCGATCACGTGGTCGCCGCAGGAGGCGATGTTGAAGATGGCGTAGAAGTTGGCCGCCTGGCCGGAGGAGGTGAGCATGGCCGCCGTGCCCCCCTCCAGGGCGGCGATCTTGGCGGCCACCCGGTCGTTGGTGGGGTTCTGGAGGCGGGTGTAGAAGTAGCCCTCCGCCTCCAGGTCGAAGAGGGCGCCCATGGCCTCGCCGCTCTCGTAGCGGAAGGTGGTGGACTGGACGATGGGGATGTTCCGGGGCTCGCCGTTGCCGGGGACGTACCCGGCGTGGAGACACTTGGTATCAGGCTGCATGGCCGCACGCTCCTTTGTCAAAACTGCCCTCTATTATAGGCCCAAACCCCGCCCTTGGCAAGCCCCGGCATAAAAATCAGAGTCCGCCGCTTGCCAGAACGACCTGGACAGGGTATAATAACCAAGAATACGATTTTCCGTAAAACCTATATTTGCACAGTGCGGGAGAAACCATGCGCCTACCTGGGTAGGATATTTTGACTTTTGAGGAGGGAGAAAATCATGCGGCGACCACTGACCTGTGTTGAAATATGCGCCGGTGCTGGCGGACAGGCCCTCGGGTTGGCCATGAGCGGTTTCTCCCATGTGGCGCTGGTGGAATATGAGCCGGACTACTGCAAGGTACTTAAGGAAAACCGCCCGGAGTGGAACGTGATATGCGCGGACGTGCACAACTTTGACGGGCGGCCATATCGAGGCGTGGATCTGCTGGCCGGGGGAGTGCCGTGCCCGCCGTTTTCGGTGGCGGGGAAGCAGTTGGGGAAGGACGACGACCGCGACCTCTTTCCAGAGGCGATCCGCCTGATAAAAGAAATCCGTCCAAAGGCGGTCATGCTGGAAAATGTGCGGGGTTTTCTGGATGCGGAGTTTGACGATTATCGCGATGAGATATTCAAGTCGATGAGAGAGCTTGGATATGTAACGCATATCAAGCTCCTGAACGCTTCAGACTTTGGCGTTTCTCAGCTAAGGCCACGGGTCGTGATCGTGGGGATCCGCGCAGACCAAAAAAATATTTTCGCATATCCGAAAGAGCGACCTGGTAGCGCGAAATCAGTGGGGGAAACCCTGTACGATCTTATGGCGGAAAACCACTGGCAAGGCGCACGGGAATGGGCGGCGCAAGCGACTAAGATCGCGCCGACCCTGGTCGGCGGCTCCAAGAAGCATGGGGGGCCCGACCTTGGCCCGGTCAGAGCGAAAAACGCGTGGGCGGAACTCGGAGTAGATGGGCGGGGGGTCGCGGACCAGGCCCCCGCGGAAAATTTCAAGGGGATGCCCAAGCTGACGTACCGCATGATGGCCCGGTTACAGGGCTTTCCCGACACCTGGACGTTCGGAAAGAAAAAAACTACCGCATGCCGCATGATCGGAAACGCATTCCCTCCGCCGGTCGCCATGGCGGTTGGGCAGGAAATACGGAGGTGCCTGGAAAATGAGTGATGCTTTGATTTTAGAGGCGAGAAAGAAATTTCACCAGAGCCTGATCGAAACTGGTATGTGGGTGGTGGACAGCATCGGTGTGCCGTCCAACGCGGACGTTGGCGACAGGGCAAAGGCGAAAGAGGGGAAATACAACGTCTCTACATTGATCGCCCAGAAAATGGCGGCTCTCGCGGGGGTCCCGCAAACGACGGGGGCCAAGAAGATGGGAACCAGCGCCGGAGTAAAGTTTGAGGACCTGATCGCCCAGTTTATCCGGGATACCTTTCCCCATCTGCAGCATTTGCGTCCGGGTGCGTGGACGGTGCTCAGCCTGGGCAACCAAAACGCGACCAAGGCGTCCAGTTTCGCACAATATGAGCACTTGGAGTATCTGATGGAGCTGGTGAGCACAAATGGAAAGTTGATGACGGTCCTGGGGAACGACTATGTAGTCGCGCCGGATATCGTCGTTTACCGTGGGTTGTACGAGGATGAAGAGATCAACGCGGATCGGCAGTACATCAGTGACGAGATATGCAAAATGGCGGCGTTGAGAAGGAAAAGCGGCGGAAAACCGATCTTACACGCCTCTGTTTCCGCAAAGTGGACCATGCGAAGCGACCGAGCCCAAAACAGCAGAACAGAGGCATTGAACCTGATCCGAAACCGCAAGGGGAATCTTCCCCACATCATGGTCGTGACCAATGAACCGTTGCCGTCCAGGCTGGCCTCTCTCGCGTTGGGGACGGGAGATATAGATTGCCTCTACCACTGCGCCTTGTACGAACTGCTGGAGGCGGTGCGACAGTTTGGCGCGGAATATGGCAGAGATGATATCGTGGAAAGTCTGGAAAACCTGATCGAGGGAAAGCGGCTCAAAGACATTTCAGATCTGCCGCTGGACCTGTCTGTTTGACGCGGCATCTGTAAAATTCTTCAGCGAGAGGGGGGAAGGGCATGACCGCCCAGGAGATGCAAGGGAAGGGGCAGCTGCGGGTCTTCGCCTCCTACTATAAGCCCCACTGGAAGCTCTTCGCCCTGGATATGCTGTGCGCCCTGGGGGTGTCGGCCATCGACCTGGCCTTCCCCTACGCCTCCCGGCTGTCTCTGCAAAAGCTGCTGCCCCAGGGGCTGTTCGCCGCCTTTTTCGCCGTGATGGCCATCGTGGCGGCGGCCTACGTCTGCAAGGGCGTGATGTACTTCATCGTCACCTACTGGGGCCACATGATGGGCGTGCGGATCGAGGCGGACATCCGGGAGGACCTGTTCGCCCACCTCCAGGAGCTGTCCTTCTCCTTCTACGACCAGAACCGCACCGGCCAGCTCATGAGCCGGGTGACCAGCGACCTCTTTGAGATCTCAGAGCTGGCCCACCACGGGCCGGAGGACCTGTTCATCTCCTGCGTGACCCTCATCGGGGCGTTCTGCGTGATGCTCACGGTGCGGTGGGAGCTGGCCCTGATCGTCTTTTCGGCGGTGCCGCTCTTCGCCGTCTACACCACCGTCATGCGCGCCCGGATGGTCAAGTCCTCCAAGCAGGTGAAGCAGACCATGGCGGGGATCAACGCGGAGCTGGAATCCTCCCTGTCCGGAATGCGGACGGCCAAGGCCTTCGCCAACGAGGAGGCGGAGATCGGGAAGTTCGCCGCCTCCAACGAGAAATTCCGCCAGGCCAAGCGGGGCCACTACCGCAACATGGGCTTTTACATGGGCGGGCTGGAGTTCACCATGGGCATCCTCCCGGTGCTGGTCATCACCGCCGGGGGCGCGCTGATCATGGGCGGGCGGCTGGACTACATCGACCTGGTGACCTTCTCCCTCTACGTCACCACCTTCGTCACCCCCCTGCGGAAGCTCTCCGCCTTTGTGGAGCAGTTTTTGAACGGCATGGCGGGCTTCTCCCGCTTTATGGAGCTGATGAACACCCAGCCGAGCCTCCAGGACGCCCCCAACGCAAAAGATCTGGGGGAGGTCACCGGGGATATCGAGCTGCGGGACGTCTCCTTCCGCTACGAGACGGGGGAGGGGGACGTGGTGCGCCACATCTCCCTGACGGTGCCCCACGGCCAGACGGTGGCGGTGGTGGGGCCGTCCGGGGGCGGCAAGTCCACCATCTGCCAGCTCATCCCCCGGTTCTACGACGTGGCCGAGGGGGCGGTGTGCATCGACGGCAAGGACGTGCGCACGCTGACCCAGAAGTCCCTGCGCCGGGCCATCGGCATCGTCCAGCAGGACGTGTTCCTCTTCGCCGGGACGGTGTTTGACAACATCGCCTACGGCAAGCCCGGGGCCACCCTGGCCGAGGTCACCGAGGCCGCCCGCCGGGCGGAAATTTTACCGGAGATCATGGCCATGCCCAACGGCTTTGACACCTACGTGGGGGAGCGGGGGGTGATGCTCTCCGGCGGGCAGAAACAGCGCATCTCCATCGCCCGCATCTTCCTCAAGGACCCGCCCATCCTTATCCTGGACGAGGCCACTTCCGCCCTGGACTCGGTGACGGAGTACCGCATCCAGTCCGCCTTTGACGAGCTGGCCCGGGGGCGCACCACCCTCATCATCGCCCA
>CANQMK010000157.1 GCA_947624895.1 uncultured Oscillospiraceae bacterium | reverse complement strand
GTGATCCTCATGCGGGAGGCCCTGCTCCTGGTGCGGAAAAAGCTGGTGCGGGTGCTGGACAAGCTGGCCGCCTTCGCTGACAAGTATAAGGCCTTGCCAACCCTTGGTTTTACGCACTTCCAGAGCGCCCAGATGGTCACCGTTGGGAAGCGGGCCACCCTCTGGATGAACGAACTTCTGATGGACTTGGACGAGGTGGAGTACAGGCTTTCCACTTTACAGCTCTTGGGCTCCAAGGGCACCACCGGCACCCAGGCCAGCTTTTTGGAGCTCTTCGGCGGCGACCACGAAAAGGTCAAGGCCCTGGAGGAGAAGATCGCCCACGAGATGGGATTCGAGGGCGTGGTCCCCGTGTCGGGGCAGACCTACTCCCGGAAGATGGACTACAACGTGCTCTCCACCCTCTCCGGCATCGCCCAATCCTGCAGTAAATTCGCCACCGACCTGCGCCTTCTCTGCCACCTCAAGGAGGTGGAGGAGCCCTTCGAGAAGCACCAGATCGGCTCCTCCGCCATGCCCTACAAGCGCAACCCCATGCGCTGTGAGCGCATCTGCTCCCTGGCCCGGTACGTGATGTGCGACGTGATGAACGGCGCGGTCACCGCCTCCAGCCAGTGGTTCGAGCGCACCCTGGACGACTCGGCCAACAAGCGTCTCAGCGTGCCGGAGGCGTTTTTGGCGGTGGACGCCATTTTGAACATCTACGAGAACGTGGCCGGCGGCCTGGTGGTCCACGAGAAGGTCATCGAAAAGCACGTGCTGGAGGAGCTGCCCTTTATGGCCTCGGAGAACATCATGATGGACGCGGTGAAGCGGGGGGGCGACCGCCAGGCCCTCCACGAGCGCATCCGGGTGCTGTCCATCGAGGCGGGGAAGGTGGTCAAGGACCAGGGTAAGCCCAACGACCTCATCGACCGCATCGCCGCCGACCCCGCCTTCGGCCTGGACCGGGAGGCCCTGATGGCCCACATGGAGCCCAGCCGCTACATCGGCCGCTGCCCGGAGCAGGTCACCGAGTTTTTGCGCGACCACGTCCGCCCCGTGCTGGACAAGTACGCCGACGCCCTGGCCGGGGAGGGCGTCCAGCTCACCGTCTGAACCGCCCCGCCGCTCCAAAAGACCAGGCCCCGCCTCCCATGGGAGGCGGGGCCTTTCCTCATCTGCCCAGGAGCTGGGCCAGGACGGGGGCGGAGATCTGGGCGAAGGCCCGGGCGGCGGTGATGGACTCCTGGAGGGTGTTGCCGTGGGTGCCCACCTCCACCAGGAGACTGCCGGGGGAGAGCTGCTGGTTGAAGGCGGAGGAGCGCAGGGTGATGGGCCGGGCCAGGGTGGGGGCCTCCTGGTTCAACGCCCGCTCCAGGGCGATGGCCAGGGCGAGGTTGCGCGCCCAGTCGGGGTGGTCCGCGCCCCCCTGGTCGGTGCCCACCACCAGCATGACCTGGGCGCAGTCGGAGCGGGTGGCGGGGTCCGCCATCACCTTATAGATGGTGTCGTCCTCTCCCACCAGGGCGTCCCGGTGGACGTCCAGCACCACGCTGATGGAGGGGTAGGCCGCCAGGTATTCCTCCACCGTCTGCTTGGAGCGGCCATAGGCGCCGTTGTAGTTGGGGTAGTCGTGGAGGGTGCGGTCGTGGAGGACGTTCAGCCCCGCCTGGGCGAAGGCGGCGGCCATCTCGTCCCCCACCCGCAGGACGTTGTGGCTGTCGTCGGTGGTGCGGTAGGGGTCGCTCTCTACGTAGGGGTCCTGGGCGGTGGGGAGGTACGCCTCGGTGGCGTGGGTGTGGACGATGAGGATCTCCGGCCCCTTGCCCTGGCCGGTGAGGGTGATCTCCGCCTGGGCCAGGGCTGCCATGTCCACCGCCTTGGCGGTGCGGTTGTAGAGGTAGACCCCCTCCGCGCTGGGGTAGGAGCCGTCGGCGGCGGGGAGGATGGTCTGGGCCACCACCGCCACTCCGTCCGCGCTCCGCTGGGGCAGGGGCTGGTCCTCCTCCTGCACCGGGGCGGAGGGGGCGGGGGACGCCTGGGGCGGCGGGTCCTGCTCCGGGGCCTCCTGGACCGGGGGCCGGGCGGCGGTGAGCACCCGCCCCTGCCGCAGGTAGGGGGACTGGCTCAGGGCCAGCCGCTCCCACAGGCCCACCGTGCCCGTCAGCCCCTCCAGGGGCTCGGCCCGGCCCAGAGCCAGGGCCCGGCCCGCCGAGCCCCCCGCCCCGGCGCCGATTAGCCACCACAGCGCCAGCGCGCCGAACAAAAGCGCCGCGCCCCGGCGCGACAGCTTGGCCCATTTCACGGCGATCCCCCCTTTCTCTCTATCTCTATGCGAAATCCTCCGCCGTAGAACTCCGGGCGGGGGCAAGAAAAGAATTGCATTGTGGGGAAAAGTCTGGTATAATCCATTATTAAAGTATGCTAGATTGGGGGGTGTGGCCTTTTGTACTTAAAAGCGCTGGAAATACAGGGCTTCAAATCCTTCCCGGAAAAGACCGTCCTCACCTTCGCCGAGGATATCACCGCCATCGTCGGCCCCAACGGCTCCGGGAAGTCCAACATTTCCGACGCCATCCGCTGGGTCATGGGGGAGCAGTCCACCAAGGCCCTCCGGGGCACCAAGATGGAGGACGTGATTTTTGACGGCACCGCCAAGCGCAAGGGCATGGGCTTTGCCGAGGTCTCCCTGGTACTGGACAACGCCGACCACATCTTCGACCTGGAGGAGACGGAGGTGATGGTCACCCGGCGGTACTACCGCTCGGGGGAGAGCGAGTATTTTATCAACCGCCGCTCCGCCCGGCTCCGGGATATCAACGAGCTCTTTATGGACACCGGCCTGGGCCGGGAGGGGTACTCCAACATCGGCCAGGGGAAGATCGACGAGATATTGTCGGTCAAATCCGCCGACCGCCGGGAGGTCTTTGAGGAGGCCGCCGGCATCTCCCGCTTCCGCCACCGCAAGGAGGAGGCGGAGCGCAAGCTGGCCCGGACAGAGGAGAACCTGGTCCGCATCAAGGACAAGATCGACGAGCTGGAGCTCCAGGTGGGGCCCCTGCAAAAGCAGTCGGAAAAGGCCAAAAAGTTCCTCATCCTCCGGGACGAGCTGCGGGGGCTGGAGATCTCCGTGTGGCTGGAGCAGCTGGAGAAGATCCGGGTGAGCGGCATCAAGGTTCTGAACGACTACGAGGCCGCCGTCCGGGACAAGGAGGCCGCCCAGGCGGAGCTCCAGACCCTCTACCAGGCCGCCGAGGGCTTCGCCGCCGCCATCCGGGACAAGGACCTGGAGACCGACCTGGTCCGCTTCGCCCTGTCCCAGCAGGAGACGGACGTGAGCGAGCTGGAGAGCGCCATCGCCGTCATCAAGAACCAGATCCAGAACAACCTGGAAAACACCCAGCGCATCCAGCGGGAGCTGTCCCAGCAGGAGGGACGGACCGGCTCCATCACCGCCCAGATCGCCGAGGGGCAGGCCAAGATCCAGCGGATCGAGCAGGAGATGGAGGCCCTGCGGGAGGGCCTGAACCAAAAGGCCCAGGCCGCCGAGGAGGCCGGTCGCACCGCCGGGACCCTGGCCGACGAGTTGGAGGCCCTGCGGCGCAAGCAGGCCATGGAGACCGCCTCCGCCGCCGACGCCCGGGCCCTCCTCTCCGCCCTCACCGCCGCCGCCCAGGAGCTCTTCGACCGGGAGGAGGCGGTGGGCAAGGAGCTCATCGGGCAGAAGGAGCGCCTGGAGGAGCTGGCCGCCGGTCGGGACGAGGTGGAGGGGGAGCTGGCCGCCGCCCGGGAGGAGAAGGACTCCCTGGACAACGTCATCTCCGGCTATACCCTCCGCCTGAACGGGCGGGAGAAGAAGGTCCAGGACGCCCAGGAGGCGTACCGGGGCCTTCAGATGGACCAGAACAATCTCATCTCCCGCATCCATATGCTCGCCGAGATGGAAAAGCTCTACGAGGGCTACTCCAAGTCGGTGAAGCTGGTGATGGGGGAGGCGGAGCGGGGCGGCCTGCCCGGAATCCACGGGCCGGTGGCGGGCCTTCTGCACGTGCCCGACGAGTACGCCGTGGCCATCGAGATCGCCCTGGGCAGCGCCATGCAGAACCTGGTGGTGGACACCGAGGACAACGCCAAGCGTGCCATCGGCTACCTTAAGCGCCGGGACGGCGGGCGGTGTACCTTCCTGCCCCTGGACGCCATCCGGGGTCGCACCTTCCAGGACGCGGCGGTGGTGGACGAGCCGGGCTTTGTGGGCCTGGGGGACGAGCTCATCACCTTTGACAAACAGTACGCCACCGTCTTCTCCAGCCTGCTGGGCGGCATCGTCATCGCCCAGGACCTGGACCGGGCGGTGGACATCGCCAGAAAATACGGCTACCGCTTCAAGATCGTCACCCTGGACGGCCAGGTGGTCAACCCCGGCGGGTCCATGACCGGCGGCTCGGTGTCCCGGGGCGCGGGCATCCTGAGCCGGGCCAACGAGCTGGAGCGGCTCAACGCCCAGAAGGGCGACCTGGAGGAGAAACTCCGCCAGAGCGCCAAGACCCTGGAGGAGGCCAACCGGGAGCGCACCGCCGCCGCCTATGAGCTGGAGACCGCCCAGGCCCAGCGGCGGGAGCAGGAGAACGCCGTCTTACAGCTCACCGAGCGGCTGGAGAGCGCCCAGCGGGCGCTCCAGGAGGCCCGGCAGCACCAGGAGGTCCTGCAGGAGGAGCTGGACCGCATCCGCGCCCGGAGCGCCCAGACCCAGACGGACACCCAGCAGGCCAAGGACCGCATCGAGGCCCTGGAGGGCTCCGCCGCCGCCTTCCAGGCCCAGGCCGAGACCAAGGCCCAGGGCCAGACCCAGCTCCAACAGACCCTGGCCGAGCTGAGCCGCCAGATGGCGGAGGGCAACGCCCAGCTTGCCTCCATGGAAGGGGAGAAGGCCGC
>CANQMK010000156.1 GCA_947624895.1 uncultured Oscillospiraceae bacterium | reverse complement strand
GATCCCCCCCAGTTTGCCCACCCGGAGCAGGCCGCTGTCCTCAATGTGGGTGACCATCAGGCCCAGGGAGTCCATGTGGGCGGCCAGGAGTACCTTAGGGCCGGGGCCCTTCTTGTGGACGATGAGGTTACCCATCACGTCGGCGGTGATCTCGTCGGCGTAGGGCGCGGCCAGTGCCCGGATGGCCGCCGCCACCTCCCCCTCCTGGCCGGAGGGGCCGAAGCAGGCGTTCAGGGCCTGGAGCGTCTCAAAAAGATCCATATCACCCGTCTCCTTTCAGGGCCTTGGCCTGGCTGTGGAGGAACAGTCGGGCCAGGGACAGGATGTGTTCGCAGTCGGACAGGCTGACCACGCTGGTGGGGGCGTGGAGGTAGCGCACCGGGGCGGACAGGGCGCACACCCGCACCCCCTGGCGGCTGCGCTGGACCGCCTTGGCGTCGTTCCCCCCGGCGATGAGTTCCTTGGTCTGCCAGGGGATGCCGTTGGCCTCGGCCAAGTCCCGCAGTTCCTCAAAGAGGGGCCTGTCGTAGAGGGTGGCGGCGTCCACCAGGGAGATCACCGGCCCCCCGCCCACCCGGCACACCCGCTTGTGGGCGGCCACGCCGGGGAGGTCGGCGGCGGTGGTGGTCTCCAGCACCATGCACACCTCTGGCCGGACCGAAAAGGCGGCGGCGAAGGCCCCCCGGGTCCCCACCTCCTCCTGGACGGTGAAGACGAAGGTCACGTCCACAGGCAGGTCCTCCCCCAGCAGCTCCGCCATCACCGCGCAACCCAGGCGGTCGTCGATGGCCTTGGACTTGAAAAGGCCGTGGCCAAACTCCAGGGCGTCCGGCTGAAAGGCGCACAGATCCCCGGGGGACACCAGCGCCTCCGCCTCCTCCCGGCTGTCCGCGCCGATATCCAGGTAGAGGTCCTCCTCCTTCACCGCCCGCTCCCGCTCTTTCTTGGTGGTCAGGTGGATGGCCTGGAGGCCGATGACGCCGGGGACCCGCCTGGGCCCCACCCACACCGGCTTGCCCACCAGCACCCGGCTGTCGATGCCGCCCACCGTCTCAAACTTCACGAACCCCTCATCGGTACAGCCCTTCACCATCAGCCCCACCTCGTCCATGTGGGCGCAGAGCATCAGGCGGTCAGGGGCGGAGACCTCCCCCGCCTTCCGGCAGATGAGGTTGCCCATGGGGTCCACCTGGACCTGGGCCCCCACCGCCTGGGCCAGGGCCCGCAGATAGTCCCGGACCCGCCCCTCGTCGCTGGACACCCCGTCCAGGGCGCACAGGGCGGTCAAGGTCTCCTTCAGCATGGGCCCGCCTCCTTCCCCAGGTCCTGGGCGAAGGCGGCCAGAAGCCGCCCCACCCGCTCCAGGTCCTCCCGGTCCAGCACCTCCACAGGGGTGTGCATATACCGCAGGGGCAGGGAGAGGATGGCCGTGGCAATCCCCTCCCGGCTGATCTGCATCCCCCAGGCGTTGGTGCCCGTGTCCCCGGCCATGACCTCCAGCTGATAGGGCAGGCCCAGCGCCTCCGCCTTATCCCGCAGGCGCTTTGTCATCCACCCGGTCATGTTGGGCCCCACGCCGATGGCGGGGCCGCCCCCCAGGGCGAAGGCCCGCTCCTTGGGGCGCTTCATGTCCGGGGTGCGGCCATGGGTCACATCCACCGCTACGCAGAAGTCGGGGGCGATGGCAAAGGCCCCACAGCTCGCCCCCGCCCCGGAGACCTCCTCTCGGGTGGAGCCCAGGAAGTACACGTCTACGTCCAGCGCCGCCCCCTGGAGCTGTTCCGCGCACAGCAACAGGGCGGCGAAGCAGGAGCGGTCATCCAGGCTCTTGCCGCAGACCCGGCGGTCACCCAGGTCAAAACAGCTCCCCCGGTAGGCGATGGGGGTGCCTACGGGGACGCTGGCCTCCGCCTCCGCCTGGGTGAGGCCCACGTCGATATAGAGCTTGTCCAGGGGGACGGCCTTCTCCCTCTCCTCCCGGCTCAGCACGTGGGGGGGCAGACAGGCCACCACCCCGAACAGGGGCGGGTCGGTCAGCACCGTCACCTCCCGGTCGGGGAGCATCCGGGGGTCCACCCCGCCCACGGCGGCAAAGCGCAAAAAGCCCTCCTCATGGCCGGTGACCATCAGACCGATCTCGTCCAGGTGGGCGTCCAGGAGCAGTTTTTTGGCCCCTTCCCGGCCACAGCGCCGCACGCCCACCAGGTTGCCCATGCGGTCCAGCCACGTCTCGTCCACATAGGGCGCCAGCAGTTCCCGGGCGACCTGGGCCACCGGGCGCTCAAAGCCCGAGGGACCAGCCGCCGCCGTCAGGCGCTCCAGGGCGTTCCAAATGTCCAAAAGCGCGTCACTCCCTATTCTTCAGTTCCGCCACCAGGGCCTTGAACGCCTTCCCCCGCTCCATGAAGTTCTTGTAGCGGTCATAGGCGGCGCAGGCGGGGCTGAGGATGACCACATCCCCCGTCTGGGCGATGGCATAGGCCCCCTCCACCGCCCCGGCCAGGTCCTCCGTCTCCACGATGGGCAGGGCCGCGGGGTCGTAGCCCGGCGCGGTCTCCACCGCCTGGCGGATCTTCTGGGCGGTGTCGCCGGTGAGGTAGAGGGCCTTGACATGGCTGACGATCTCCGGGCCCAGGGCGTCAAAGGGGATGTGCTTGTCGTAGCCCCCGGCGATGAGGATGACCTTGTTCTCGAAGGAGCGCAGGCCGGCGATGGTGCGGGAAGGGCTGGTGCCGATGGAGTCGTTGTACCAGCGCACCCCGCGGATGTGGCCGCACAGCTCGATGCGGTGCTCCACCCCGCCGAAGCTCCTGGCGAAGGAGACGAGGACGGCGGGGTCCACCTGATCCCCCACGGCGGCGATGGCCGCCATGTAGTTCTCCACGTTGTGGTCGCCGGGGAGAAGGATGTCCGCCCGGTCCAGGAGCTTGCGCTCCCCCGCGCCGTCCGCGCGCCAGATGGCGCCGTCCCGGAAGAAGACCGCCTCCCCCTGGGGCCGGGTCGCGCGGCTGAACCAGGTGACCTTCCCCGGGGCCTCAAAGGCGAAGGAGGCGGTGATGGGGTTGTCGGCGTTGAGCACCACCCGATCCTCCGGCCCCTGCCAGGCCAGGATGTTCCGCTTGGCGGCCACGTACTCGTCCATGTCGGTGTGCTTGTCCAGGTGGTTGGGGGCCAGGTTGGTGACCACGGCCACATGGGGGCTCCGGGTCATGGTCATGAGTTGGAAGGAGGACAGCTCCAGCACCACCCGGTCCTGAGCTGTCATCTCCCCCACCTTGTCCAGCAGGGGCGTGCCGATGTTTCCCCCCACCCAGGTGCGATAGCCCGCCGCCTTCAAAAGCTCGGCGATGATGGTGGTGGTGGTGGTCTTGCCGTCGCTGCCCGTCACGGCCAGGATGGGGCAGGGACACAGGGCGAAAAACGCCTCCATCTCGGAGGTGAGCACGCTGCCCCTCGCCACGGCGGCGGCCAACTGGGGGGTGTGGGGCATGATGCCCGGGGAGCGGAAGATCACGTCCTCCGTCAGCTCCTCCAGGTAGTCCTCTCCCAGCCGCAGCCGGGCCCCCTGGGCCTCCCAGCCCGCCAGCAGGTCGGGGTCGAAGCTCTCCCGGTCGCTCTTGTCCCGGACGGTCACGTCCAGCCCCGCCGCCAACAGCAGGGCGATCAAGGGCTTGTTGCTCACCCCCGCGCCCAGCACGGCGATGGACTTGCCCTTCAGGCTCTCGTAGTAGTCTTCCATGTTCGCTGCCATCTGTTCCCCTCGTTTCCAAAAAGTAGCGGAGTCTATAACTGTGTTATTATACCCTAAACGAACGCATTTGACAAGGCCGCCCGGATGGGCTAAAATAGGGGGGCAAGTAAGCTGGACAGCCGCGTGGGCGTCCCCAACGGGGCGCCTATGAGGAAAGTCCGGGCTCCACAGGGCAAGGATAACGGGTAACACCCGCCGGGGGCGACCCCAGGAAAAGTGCAACAGAGAGAAACTACCGGCGAAGGACGGGCCTCCGGGTCCATACCCGCCGGAAAAGGTGGAAAGGCGGAGATAAGCGCCCGCCCGATGGCTGGGAACAGTCCATCGCTGTAAACTCTATCCGGAGCAACGCCGTGGAGGGACACATGGTCGGCCCGACCGTCCCGGGGAGGCGGCTTGAGCGCGTCGGCAACGGCCCGCCTAGATAGATGGCTGTCTTAAAGGACAGAACCCGGCTTACAGGCTTACTTGCCTCTTGGACAAAAGGAGCGGCGATGCCGCTCCTTTGTCCTTTTCCCCCTCCGGCGCGGCCCTTGGACTCCCAGGGGCCGCGCCAGGTCCTTCACCGGACGAAAAAGCCGCCGGAGAGCAGGCGGAACAGCAAGCACGCCGCCGCCCCGCAGGCGGTGGGGATGACCACGGCCAGGGCGGTCCAGCGCCAGCTCCCCGTCTCCTTGCGGATGGTAGCGCAGGTGGTGGCGCAGGGCCAGTGGAACAGGGAGAACAACAGCACGCACACCGCCGTCCGCCAGGTCCAGCCGTTGGCGGCCAGCAGGGCGAACAGCCGCGCCCCCTCCAGCTCCACCAGGCTGCCCTGGGCCAGGTAGGTCATGATGAGGATGGGGATCACGATCTCGTTGGCGGGCAGGCCCAGCAGGAAGGCGGTGAGGATGGCCCCGTCCATCCCCAGGGCCCTGCCCAGGGGGTCCAGAAAGCCGGTGATGTGGGCCAGGACGGTGGTCCCGCCCACCGTGACGTTGGCGCACAGCCAGATGAGCACCCCCGCCGGGGCGGCGGCGGCCACCGCCCTGCCCAACACCTTCAACGTGCGGTCCACCACGCTGCGGAGGATGACCTTCCCCACCTGGGGCCGCCGGTATGGGGGCAGTTCCAGGGTAAAAGAGGAGGGCACCCCCTGGAGCGCCGTGGCCGAGAGGATACGGGACACCGCCAGGGTCATCCCCACCCCC
>CANQMK010000155.1 GCA_947624895.1 uncultured Oscillospiraceae bacterium | reverse complement strand
TATGCCCCGGTATTGGCGCGGTCCAGACAGCGGCCTACTTCACCGCCCAGGCCTTGGGGATGAAGGCGGCCTGGTACTGCTCCACGGCGTACTTGTCCGTCATCCCGGCGATGTAGTCACACACCGCCCGCTCCGGGCCCTCGGTCTGGGCGATGGCGTAGTAGTCGTCGGGGAGCTTGTCCAGGTGGTTTACATAATAGTGGAAGAGCTGTTCCAGCATCCCCTGGGCCCGGGACTCCTCCCCCTTGGCCACCGGGTTGCGGTAGACCGCCTCGAACATGAACTCCCGCAGGGCGTCCAGGGCCCGGGTCCTGGCGGGGGAGAGGCGGATACGCGCGCCGTCGCCGCTCTCCGCCACCGCGTCGGCCACCAGGGTGTCGATCCGCTGGCCGTGGGAGAAGCCCAGTTCCTGTTGGAGCTCCAGGGGGATGTCCATCTGGTAGATAATGCCGCCCCGGAGGGCGTCGTCGATGTCGTGGTTGATGTAGGCGATGTGGTCGGCCAGGCGGACCAGCTGGCCCTCCAGGGTGGCGGCCAGGGGGTCCACCGTGTGGCGGAGGATGCCGTCGCGCACCTCCCAGGTGAGGTTCAGGCCCTCCCCGTCGTTCTCCAGCCGGTCCACCACCCGCAGGGACTGCTCATAGTGGCGAAAGCCACCGGGCATGATCTGGTCCAGCAATCGCTCCCCGGCGTGGCCGAAGGGGGTGTGGCCCAGGTCGTGGCCCATGGCGATGGCCTCGGTGAGGTCCTCGTTGAGGCCCAGGGCCCGGGCCATGGTCCGGGCGATCCGGGTGACCTCCAGGGTGTGGGTCATGCGGGTGCGGTAGTGGTCCCCCTCCGGCTGGAGGAAGACCTGGGTCTTGTGCTTGAGTCGGCGGAAGGCCTTGCAGTGGACGATGCGGTCCACATCCCGCTGAAAGCAGGTGCGGATGGGGCAGGGCTCCACCGGGGTCCGCCGCCCCTTGCTCTCGGCGGCCAGACAGGCGTGGGGGGAGAGGATGGCCTTCTCCCGCGCCTCCCACTGTTCCCGACAGGTCATGGTCACACCCCCGTTTCCCAAAAAACGCGACTTCTTATATATACGCCGCCCCGGGGCGAAAACCCTTTTTTTCGTGAAAAAATTTTTTCGCGCCGGGGCGGGCCGCCTACTCCTCCCGGGGGGCGGGGGCCATGACCTGTCCCAGCTCCCGGGGGGTCAGCGCCCCGGCGGTGAGCTCCCCCACCCGGGCGGCGAAGCCGGGGGCCTGGGAGAGGGGGAAGCGCAGGGTGAGGGCGGCGGTGTCGGCGTAGGAGATCTCCTCCACCACCCCCTGCCCCTGGGCGCACAGGAGCTTCACCTGCTCCAGCAGGGCGTAGGGGCAGGCCAGCTCCAGCCGGAGCCAGGGGCGCATCTCCCCGATACCGGCGGCGGCCAGGGCGTCCCGGGCGGCCTGGCCGTAGGCCCGAGCCAGCCCGCCCGCCCCCAGGAGGACCCCGCCGAAGTACCGGGTGACCACGCACACCGCGTCGGTGACCTCCGCCTTCTGGAGGACGGAGAGCATGGGCACCCCGGCGGTGCCCTGGGGCTCGCCGTCGTCGCCGTAGCGCTCCGCCCCGGTGTGGAGGCGGTAGCACCAGCAGTTGTGCCGGGCGTCGTGGAAGCGCTTTTTCGTCTCCTCGATCCGCGCCCGGGCCTGGGCCTCGTCGGCCACCGGCCAGAGGTGGCCCAGGAAGCGGGAGCGCTTCTCCACCAACTCCGCCTGGCCCTCGCCCAGGGGGACGAAGTAACCCTTGTCCATGGCTATTCCTCCCAGGGCTCTTTGGGGGGCGTCCAGCCGCCGGTGATATAGGCGCGCACCTGCCCCAGGGTCTTGGGGGCGCACAGGGCGGTGACCTGGACGGTCTCGGCGTACTCCACCGCCTCCACCGTGGCCTCCCGGTAGAGCAGGTCCAGCACGCCCCCCTGGTCGTAGGGCAGGGAGAGGGTCACCCGCCGCTTGTCCGCGTCCAGCCGCCGCAGGATCATCTCCCGCAGCCGGTCCAGCCCCTCCCCGGTGCGGGCGGAGACCCACACCCGGTCCTCCCCGTGGGGCAGGATGTCCCCGGGGTCGGACAGGTCGCACTTGTTGAAGACCTCCAGCCGGGGGGTCTGGGCCGCCCCCAGGGAGCGGATCAGCCCCTCCACCACCGCGTGCTGCTCCATCCACAGGGGGTTGGAGCTGTCGATGACGTGGAGGAGGAGGTCGGCGAAGGTGAGCTCCTCCAACGTGGCCTTGAAGGCGGCCACCAGATGGTGGGGCAGCTTGCGGATGAAGCCCACCGTGTCGGAGAGGAGCACGGTGCAGGTGTCGGACAGTTCCAGGGTCCGGGTGGTGGTGTCCAGGGTGTCGAAGAGCCGGTCGTTGGCGGGGATGTGCTCCCCGGTGAGGGCGTTGAGCAGGGTGGACTTCCCGGCGTTGGTGTACCCCACCAGGGCCACCACCGGCACCTGGTTCTTCTCCCGGCGCTCCCGCTGGGTGGCCCGCACCCGGCGCACGTCCTCCAGCTGTTCCTTCAGCTTGGAAATCTTCTGCCGGATGTGCCGCCGGTCGGTCTCCAACTGGGTCTCGCCGGGGCCCCGGGTGCCGATGGCGCCCTCCTGGCGCTCCAGGTGGGTCCACATCCCCGTCAGCCGAGGGAGGAGGTACTGGTACTGGGCCAGCTCCACCTGGAGCCGCCCCTCCCGGGTCTGGGCCCGCTGGGCGAAGATGTCCAGGATCAGGGCCTCCCGGTCCAGCACCTGGACCTTCAATTCCTCCCCCACGGCCCGGAGCTGGGAGGGGGAGAGGGAGTTATCAAAGACCACCAGGTCCGCCCCCTGGGCCTCCACCAGGGCCTTGACCTCCGCCAGCTTCCCCTGGCCGATGAAGGTGCGGGGGTCGGGGGCGTCCTTGGTCTGCAAAACGGTGCCCACGCACACGCCCCCCGCCGTCTCCAGCAGGGCGGCCAGCTCGTCCAGGGTGTCCTCGCTGGCGTTGTCCTCGTCGTCCAGGGCCCGGGAGTTCAGGCCCACCAGCACGCCACGCTGGAGGGCGTTCTCTTCCGCGCGCTCCATTCAGCCCTCCGCCGCCTGGACGGCCTGGCCGAGGGCGGAGGGGAGAGCTGGGGAGGCGGGGCTGGGGTGGATGGTTCTCATGGAGACAGACCTCCTGACAAAAAGATGGGTATAGGGTATCCCCCGGGATGGAAAAAAGCCCGCACTTCTGAAAAGTGCGGGCCTTTTCTCCGGGAATTACTTCTGGTCCAGACCGAACTTCCGATTGAAGCGGCCCACCCGTCCGCCGGTGTCCACGACCTTCTGCTTGCCGGTGTAGAAGGGGTGGCACTTGGAGCAGACTTCCACGCGGATGTCCTTCTTGGTGGAGCCGGTGGAGATCACGTTGCCGCAGGCGCAGCGGATGGTGGTCTGCCCGTAGGCGGGATGGATTCCTTCCTTCATGGGGATTCACCTTCTTTTAGCCGATTTGCGTATGTTATTTGGCATACGCACCCCGTATCATACCATAGAAACCGGGGGATTGCAAGAGTTTTTTGCGCTTTTTCCCGGGAAATCTCCGCTCAGTCCGCCAGGGGGGTGTGGTCGCACGTCTCCCGGATGGCGGCCTGGAGGGCCTTCAGGTCCTGGAAGGTGTCCGGCCGCTTCCGGGGGTCCCGGAGCAGGGCGGCGGGGTGGAACAGGGCCATGACCCGCGTGCCGCCGCGCTCGAACCACTTGCCGTGGTCCCGGGTGATCTTGAAGTCCCCGCCGATGATCCGGGTGGCGGCCACCCGGCCCAGGCAGACGATGATCTTGGGCCGCAGGAGGGCCACCTGGTTGCGGAGGTATCCGATGCAGGCGTCCACCTCGGCGTTCATGGGGTCCCGGTTCTGGGGCGGGCGGCACTTGACCATGTTGGCGATGTACACGTCCCGCCGCCGCAGGCCGATGGCCCCCATCATGTCGTCCAGCAGCTTGCCGCCCCGGCCCACGAAGGGCTCGCCCTGGAGGTCCTCGTTCTCCCCGGGGCCCTCCCCGATGAACAGCACCTCCGCCTGCCGGGAGCCCACGCCGAAGACCACGTTGGTCCGGCCCTCCCACAGGGAACAGCGCCGACAGCCCAGGCACGCGGCCTCCAGCTCCTCCCAGTTCAGCATCTCCTCGCCCTCCTTGTGACGGTGTTGATCATAGTATACAAAATTCCGGCCCAAAAGGGAAGGGGGTTTGGGGAAAGTTTTTGTTGACAGCTTTGCAAGTTTGGGTTATACTACTTGCAAATCAAGGCAACAGCGATGAAAAAGACCGCCCGCCACGGCAGCCGACAGGGAACCCGGGTCACCGATTGAGAGCCCGGCGCGGCAAGACGGCGAAGCGCAACACTTTGGAGCCGGCGATTCCATGGTACACGCCCAGAGGGTCGCCCGTATTCCTTACGTTACAAGGACTTTGAGTGGGCGGGGAGCGTCCCCGCCAACTTGGGTGGCACCGCGGAGGATTTTCGCCCCAAGCCGAGCGTACTCGGCCTGGGGCGTTTTTTCATGTCCAGTTCAAGACAAAGGAGCGGAGCGATATGACCAGCGTGACAGGCAAGATTTCCAGGACTGACTTGCAGATACGGGAGCTGCCAGACCACATCGGCCAGACCGTGGAGCTGCGGGGGGCGGTCCACGCCCTCCGGGACCTGGGCGGGGTGGTCTTCCTCACCCTGCGGAAGGGGGACGGGGCGGTGCAGTGCGTCTGCGACCACGCCGTCCTGCCCCAGGGCCTCTGCCAGGAGGCCGCCGTGAAGCTCACCGGCACGGCCCGGACGGAGCCCCGGGCCCCCGGCGGGGTGGAGGTGGCGGTGGAGCGGGTGGAGGTCCTGTCCCTCCCCGCCCAGCCCATCGCCGTGCCCATCGCCAAGGAGCGGCTGAACCTGAAGCTGGACACCGAGCTGGCCCTGCGGC
>CANQMK010000154.1 GCA_947624895.1 uncultured Oscillospiraceae bacterium | reverse complement strand
CGGCTGGAGGAGCGGGGTCTGCTCACCCCCGCCAAGGTGGACGGGGAGACGGGCTACCGCTGGTATGACAACCACAATGTCAGCCAGATCATGCAGATCCTGTCCTTTTTGCAGATGGGCATGACCTATGACGACGCCGCCCTCTACTACCGCGCCAACGGGACCTCCCAAGAACTTCTGGAGCGGATGGAGGCGCGGTTTCTGCTCTTCAAGCGGGCCTACGAGGAGGTCAAGCTCCGGGTGGAGAAAAAGGAGCATCTGAGCTTCGAGTTCGTGGATCTGCCCGAGTACGTCTGCTACTGCCGGGAGTTCCAGGGGACGACGGTGGAGGACCGCTACTGGGCCATGTACCGCCTCTACCACGAGGCGGTGGAGAAGGGCTATCGTCTGCTGGCCTCCGAGCCGCTGTTTATCATCAACAAGCGCACCGACTACCTGGACGGCGCCTTTGAGGACAAGGAGATGGACTTTATCTGCTGCGTCCCCCTGGAACCGGCGGAGGCGCCGGAGGAGGCGGTGGCCTTCCCCGCTTGCCGGGGCTTCTCCTGCCTGGGCTACGGGAACTACTCTCAAAGGCCCTACGCCTTCAACGAGTTTGGCCGGGAAATTCGGGCGCGGGGCCTGAAGCCCACGGACTACGTCCGCGTCCTGGGCCTGGTCGCCGCCTACACCGGGCGGGACATCGACCCGGAGAACTACGTCTCCCGCCTGGTGGTGCCGGTGGAGGAGTGAGGAAGCTCGTTCCCCCGGGTCCCGCCGCGATCAACAAAATAACAATTTTGTCCGCGCGGCTCCCCGCCTTGGCCGCATCGGGGGCCGGGAAACGCGGCTTTTCCAGGCGGCGGGGCCAAAAATAGGCGTGAAAAGCGGGGCCGCGAAAAAGCAATCCCTTTGCGGCTCAAATTTTCCTGCCATTTTTCAACAAACGCCTTGCATTTTTGTGGAGTTTGTAGTAGTATGTTTATGTATCGTCTGCGCCGCAAAGCGCGGCGGCCCCTCCGTTCGGGACAAAATTGTTATTTTGTGATAAACCGCTACAACACCAGCCCCATCCGGTCCAGCGCCTGGACGTGTTCCGCGCCGGTGGAGATCAGATAGATGCGGGTGGTCTCCATGGACGAGTGCCCCAGCACGTCGGAAAGCTTGGCGATGTCCCGGGTCACCCGGTAGAACATCCGGGCGAACAGGTGCCGCAGGTTGTGGGGAAACACCTTGGAGCGCTCCACCCCCGCCCGGTCGCACAGGGCCTTCATCTCCGCCCAGATCTGCCGCCGCGTCAGCCCCCTGCCGCTTCTGGTGAGAAAGATCTCGCCAGAGGCGATTTTTTGTTGTTCGGCGTATTTCAGCAGCTTTCGGCGGAGCTTGCCGGGGAACAGGATGACCCGGATCTTCCCCTTGAGGGCGATCTGCGCCTGGCCGTCCCGCGCCGCCTCCACGGTGATATACCGCACCTCGCTCACCCGGATGCCGGTGGAGCAGATGGTCTCCATCAGGAGCGCCAGCCGGGGTCTGTCCCCGGCGGCGGCCAGGAGGCGGTCGTACTCCCCCCGGGTCAGCTCCCGGCTCTGGTCCCGGAACACCCGCCGCTGGAGCCGCAGAGCTTTGACCCGGCAGTCCTCCCAGCCCAAAAACCGCAGCAGGGCGTTCACCGCCGCCACCATGGAATTGACCGTGGCGGGGGCATAGCCCTGGGCCGCCAGCCCGTCCCGCCACGCGGCCACGGCGTCCTTGGTGACCGGCGCGCCGCCCATGTGCGCGGCAAAGGCCGCCCCGTCCCGGAGATACTTTTCCACCGTCCCCGGGCTCTTTTCCTCCCGCCGCAGCCACGTGGCAAAGTCCCGCAAATCCGCGTCAAAAATTCTGTGTTCCATACCTACCTCCGCAGATAAAATAGAGTCCTGCCTCTATTTTACCCAATGAGACGGCGGCCGCCCGACACATCGCCCCGCGGAGCCGCTGGCTCCGCTGAAACTTCGCCTCACCGATGCGCTGTACGAGCGGAGCGTTCCCACGTAAGACCCGCCCGCCAGGCGCCCAGCGGGGTCAGCGGTCGCCTTGAACTTCACTCCGCGGTGTGGTATAATGGCGACAAATACCTGAAAAATCGGGAGCCGCGGGAGACAGCTATGGATATCGTAGATAAAAATATAGACGGCGGGAGGGCGTTTGACTGGGGAAAAACGTCCGGGGATTACGCCAAATATCGCGATATTTATCCGCGGGAATTTTACGAAAAAATAAGGGCGCGCAAACTCTGCGTAGAGGGCCAGACGGTCCTGGATCTTGGCACAGGGACAGGTGTGCTGCCGAGAAATATGGTTCGGTATGGGGCGAAGTGGATCGGAACGGATATTTCTGAAGAGCAGATCCAGCAGGCCGTCCTTCTCTCCAAGGGTGTGAATATTGACTATTACACCATGTCAGCAGAGGATCTGCGTTTCCCCGACGATTCCTTTGACGTTGTCACCGCCTGTCAATGCTTTTGGTATTTTGACCACGCGCGGCTCATGCCGGAGATCTACCGTATGCTCAAACCCAATGGGCGGATCCTCGTGTTATACATGGCATGGCTGCCCTTTGAAAACAGGATCGCGAACGCCAGCGAGGCACTGGTGTTAAAATATAACCCCGATTGGACCGGCGGAGGGGAGACGATCCACCCCATACAGATCCCCGCGTGCTACCAGGAGCGATTTGCGCTTGTTTACCACGAAGAATATCCCATCCATGTGCGTTTTACCCGGGAGGGCTGGCTTGGCCGGATGAAAGCCTGCCGCGGGATTGGGGCTTCTCTGTCGGAGGATGCGGTCAGCGCGTGGGAGCGAGAGCATTTGAAACTTTTGGCTGAAATAGCCCCGGAAGAATTCGACGTCCTGCATTATGCCGCCATGGCGGAATTGAAAAAGCGATAATGCGTGGCGCGTTGGTAGCAGAGAGGGAGACGTGGGATGGGAAAGGCGAAGGCGATCCTGTACGCGCTGTTGGCGGCGGGGTTTTACGCGGTCAGCGTGCCCTGCTCCAAGGTCCTGCTGGAGCATGTGGGGCCCACCACCATGGCGGCGCTGCTCTACCTGGGCGCCGGGGTGGGGATCGGCGTCCTGTCCCTGTTCGGTCGGCGGGAGGCGCGGGCCAGGCTGGACCGGAGGGACCTGCCCTTTGTGGTGGGGATGATCGTGCTGGACATCGCCGCCCCCATTTTCCTGATGCTGGGGATTCGCTACGGCTCCTCCTCCAACGCCTCCCTGCTGGGGAACTTTGAGATCGTGGCCACCACCCTCATCGCCCTGGCGGTGTTCCATGAGGCAGTGTCCCGTCGGCTGTGGGCCGCCATCGCCCTCATCACCCTGTCCAGCGCCCTGCTCTCCCTGGAGGGGACGGACAGCTTCCGCTTCTCCTACGGCTCCCTCCTCGTCCTGCTGGCCACGGTCTGCTGGGGCTTTGAGAACAACTGCACCAGGAAAATTTCCTCCAAAAGCACCTACGAGATCGTGGTCCTGAAGGGCGTTTTTTCCGGACTCGGCTCCCTGTCCATCGCCTTTCTCAGGCGCGAGACGATGCCGGGGCTTGGCGATATCGTGCTCGCCCTGCTGTTGGGGTTCGTGGCCTACGGCCTGAGCATCTTTCTGTACGTCCGGGCGCAGAGCGCCCTGGGCGCGGCCAAGACCAGCGCCTATTACGCGGTGGCGCCGTTTATCGGGGTGTTTTTGTCCTTCGTCTTTTTGGGGGAGCGCCTGACAGGCGTATACCTGATCGCCTTGGCGGTCATGGTCGCGGGGGCCGCGCTGGTGGCGGTCGATACATTAAGGAGGTCATAGAGATGAAAAAGGTCCTTTCTTTGGCGTTGGGCGTCCTGTTGCTGTTGGGTCTGGCCGCCTGCGGCGGCGTTGAGCCGACGGCGGAGACGGCGCCCCCGGAGGAGTCCACCGTCGCCGCGGAGGCGGGCGGTCTCCACCACGTGGAGATCGACATCGCCGACTACGGCGTGGTGAAGCTGGAGCTGGACGGGGACGCCGCCCCCATCACGGTGGAGAACTTCCTGGCCCTGGCCCGGGACGGCTACTATGACGGGCTCACCTTCCACCGCATCATGGCGGGCTTCATGATGCAGGGCGGCGCGCCCCAGAGCCCGGAGGAGATGGCCGAGCCCATCTACGGCGAGTTCGCCGCCAACGGCTGGGACAACCCCATCTCCCACGTCCGGGGGGTCATCTCCATGGCCCGGGCCAGCGACCCGGACAGCGCCAGCAGTCAGTTCTTCATCGTCCACGCCGACTCCACCTTCCTGGACGGCCAGTACGCCGCCTTTGGCCGCGTCACCGAGGGGATGGAGGTGGTGGACGCGGTGTGCGAGGCCGCCCAGCCCATCGACGACAACGGCACCATCCCCGCCGAGGAACAGCCGGTGATCACCTCAGTCACCGTCATCGACTGAGCGGACCTCCGGGGGGCGGGGCAGCCCGTCCCCCGGAGGATTTTTCCCAGGAAAGTTTGGGAAAAGCCTTGACAACCCGGCGGGGAATGAGTATAATTAGGAACGCCGTCTGAACGTGACGACACAACAGGGGAGCATAGCTCAGCTGGTAGAGCGCATGCCTTACACGCATGATGTCACAGGTTCGAGCCCTGTTGTTCCCACCAGATGGCTCGGTAGCTCAGTTGGTTAGAGCGCCGGCCTGTCACGCCGGAGGTCGAGGGTTCAAGTCCCTTCCGAGTCGCCATTTGCCTCTGTAGCTCAGTTGGTAGAGCAGCGGACTGAAAATCCGCGTGTCGTTGGTTCAATTCCGACCGGAGGCACCAGAAGCTGCGTTGGGTGGGCCCGCCCATCCAACGCAGTTTCCCCCTAAGGGACGGCGCCGCGCGACCGGGACGCGGGTGTAGCTCATCTGGTAGAGCGCCACCTTGCCAAGGTGGAGGTAGCGAGTTCGAGCCTCGTCACCCGCTCCAA
>CANQMK010000153.1 GCA_947624895.1 uncultured Oscillospiraceae bacterium | reverse complement strand
ACCATCTCCACCTGGGCCCAGGACGCCATGCGCTGGGCGGTGCAGAACGGCATCGTCACCGGCAAGGACGGCGCCCGTCTGGACCCCCAGGGCACCGCGACAAGAGCCGAGGTGGCCACCATCCTCCAGCGCTACGTGGAGAAGGGATAAGCCAGAGGACGACGAGGCGGTAAACGACCCAGAAGACAGCGAACAGCCCCCGCCGGGGTTTCCGGCGGGGGCTGTTCGTCTGCTGTTTCCGATCGCTTACTTGCCCAGCAGGCCCTTCAGGGCGTCGGCGGCTCCGGCGAGCTTATCCCCCGCCAGCTTGGCCTTGACGCCGTTTATAATGGCCTTGACCTGGTCGTCTGGCAGGTCCACGCCCAGCACCTTCTCCACCGTCTGAATGGGGTCCTTGGCAAACTGGTCCTTCAGGGTGGGGTCGGCGGTGACCTTCTTCACCAGCTCCTCGATCTTCGCCTTGATCTCGTCCATGGTTCACGCCTCCTTGATAATATGTACCCGCCCTCCGGCGGGAGGGGTCCTGTCGTCAATAGGCCACACCCCAGTAGATCATCTGCTTGGCGGGCTTGCCGCAGACGGGGCAGACGTCGCCCAGATGCTCCTGGGCGAAGGGGATGCACCGGGAGGACACCCCGGCCCGCTCCTTCATGGCGATCTCGCAGGCCTCGTCCCCGCACCACATGGTCTTGGCAAAGCCCCCCTCCGTCTCCATGAAGGTCTTGACCTCCTCCACGGTGTGGCAGACCTTGGTGTGGTCCTCCAGGTTCTTCTTCGCCCGGGCGTAGAGGCCGTCGTGGATCTCGTCCAGCAGTCGCTTCGCCGTCTCCTCCAGCTCCGCCAGGGGGACGAAGACCTTCTCCCCGCTGTCCCGGCGGCAGATACAGCACTGGTCCTTCTCCATGTCCTTGGGCCCGATCTCCACCCGCAGGGGGATGCCCTTCATCTCGTACTCCGCGGCCTTCCAGCCCATGGACTGGTCGGAGTCGTCCATATCCGCCCGGATGTCGGCGGCCTTCAGCCGGGCCAGCAGGGCGTTCGCGGCGTCCAGCACCCCCTCCTTGTGCATGGCCACGGGGATGACCATGGCCTGGATGGGAGCCACCCGGGGAGGCAGCACCAGCCCCCGGTTGTCCCCGTGGGTCATGATGACGCCGCCGATGGTGCGGGTGGTGAAGCCCCAGGAGGTCTCAAAGGGGGTCTTCTGGGTGTTGTCCTTGTCGGTGAAGGCGATGTCGAAGGCCTTGGCAAAGCCGTCGCCAAAGTAGTGGCTGGTGCCGTTCTGGAGGGCCTTGCGGTCGTGCATCATGCACTCGATGGTGTAGGTCCGCTCCGCGCCGGCGAACTTCTCCTTGTCCGTCTTGAGCCCCTTCACCACCGGCATGGCCAGGATGTTCTCGCAGATGTCGGCGTAGACGTTGAGCATCCGCTCGGTCTCCTCGATGGCCTCCTGGGCGGTGGCGTGGAGGGTGTGGCCCTCCTGCCAGAGGAACTCCCGGTGGCGCAGGAAGGGCCGGGTGGTCTTCTCCCAGCGCAGAACGGAGCACCACTGGTTGTAGAGCAGGGGCAGGTCCCGCCAGGAGTGGACGATCTGGCTCCAGTGCTCGCAGAACAGCGTCTCGCTGGTGGGGCGGACGCACAGCCGCTCGTCCAGCTTCTCGCTGCCCCCCATGGTGACCCAGGCGCACTCCGGGGCGAAGCCCTCCACGTGGTCCTTCTCCTTCTGGAGCAGGCTCTCGGGGATGAGCAGGGGCATGGCCACGTTGGTGTGGCCGGTGGCCTTGAAGCGCGCGTCCATCTCCCGCTGGATATTCTCCCAGATGGCGTAGCCATAGGGGCGGAGGATGAACATCCCCTTCACGCTGGTGTAGCCGATGAGGTCCGCCTTGGTGCACACGTCGGTGTACCACTGGGCGAAGTCCACCTCCATGTCGGTGATCTGCTCCACCTGCTTTTTGCTCTGTGCCATATCGCGATCATCCTTTACGATAAAATGATGGGACCGGTTGCCAAACAAGTACACCAATTATAGCGCGAAACCGCGCCAGCGTCAATATCGGGTGGCCCAGCCGGACACCAGGGCCGCCGGGACCAGCCACAGCAGCAAGAACACCAGCATGGTCCCCGGGGAGAGGGAGGCGAAGGCCCGGGCCAGACAGAGGTAGAAGGCCAGGGCCAGCCCCGCCCCCGCGCCCAGCAAGTCGAAGCCCAGGCCCCAGCGGGTGGCGCTCAACAGCCGCTTGGCCCCCACCACCGCCTCGGCGTAGCCCCCCAGCCCCTCCCGGCACAGGACGGCGGTGAGGGAGGTCTCGTGGGCGAAGCGCTTGGAGGACAGCTCCCGGCGGCGGTCCAGGCTGGGGAACTCCATCTTGTCCACCGGTAGCTTGAAGCGCTGGCGGAGCATCTTGGGGATGATGAGGAAGTCCCGGGTGGCCAGGATGGGGTCCAGGCCGTTTTCCACCAGCACGTCCACCGCCTGGGCGATGGCGGGGTGGAGGGTGTAGTTCAGAGCGAAGATGGCGGTGAGGGCCCCGTCCACGGCGCAGAACACGGCGTTTTTCACCTTGATGCCCTGGGGCATGGTCACCCCCATCAGCTCCATGAACGCCCCGGAGCCCACGATGACCGACTGCCCGGCGATGACGCCGGTGACGCCCCCCTCGTGGAAGATCACCTGGCTCACCCGCCGCCCCAGGCCGCCCTTGGCCCGGAGCATATCGGAGAAGGGCTTGGCAAGGCCGCTGCCCGTCTCCCGGATGAGGGTGGTGGTGTAGGCCAGGGCGGTCTCCAGGGAGGCGTCCCCGAGGAGCTTGATGCCGTTGAGGGTGACGCTGCCAGGGGGGAAGAGGTCGGCGTCGGTGAGGATGACCCCCTGCTTGCCCCCCACCCAGGCCATGCCGTCCCAGCCGCCCAGGGCGCCGCCCACCTTCGCCAGGCGGCGGCTCAGGGAGGAGAAGGGGAGGGAGAAGGTGAGGAAGGAGGAGAAGCCGCACCCGGCGGTGAGCCCGGCGGAGAGGCACCAGAAGAAGAGCGTGGGTTCCCGCCGCCCCACCGAGGCCAGCAGGGCGAACAGCCCAGCGCACAGGAGGATGAGGGGGGCGGCCAGGTGGTAGGCCCGCTGGACGCCGTCCGGCTCCTGGACCTGACTGCCGTAGCCCTCCACCGTCCCGGCCCACTTGGTGAAGCTGTCCTGGCCGTTCCACATCTTCTCGTCCAGGGTGACCAGATAGGGCTCCGCCGCCCCGGCGGCAGCCCGACAGGAGCGCCACAGCGCCCGGCGTTTGAGCAGCCGTCCCCACAGGGCGAAGAACAGGCACAGCGCCACCACCGCGCAGAAGGGGGCGCGGTCCTCCCCCGCGCCCAGGAGGGGCGCGGTCACCGCGTCGGCCAGGGCGGCGATGACGGCGCACAGAGCCACCGTCTCCCCCTCCAGCCGCAGGCGGAGCAGGCACATCACCCCCCAGGCCAGGGCGTCGGCGGCCAGCAGGGCGCTGCCGCACAGCCCCACGGCGGCCAGGTCCCAGAGCAGGTCGGGCTGGCCGATCAGCTGGGCGGGGAGGGGCAGGCCCAGGCCGGGGGCCAGGGCCAGGTAGAGCTGGGGCAGGCACCACAGCAGGGACAGGAGCACCCGGGTGTGGAGAAAGGCCAGGCCCTTCTTATAGGTCTTGGCCAGCTTGGCCGGGGGCACGTCCGGCTTAGGTCGGCGCAGGACCCGGCGGTGCCGGAGGGTGGGGGCGTGGGTGGGCTCGGTCTCCCAGTCCACCCCGGGCAGCAGCTGTTCCCGGCGGGTCCGCTCCGGGTCCTCCGGCGCGTCCCCCTCGAACATGGTCTGGGCGTAGCGGTCCCCCTTCTCGATGAGCCGCCCGATCCGCCCGGTGACGGAGTTGTCCGGCTGGGGCATGGGGATGACCTTGGGGTCGGCGGGGACCTCCGGCTGGGCGGGGGCGCCCCGCTTCCACCAGGGCAGCCTTTTCTCCTTTGCCTCCGCCGGGGCGGGCTGTTCCGCTGCCGCCGGAGTTTTCTCCGGGGCGGCGGGTTTTCCCTTCGCCTTCGGGGCTGCGTCTTGGGAGGGCTTTTTTCCCTTTGTCTGCGGGGCGGCCTCCTGGACGGGCTGTTCCGCCTCCGCCGGGGCCTCCTCTTGGGAGGGCTCTACCTCCGCCGGGGACTCCGCCTGGACAGAGGGGGCCTTCTCCTGGACAGTCGGGGCTTCCTCCGCCACCTCTTGGGCGGGCGGCTCTTGGACAGGCGGAGCCTCCTCCGCCGACGTGGCCGCCGCCGGAGCGGACGTCCCCTCCTGTTCGGGGAGGGGAGCGAACTCATCCAGAATGTCCTCCAGCTCCAGGGGGTCGCCCCCCAGGGGGGTGTGTTCCATGCCGCTCACCCCTTTCCCAGGCGCTGGCGCACCGCCTCATAGAGCAAAATGGCGGCGGCGGCGCTGGCGTTCAATGAGTTGAGCTGACCGGCCATGGGAATGGACACCAGCACGTCGCAGGTCTCCTCCACCAGCCGGGACAGGCCAAAGCCCTCACTGCCGATGACGATGGCGGCGGGGCCCTTCAGGTCGGCCTGGTAGAGGGAGGTATCCCCGGCGGCGGTGGCGCCGTAGACCCACAGCCCCTGGGTCTTCAGGTCCTTCAGGCAGGCGGTGAGGTTGGGGACCCGGGCCACCGGCACGTAGCTCACCGCCCCGGCGGAGGTCTTGGCCACCACGGCGGTGAGCCCAGCGGAGCGGCGCTTGGGGATGATGACCCCGTGGGCCCCGGCGCACTCGGCGGTGCGGATCACCGCCCCCAGGTTGTGGGGGTCGGAGAGCTCGTCGCAGACCACGATGAGGGGGGCCTCCCCCTTCTCCCGGGCCACGTCCAGGATGTCGGCCACGTCGGCGTACTCCCGCACGGCGGTGAGGGCGATGATCCCCTGGTGGGCGTGGGTGACGCTCATGGCGTCCAGCTTCCGCCGGTC
>CANQMK010000152.1 GCA_947624895.1 uncultured Oscillospiraceae bacterium | reverse complement strand
AGGTGGCCTACGTCCCCCTGGGACAGACCGGCGCCGTGGTCTACGAGCGCCACGAGGCGGGCTACACGGTGGCCCTGGACCGCGCCGGGGACGGCGTGACCGTAAACCTCTCCGCCGTGCCCGGCGACGAGGCCGCCCGGACCCCGGAGCAGGCGCGGGTGTATGTCCGCACCGGCGTCACCCCCAAGGCCGGGACCGCCTATCAGGTGAGCTTCGCCCTGGCCGCCACGGCGGCCCAGCCGGAGTACGCCGTCCGCTTTGACGGCGGCGAGACCCCGGGGGCCTACGGCGCGCTGGAGGGCCGGGCCATCCAGGCGGGGGAGACCGACCGGGTCCGGCAGACCGTCCTCCCCCAGGGGGAGAGCGGGGAACTGGTGGTGTGCCTCCTGCTGGGCAAGACCGGCCCGGAGGGGAACACCCTGCGCCTGAGCGGCCTGACGGTGGCGGAGGCCGCCGCCGGCGCCATGGAGCAGACCACGGTGCTGGTGGATAAGCTGGACTACCGCACCCCGGGCTTTATCCGCGCCTGGACCAACAGTGACAGCGCGGCGGACCTCACCTCCACCGAGGACTCCGCCACCCTCACCGTCACCAAGGCCCCCGACCCGGCGGAGGTGTGGAAGACCAAGCTGCTGGTGGCCACCGGCCTGAAGCCCCAGGCGGGGAAGACCTACCGCGTCAGCTTTGACCTGGTGGGCTCAGCCGCGCGCTCCTATGAGATCTGCTACAACGAGGGGGACACGGAGAAGGGCTACGACGTGGTCTACTCCCAGACCCTGACCCTCTCCCCCCGGACCATCCAGCGGCGGATCTACATCCCCCGGGACAAGGCCAACGCCGGGGAGCTCATTGTCCAGCTCTCCCTGGGGATGCTGAAGGAGGGGGACTCCGCCACGGTGAGCAACGTGCGGGTGGAGGAGGAGATCCCCCAGTATACCGACATCCTGCCCGCCGACTTCAACTATGAGGAGCACTCCGTGTCGTCCAAGTACCGGCAGAGCACCCGGGTGGTGAGCACCAACGCCCTCCCGGTGGACATCAACTGGGCCGGTGGGGCCAGCGCCACGGCGACCGGCGGCGAGCTGACCACCACCCAGGACGGCAGCGCCACCCTGAAGATCACCAGCGTGGGCCCCGAGGGCTATGAGGCGAAGCTGGTGGTGGACACGGGCCTGGAGCTGAAGACCGGCAAGACCTACCGTATCAGCTTCGACCTCCACTCCAAGGACGCCTACACCGCCGAGGGCGGCTATGTGCTCCTCTACGGCACCGCGGCGGGCTGGCCCAACGACCGGGTCTACGGCGAGGCCTTTGGCCAGACCATTGACGCCGACGCCACGGTGGCCCGGACCCTCACGGTGACCCCGGCGGCGGACGGGCCGCTGGTGATCAGCCTGGAGCTGGGCAAGACCCAGGTGGGCAACGAGGTCACGGTGCGCAACTTCAAGATCGAGGAGCTGATCCCCGGTCAGGCCGGGGACGAAAACCTGGCCCAGGTGCGCTACCCCGGCGACGAGACCGGCTCCGACCCCGGCGGCGAGACCGTCTATGACCCCGGCTCCTTCCGGGTGCGGGACGGCCTGGGCACCCTCACCGGCGACGGCCAGTCCGCCACCGTGACCTGCACCGACCAGGGCGAGAGCTGGCAGCGGGGTCTGTACATCGACGACCTGTGCGACCTGGAGGACGGCGGCAAGTACACCGTCAGCTTCCAGCTGAAGGCGGAGGGCGAGCCCTTCCTCTATAACATCGCCTACAACAAGGACAAGGACTTTGACGAGGGCGAGAAGGCCTACGGCGAGGAGCGGGACATCCAGGCCACCGCCGACTGGGCCACCCACACCTATACCATCGACAGCGCCGCCGGGGCGGGCAAGCTCCGCCTGTGGCTGGAGTTGGGCGCCGCCGCCGCGGGGACGAAGGTCTCCGTGAAGGACGTCCAGGTGAGCAAGGTGGACGCGGGCGAGACGCCTCCCAGCGAGAGCGAGACGCCTTCTCCCAGCGAGAGTGAGACCCCGCCTCCCGCGGAGAGCGAGACACCGCCTCCCAGCGAGAGCGAGACGCCTCCCGCCGAGGATGAGGTCCCGGTGGACGTGACCTTCCCCTCCGTGACCACCGGCTCCTTCCGGGTCCGGGACGGCCTGGGTACCCTCACCGGGGACGGTGAGACCGCCACCGTGACCGTCTCCGGCGAGGGCGAGGGCTGGCAGCGGGGCCTCTATGTGGACGACCTCTGCCAGCTGGCCGACGGCGGCGAATACGAGGTCAGCTTCCAGATCAAGACGGACGGCGAGCCGTTCCTGTATAACATCTTCTACAACAAGGACGAGGACTTCAACGAGGGCGAGAGGGCCTACGGCTCGGAGTACGGCGTCGAGGCCACCGGCGAGTGGACCACCCACGCCTACACCATCAAGGGCGCCGCCGCGGCGGCCCAGGCCATAGCCCGGGACGCGGGGGTCGGTGATCTGCGCCTGTGGCTGGAGCTGGGGAACGCCGCCGCGGGGACGAAGGTCTCCGTGAAGGACTTCCGGGTGACCCAGGACGGCAAGGACATGGGCGTCCAGGTGGACTATCCCCAGGTGGTCCTGGGCTCCTTCCGGGTGCGTGACCCTGAGATCACCCACTGCACCCTCACCGGGGACGGCCAGTCCGCCACCATCACCTGCACCGACCAGGGCGATGGCTGGCAGCGGGGTCTGTACATCGACGACCTGTGCGACCTGGAGGACGGCGGCAAGTACACCGTCAGCTTCCAGCTGAAGGCGGACGGCGAGCCGTTCCAGTACAACATCTTCTATAATAAGGATAAGGACTTCGACGAGGGCGAGAAGGCCTACGGCTCGGAGTACGGCATCGAGGCCACCGGCGAGTGGACCACCCACACCTACACCATCGAGAGCGCCGCCGGAGCGGGCAAGCTTCGCCTGTGGCTGGAGCTGGGCGCCGCCGCCGCGGGCACCCAGGTCTCCGTGAAGGACATCCAGGTGAGCAAGGTCGCCGAGGGCGAGACGCCTCCCGCGGAGAGTGAGACGCCGCCTCCCACCGAGAGCGAGACGCCGCCTCCCACCGAGAGCGAGACGCCGCCTCCCACCGAGAGCGAGACGCCGCCTCCCAGCGAGAGCGAGACGCCGCCTCCCAGCGAGAGCGAGACGCCGCCTCCCAGCGAGAGTGAGACGCCGCCTCCCAGCGAGAGCGAGACGCCTCCCGCGGAGAGCGAGACCCCCGCGCCCAGCGAAAGCGAGACGCCGCCCGCCGAGAGCGAGACCCCCGCGCCCAGCGAGAGCGAGACGCCTCCCGAGGAGAGCGAGACGCCGCCTCCCACTGAGAGCGAGGTCCCGGTGAAGGTGACCTATCCCAGCGAGACCCCCGGCTCCTTCGAGGTCCGGGACGCGGACATCACCCACGGCACCGTCACCGGCGACGGCGACCACTCGGCCACCATCACCTGGCCGGAGCAGGGCTCCGACAACCTGTGGCAGCTGAACCTGTTCATCAACGAGTTCTGCCAGCTCCAGGCCGGGACCCGGTATAAGGTCAGCTTCGATGTGGAGGGCGACCAGAACTACGACGTCCTCTTCTACATCGACGGAGATAAATTCAGCGATACGGAATTCCTTGCCAGCGACACCATCGCCGCCGACGCCACCACCTTCTCCCAGGTGGTCACTCCCACGGCGGACGGCAAGCTCACTCTGCGCATCAAGCTCACCGAGATGCCCGGCAGTGACGGCAGCCAGCTGACCGTCAGCAACATCAAGGTGGAGCGGCTGGACGGGGCGACCTCTGGCGAACAGCTGGGGGACAACCTGGCCCAGGTGCAGTATTCCGACGCCTCCTTTGAGGTGCGGGATGCTAGTGCCACCAGCGGAACCGTCACCGGCGGCGACCAGTCGGCCACCATCAACTGGCCGCAGCAGAGTTCTGACAACCTGTGGCAGCTGAACCTGTTCATCAACGAACTCTGCCAGCTTCAGGCCGACACCAAGTATGAGGTCAGCTTCGGTGTGGAGGGCGACCAGAACTACGACGTCCTCTTCTACATCGGCGGAGATAAATACAGCGATACGGAATTCCTTGCCAGCGACACCATCGCCGCTGACGCCGCCACCTTCTCCAAGGAGGTCACCCCCACGGCGAGCGGTCAGCTCACCCTGCGCATCAAGCTCACCCAGATGCCCGGCAGTGACGGCAGCCAGCTGACCATCCGCAACATCCAGGTGCGTGAGGTCACCCAGAGCGGCGGCGCTTCGGAGGAGTCCGGCAGCCCGGTCCCGATGGACGTGACCTACCCCTCTGTGATTCCCGGCTCCTTCAGCGCCCGGGATAGCCACGGCTCCATCTCCGCCGGCGGCGAGAACTTCGCCACCATGACCTGCGAGCACGTGGAGAACACGTGGGAGAAGGGGATGTTCATCGGCGGCGAGGGTGCCACCCTCTGTGACCTGGAGGCGGGGAACAGCTACAAGGTCGCCTTCGGCATCCAGACCGACGGGCAGGAGATCACCTGCAACGTCTCCTACAATAAAGATAAACCCTTTGGCGAGGGATACGAGAAGGGCTTTGGGGAGAAGCGGGATATCAAGGTATCCACCGAGTTGGTCACGGTGGAGCAGACCTTCACCCCGGAGACGAGCGGCGGGCTGTGCCTGTTCCTGGAGTTCCCCGATGCCGAAACCGGCACCCAGGTCACCGTCAGTGACGTCCAGGTGTTCCAGATCGGCGGCTCGGACAGCGAGGCGACCGCTCTGCGCGTCAACAGCGGCGCGGCGGCGCCGCGCCGGATCGCCCTGGCCGCGGCGGAGGACGGCGCGGTGGAGGTCAACGTGACCTATCCCAGCGGCGACCCCGCCTCCAGCGCCGGGTCCTTCGAGGTCCGGGACGCGGAGATCACCCACGGCACCGTCACCGGCGACGGCGCGTCCGTCACCATGACCCGGGGCGACGCGGGCGACGGCTTCCAGCA
>CANQMK010000151.1 GCA_947624895.1 uncultured Oscillospiraceae bacterium | reverse complement strand
AACTTCTCCGCCCCCAGGTCGGCGGCGAAGCCCGCCTCGGTGACGGTGTAGTCGGCCAGCTTGAGGGCCAGGCGGGTGGCGGTGACGCTGTTGCAGCCGTGGGCGATGTTGGCGAAGGGGCCGCCGTGGATGAACACCGGCGCGCCCTCCAGGGTCTGGACCAGGTTGGGCTTCAGCGCGTCCTTCAGCAGGGCGGCCATGGCCCCCTCCGCCTTCAGGTCGTGGGCGGTGACGGGCGCGCCGCCGTAGGTGTAGCCCACGATGATCCGGGCCAGGCGGGCTTTCAGGTCGGGGATGTCGTCGGCCAGGCAGAGCACCGCCATGACCTCGCTGGCCACGGTGATGTCGAAGCCGTCCTCCCGGGGGACCCCCTGGAGTCGACCGCCCAGACCGTCCACGATGTGGCGCAGCTGGCGGTCGTTCATGTCCACCGCCCGCTTCCAGGTGATGGTCTTGGGGTCGATGCCCAGGGCGTTGCCCTGCTGGATGTGGTTGTCCAGCATGGCGGCCAGGAGGTTGTTGGCCGCGCCGATGGCGTGGAAGTCGCCGGTGAAGTGGAGGTTGATGTCCTCCATGGGCACCACCTGGGCGTGGCCGCCGCCGGCGGCGCCGCCCTTGATGCCGAACACGGGGCCGAGAGACGGCTCCCGCAGGGCGGCCATGGCGTTCTTGCCGATCTTCCGCAGGCCGTCGGTCAGGCCCACCGAGGTGGTGGTCTTCCCCTCCCCGGCGGGGGTGGGGGTGATGGCGGTGACCAGGATCAGCTTGCCGTCCGGCTTGTGGGCCAGGTCGGCGAGCATCCGGTAGTCCACCTTGGCCTTGTAGTTCCCGTACTGCTCCAGGCGGTCCGCCGGTACGCCGGCCTTTTGGGCGATGGCGGTGATGTGCTCCATCTGGCAGCTCTGGGCGATCTCGATATCAGTTTGCATACTGGCGCTCCTTTCCGCTCCAACGGATAAAAAATGCGCTACTTGGACCAAGTAGCGCGCCCAGACGGTCGGCAATCGAGGTTGTACTCCACGTGGTTTGCTCCACTCCCGTCAGTCATACAACACCTTATTTTTACCATACCCGCTCAAGATTTGTCAAGGGCCGGAGAGAAATTTGCGAAAATCTCTTTACTTTCATACTTTATTGCGGTAAAATACAAAAGACCAAGGAAGCGCGAGGAGGGATCGGACGTGACAAAGAACGAGAGGAAGGTCCACGGCGACATCCTGTATCGGACCATTCTGTCCCTGCGGGACGTGGAGGAGTGCAAGCGGTTTTTGCAGGACCTCTGCACCGTGGCGGAGCTGAAGGCCCTGGAGCAGCGGTTCGAGGTGGCGCTGCTGCTGGACGAGGGGATGATCTACAACGATATCCTGGCCCGCACTGGCGCGTCCTCCGCCACCATCAGCCGGGTGAACCGCGCCCTCCACTACGGCTCGGACGGCTACAAGCAGGTCCTGCCCCGGATCCGGCCCCTGTGGGAGGCGGAGAAGGAGAAGGAGGGGGAGCGGGAGGACGACGACGAGGACGAGGAGGAATGAGCTACGGCTTCCTGGCCCCCAGCTACGACCTGCTCACCCGGGACGTGGACTACCCGAAGATCGCGGACTACCTGGAGCGGCAGTTCCGCCGGGCCCGGTGCCCGGTGCGGACGGTGCTGGACCTGGCCTGCGGCACGGGCAGCCTGACCTGGCTCCTGGCCCGGCGGGGATATGAGACCATCGGGGTGGACCAGTCCGCGGAGATGCTGGCCCAGGCCCGGGACAAGGACCCGGAGGGGGCGGCCACGCCGCCCCTCTTCCTCCAGCAGTCCATGGACCGGCTGGACCTCTACGGCAACATCGACGCCTGCGTGTGCTGTCTGGACAGCGTGAACTACGTGACCCGCCCCGCCCTGCTGGAGCGGGCCTTTTGCCGGGTGCATACCTTCCTGACCCCCGGCGGGGTGTTCCTCTTCGACGCCCGGACCCCGGAGGCCCTGGCGGCCATGGACGGACAGGTCTTCCTGGACGAGACGGAGGACGCCTACTGCGTCTGGCGGGGGGCGTTCTCCCCCAGGCGGCGGGTGTGCACCTACGCCCTGGACCTCTTCCGCCGGGAGGGGGCGGTGTGGCGCCGGGGACAGGAGGAGCACCGGGAGTACGCCTACACCCTGGAGGAGCTGAGCGATATGCTCCGCCGGGCGGGGTTCGTGGGGATCGGGTGCTGCGGCGGGATGGGCCGCCGGGCCCCCAGGCCGGGGGATGACCGGGTGTGGTTCTTCGCCCGGAGAGAGGGGAGATACGATGGATGAGCTGGTCCGCGTCATCGCGGAGGACGGCCACGTGAAGGCCGTGAGCATCACCGGGCGGGACCTGACCGAGCGGGCCAGGACGGTCCACCGCCTGGCCCCCCTGGCCACCGCCGCCCTGGGCCGGGCGCTGATGGCGGCGTCTATGATGGGCTGTCAGCTCAAGGAGGAAAAGGGCGCGGTCACCCTGACGGTGAAGGGGGGAGGACCCCTGGGCACCGTGATGGCGGTGTCCGACCGGGAGGGCAACGTCCGGGGCTACGTGGGGGACGGCTCGGTGGAGCTGCCCCTCAAGGCCCCGGGCAAGCTGGACGTGGGGGCGGGCGTGGGCCGGGACGGCACCCTCACCGTCATCAAGGACATCGGCCTCAAGGAGCCCTACGTGGGCACCGTGCCCCTGGTCTCCGGGGAGATCGCCGAGGACGTGACCAGCTACTTCGCCGTCAGCGAGCAGGTCCCCACCGCCTGCGCCCTGGGGGTGCTGGTGGGCACCGACCGCTCCGTGGCCCAGGCGGGGGGCTACCTCATCCAACTCCTCCCCGGGGCCACCGAGGAGGAGATCGACCGGGTGGAGGCCGGGGTGGCCCGGCTGGGCGCCGTCACCGCCGCCCTGGAGCGGGGGCTGGACGGGGAGGGCCTCCTGCGGGAGGCGCTGGACGGGTTCCAGCTCCGGGTGCTGGAGCGCGCCCCGGTGGAGTACCGCTGCTACTGCAGCCGGACGCGGATGGAGAAAGCCCTCATCAGCCTGGGGGCCAAGGACCTGCGGGAGATCATCCAGGAGCGGGGCGAGGCGGAGCTGACGTGTCAGTTCTGCGACAAGTCCTACCACTTTACAAAGGAAGAGCTGGAAGGGCTGCTGCCTGGTTAAGTCTCCGAAGATATGAAAAGGCCGACCGCTTTACAGGCGGTCGGCCTTTTTACGCGGCGGTCAGGGGTCGTCGCCGTCGGGGTCGGGGAAGTAGAGGGTGTCGGGGAGGGCGTCGGAGAGGAGGATCTTGGCCATGGAGAAGCCGGGGGTGTCGTCGATGGGGAGCTCCGGCTGGGCGAGGTGGTCCTCCTGGCGGAGGGGGATGGACACCGCCACCCGGGTGCCCTCCTGGGAGGGGAAGACCATCAGCGTGCCCCGGTGGGCGGCGGCGATGCGCTGGGCCGTGGGCAGGCCCAGGCCCAGGCCCCGGCGGGGGATGGGGCGCTCCGGGGCGTTCCACAGGGGGTCGGAGAGGTAGTCGGGGGGGAAGCCGCCGGCGTTGTCCGACAGGGTGAGGACCAGCTGGTCCTGCTGGCGCCTCATGGTGAGGGCCAGGCGGGCGCCCTCCTCCGGGGCGCTTTTCAGGGCGTTGGAGGCCAGGGTGAGGACCAGGCAGCTCAGCTGCCGCCGGTTGGCGGGGAGGGTGAGCTCGTCCACGTCGCTCTCGGCGGTGAAGGTCACCCCCGCCTTCCGGCACAGCTCCCCCAGCTCGCCGGACAGGTGCTGGAACCACTGGGGGATGTCCACCTGGCTGACCCGCTCCACGAAGGGGTTGGGGGTGATGAACTGCTCCAGCTGGATGGCCATGCGGAAGACGCGATAGAGCTCCCGGTTGAGGACGGACAGGTCCCGCCGGGCCCGGAGGTCGCAGCGGAGGGCGGCGCTGCCGCTGAGGGAGGAGACGGCGCCGAAGGCCATGTTCAGCCGCTCCCGGAGCTGGGAGGACAGGTTCTCCGCGGCGGAGGACAAAAACACGTCCGGCTGGAGCAGGTAGAGCCGACCCCCGTCGACCTGGCCCACGGAGATGTGGAAGAACCGGCGGGCCAGCCAGACCATGTCGTCCTCCGTCCAGTCCTTGAGCCGGTCCAGGTCCGCCGGGGACAGGTCGAGGGCCTGGGCGGCGGGGTTGAGGGTCCAGTCCTCCCCCTCCAGGAGCAGGGCGGGGGAGGCGAAGCGCTGGAATGTGGTCTGAAACTGCTTGACGTCCATGAACGTCACCTCTCAATTCGTCATGGAAATAGTATGACGTGACCGGGGATACTACCATCATACCAAATCTTCCCCGCCGGGACAAGGGACGGGGCGGAAAAAAGTCGAAAACTTCCCCGCGGATGAGTAAGAACGCCCAAAGAGAGGGGGAGTTTCCCGGAAAATTTGTGAATAAATCCACAGAAAGTTCTCTTTTCAAACGGCGGAAAATATGATATCATGTTGCCGTCAGCGGGAACTACCCAAAGAATATTGTAAAGGAGAAATGTGACAATGAGCATCAAGGTTGGCATCAATGGCTTCGGGCGCATCGGCGGCATGGTCTTCCGCGCCGGGATCGGGAGCGACGACATTGAGTTCGTGGGCATCAACGACCCCTTCATGACCCCCGACTACGCGGCCTATATGCTGAAGTACGACACCATGCACGGCCGCTTCCCCGGCACCATCGAGTGGGACGACCACTCCATCACCGTCAACGGCAAGCGGGTGGAGTTCTTCGCCTGTAAGGACCCCAAGGACATCCCCTGGGGCAAGGTGGGCGCGGAGTACGTGGTGGAGTCCACAGGCGTCTTCCTCACCAAGGAGCTGAGCCAGGCCCACATCGACGCCGGCGCCAAGAAGGTGGTCATGTCCGCTCCCTCCAAGGATGACACCCCCATGTTCGTGTGCGGCGTCAACCTGGATAAGTACACCCCCGACATGACCTTCGTCTCCAACGCCTCCTGCACCACCAACTGCCTGGCCCCC
>CANQMK010000150.1 GCA_947624895.1 uncultured Oscillospiraceae bacterium | reverse complement strand
CAAGGTATAGCACCGCACAACTCCCTTGGCTCCCCCTCTGGGGGAGCTGTCAGCGAAGCTGACTGAGAGGGCGAACCCCCTTCCACAGACCCCCTCTGAGGAAGCTGACGGAAAGGGCGGACCCCCCCTCAGTAAACCCCCTCCGGGGGCGCCTGCATCAACGCCCTCTCCGTCGCCGCTTGCGCGGCGCCACCTCCCCCAAAGGGGGAGGCGAGAGGGAATTGCGTTTGCGCGACGTTGTCCAAACGGGGAGGCGAGAGGGAATTGCGTCCACGCGGCGTTGTCAAGACAAGGCACAGCAAATGCACCGCGCCGAACCACGCAAGGAACAGCAGGCCCGTCATGCACTCCCGCTCCGCACCCCAGAGGCGGCCACGGCGGTAGTTGTGACCAGACCCCGTCCGTCGCCGACGGACGTGGTGCCGCCCAGTGGCGGCAACCTGCTGGCGTATTCCTGTCCTACCGGGCCGCCGAGCTTCAGGGGCACCCGCTCCTTAGCATAGCCCCATTCTTTTTCTTTTGGCATCCAAAACCGTTTTCTTTTTCTTCGCAAAGAAAAAGAAAATGGGTTTGGCCCCCCGCCGGGAGGCGGCCGCCCTCCTGCCCTTGGCAGGAAACGCAGACCCACACCGTCTATCCATGCAAGGTCCAGCAAGTCCGTAGCGCCTAGCCTCGCAAGCTCCAGCAGACCCTCAGCGCCTAGCCCCGCAACGTCTTGCAGACCCTTCGCTGGAAGCTGAAAGCCCACCCGCCCCTGGTTGAGACAGCAGACGCACAGCGCCTATCCCTGGAAGGTTCAGCAGAACCTCAGCGCCTAGCCTCGCAAAGTGGTTGCAGACCCTTTGCTGGAAGCCGCAAGCCCGCCCGCCCCTGCCTGAGACAGCAGATGCACCGCGCCTATCCTTGAAAAGCACAGCAGATGCGCAGCGCTTAACTTTGGAAGGTTCAGCAGACCCGCAACGTCTATCTTCGCAAGATACAGCAGAGTTCAGCGTCTAGTCTTGCAAAGCTCAGCAGACGTGCCGCGCTATCCCCGTGACGCCCCCCGCCGCCGGCGGCGCTTGGACCCCCGACAGGGGATGGGAGGCGACTGGGCGGCGGCCAGATAGGCGTCCCGCCGCTGTCCGCTGGCCCGGTAGACCGCGCTGTTGGCCCACAGCCGCTTCCCCTTGTCCCGCAGGAGCTCCAGGCGCAGGATGTACCCCCGACCGCACCCGGCGCAGGCAAAGCGGCTGTAATAGTAGCCGTCCTCCCCCTGGTGCCACTGGCCCACCCGCTGGGCCGCGCCGCACCGGGGACACACCGCCTTCCGGCACCCCCGGTTGTTCAGCGCCCGCTCCCGGCTCTCAAAGGGCCCCTGCCAGGGGGTCCCCCGCCGGGGCAGGGCCTTCTGGCCCTTGGGCGCGGGCTCCGCCGTCCGCTCCGCGCCCGCCAACTCCTCTCCGGTGAGCAGTCGGGCGGCCATCCAGGCGTACACCGCGTCCGCCAGGGCGTTGTGGGGGTCGAAGATGTCCGGCGCGCCGCAGTACGCCGCCGCCCACTCCAGGGACAGGTTGTCACTGCACCCCAGCGCCCGGCCAAAGGCCAGCTGGAGGTCGATGTAGGTCTTGGGCAGGTCGTCGGGCAGCTTCCAGTAGGTCTGGTTCTGCCGCAGGGCGGCCAGGTCGCCGCCGCCCCAGGTGCCGAAGAGCCGGTCCTCCCCGCACCAGTCCAGGAAGGCCGCCAGGGCGGTGGGGAGGTCCATCTGGGCGGCCTGGGACAGGGCCAGGTCGGGCAGCGCGGCGGCGGCGGGGGAAAACCGCTTGTGGACCTGGGGACGGATGTAGGCGTTGAAGCTGTCCACGATGGGCCCACCGGGGCAGCGCACCTTCACCGCCCCGATCTGCAGGATCTCATCCAGGCGGATGGGGTCATACAGCCCGCTGTTCCACTCCAGGTCGAATACGATCACGGCGCGCCCGCCCCTCTCTCTGGTCTTTTCTCCCGGTCTTGCCCCTCAGTTCCGGGGCCGGTCCCCAATCTTGGAAAACTGGGTGGTCTGGCTGCTGTAAAGCCCGAAGTAGCCCGACAGCACGTAGGCCACCGCCACCGCCACGGCGAAGGGGGTCAGGTCGCCGGGGGCGAACAGCTCCGCCGCCAACAGCAGGGAGGCCAGCGGACAGTTCACCGCCGAGCAGAACAGCGCCACCATCCCCAGCGCCGCGCCGAAGCCCGCCTCCAACCCCAACAGCGGGGCGGCCACACAGCCGAAGGTGGCGCCGATGAAGAGGGTGGGGACGATCTCGCCCCCCCGGAACCCCGCCGCCACGCACAGGGCGGTGAGGGCCAGCTTCACGGCGAAAGCCCAGGGGTCCGCCTGGCCCTCCATCGCCCGGTGGATCACCTGGGTCCCCGCCCCGGCGTAGTCATACAGACCCAGCCCCAGCACCAGGGCGGCCATCACGCCGCCCCCCAGGGCCACCCGGAGGTAGACGTTGGGGAGGTGCCGCCGGGCCAGGCGTCCCCCCTCCTCCAGGGCCACGCACAGCAGGATGCCCACCCCGGCGCACAGCGCGGCCAGGGCGGCCACCCGGAGGAGGACCGGGGCGTCCCAGTGGTCAGGGAGGGCGGCGGAGAAGCGCATGGGCTCCGCCCCCAGGGCCAGCGCCACCAGGTGGGCCGAACAGGAGGCGGCCAGGCAGGGCAGCAGCGCCCCGTAGCGGATTACCCCCACCCGGGCCACCTCCAGGACGAAGACGGTGGCGGCCAGAGGGGTGCCGAACATGGCGGAGAAGCAGGCGGCCATGCCGCACAGGGCGCACAGACGGGTGCTCTCCCCCTTCAGCCCCAGGGCCTTCCCCAGGTTGTGGCCCACGCTGCCCCCCAGCTGGAGGGCGGCCCCCTCCCGGCCCGCCGACGCGCCCAGCAGGTGGGACAGGGTGGTGCCCACCACGATGAGGGGGGCCAGGGCCAGGGGCACGTCCGCCCCGGTGGAGACGGAGGTGATGATCAGGTTGGTGCCCGCGTCCTGGCTCACCCGGCACAGCTGGTAGAGCCCCAGCGTGGCCACCCCGCCCAGGGGGAGCAGGAGCAGGAGCCAGGGGTGGGCCTGGCGCAGGGCAGTGACCAGCTCGATGGCCCGGTGGAACCCCGCCCCCAGCAGGCCGCACAGACAGCCCAGGGCGCAGGCCGCCGCCAGCCAGCGGACCGCCGCCCAAACATACCGCCCCACGGCGGCCACACGCTCTCCCTTGCCCACAGGCGTCCCTCCCCTCTCCCCATCCCCCGGCGGCGGGGATGGGAAACCGTCTCGTTCCGCCCAACCCCACCGGGGCGCGAGGGCGGCATTGGTTCATATCTGAGAGGACATTGTACCACACTTCCTCTCCCCTTGCAAGAAAAGCGGCGGGCGGACGCCGCCCAAAAAAACACCGGGCATAGCCCGGTGTTTCATGGGAGGGTCTTTATGGGGCGATGGGCTCGAAGTCCGCCGCGCCGTGCTTGCACAGGGGGCAGACGAAGTCCTCGGGCAGCTCGTCCCCCTCGTAGATGTAGCCGCACACCTTGCACACGAAGCCGCGCTTGCCCTCCGTCTCCGGCTTGGGCTTGACCCGCTTTTGGTAGTAGGTGTAGGTCATGGTCTCCGCGTCGGAGATGACCCGGGCCTCGGTGACCGAGCAGATGAACATCCCGTGGGTACCCAGGTCCACGTAGTCCTCCACTTTCAGAGAGAAGAAGGCGTTGATGTACCGGGGCAGGAACACCAGGCCGTTGTCCGAGCGCAGAACCTCCCACCCGGCGAACTTGTCCACCGCCCGACCGCTCTGGAAGCCGAAGTTCTGGAACACCTGGAAGGGCGCCTCGGTGGACAGGCAGTTCACGTTGAGAACGCCGGTCTGCTGGATGACGTGGTGGGAGTAGTTGGCCTTGTTGATGTTCACCGCCACCCGGAAGGGGTTGTCGGTGAGCTGGCTGACGGTGTTGACGATGAGGCCGTTGTCCTTGGTCCCGTCGTTGCAGGTGACCACGTAGAGGCCGTAGCCGATGCGAAACAGCGCGGTCATGTCGTTCTTGTTGGCCGTCTCCTCCCGCTGGGCCAGGTAGTCCATGCACAGCTCGTCGGCCAGGGCCTCGATCTGGGCGCGGCTGTCGTCGTTCAGGGCGGAGAGGATGTGGACGCTGTTTTTGGCGAAGGTCAGGTTCTTGCACCCCTCCAGCATCCCCCGCATGACCTTGGCGGCCTGGGGCGCCCAGGAGCCGTTCTCCACCAGGGCCACCGTGCGGTTCTGGAAGTCCCGCTCGGTGAGGTGGTCGATAAAGGTCCGCATGAAGGGGAAGACGTCGGCGTTGTAGGTGGTGCTGGCCAGCACCAGCTTGCCGTAGCGGAAGGCGTCCTCCACCGCCTCGGCCATGTCCTCCCGGGCCAGGTCTGTGACCACCACCTTGGGGCAGCCCTTGGCCTTCAGACGGCTCTCCAGCAGGCGCACCGCCTCCTGGGTGTGGCCGTAGACGGAGGTGTAGGCGATGACCACGCCCTCCGACTCCACCTGGTAGGACGACCAGATGTCGTAGAGGCCCAGGTAGTGGCCCAGGTCCTCCTTCAGCACGGGGCCGTGGGTGGGGCAGATGATCTGGATGTCCAGCCCCGCCGCCTTTTTCAGCAGCCGCTGGACCTGGGCGCCGTACTTGCCCACGATGCCGATGTAGTACCGCCGGGCCTCGCAGTCCCACTCCTCCTCCACGTCCAGCGCGCCGAACTTGCCAAAGCCGTCGGCGGAGAAGAGGATCTTGTCCTGGGCGTCGTAGGTGACGATGACCTCCGGCCAGTGGACCATGGGGGCGGTGACGAAGGTGAGGGTGTGGCGGCCCAGGGAGAGGGTGTCCCCCTCCCCCACCACCACCCGGCGGTCGGCGTAGTCGGTGCCGAAGAACTGGCCCATCATGGCAAAGGCCTTGGCGGAGGCCACCACCGTGGTCTGGGGGTAGACCTCCATGAACTTGGCGATGTTCCC
>CANQMK010000149.1 GCA_947624895.1 uncultured Oscillospiraceae bacterium | reverse complement strand
GTTCCTGCGAGGATATCGTCCCGGTGCAGAACCGCGTCCCGGAAAGCGTTATAGACCCCTCTCGTCAGAGTCCCGGTGAAGATAGCTGGGTTGGCCTGCTGGCTGTGGTCTGTTGTCACGGCGGTGGGGATCTCCTGGGGTGAGGCATCCGTCTTCCCGTCCATGGCGTTGCAGATGAGCACCGCCATGTTGCCCCGGCTGACGGCTGTCCCTTGGATAGCCTCCGCCGGGATAAGCCCCAAGCCGACGGCATAGGCTCCAGCGGTGTTGTAGTCCCAAATATCGCCCTCGCCGGTCTTGTGGCCGTATAGACGGAGGATCACGGTGCAGGCGGCGTCCGGCGTCACCATATCGGCAGCGCCAAACAGTCCGTTGCCATACCCCTTCACCAGCCCCCGGTTCCAGCTGTATCCCACCGGGGACTTGGCCCAATCGGGCACATCGGTGAAGGCGCACATATAGGCAAAGCCCTGGGGATAGGCGGAAAACTCGCCCTTGGGATCATCCAGTCTCGCCAGGATGGTGGCCAGCTCGGCACGGGTCAGTCCCTTGTCCAGCATGAGGTCGCCGGAGTCGTTACCGTGGAAAATGCCGATCTCCCGCATCCGTTGCCCCGCCTCTTGCGGAGTTAGAATGTCTGCCCCAAGGGCAGGGCAGGCCAGAGCGAAGGCCAGCGCCACACACAGCAGTAGACAAACATTCCTTTTCATGCTTTTGGCCTCCTTCCGCGTCTCTTCGTCAGAACTTTGTCTTGACACCTAGAAGATAATACAGAAAAAGGCTGTTGTCAAAGGATTATTTGAGTTCCACGCGGCGAAAAAAACTTCTTTCGGCTCTTCCCTCCTTTCAAAGCCTTGTAGCAAGCCGCTTCAACCAGAGATCTCCACCGCCTGGACACAGACCCGGCTCTCCGGGTGGTTGGCCAGGCAGGTGGTGAGAGTGATGCGGTTGTCGGTGGTGGACTGCAGCCAGCTCCAGTCGGTGTTGCTGATGGTGCCCACATAGGAAACGGCGTAGGTGCGCGTGCCGTAGACGGTGGTATAGGTGATGATGTCACCGGCCTTCAGATCCTTGATGGAGCCGATCACATACCTGCTCCCCCGGTTGTGACCACACACGCCCACGTTGCCGTCCCAAGCGGAGGTGGAGGCGTAGTGCCCCATCCCCTTGGCCATGCTGGTGGCCGTTTCGCCCTCCCACACCTTCATAGAAATGCTGAGGGCGGGGATGGTCACGGTGCCGATGCTACCATCGGAGCGGGTCATCCCGTCAACGCTGGTATAGGCGGGCTGGGTGTAGGCCGAACTGTTGGCGGCCTCCAGGCCGGGGGCGATATAGAGGTCGCCGCCGCTGATGCCGTAGTCGCCCCCGGCCACAACACCCACAGTTTCCTGGGGCAGGCAAACCTTTTCCATCATGCCGATCCGCGTGGTGCTGGGGTTACCATACAACAATACGGCATCCTGAAAGTCCACCAGATTGACCCCGCCGTAGTTGTACGGGAGATCGTAGACATCCTCATAAGAGGTGCTGGCATAGTAGACCTGGGGGGCGGCGGTGCTGATAGAGAAGTCCGCCGCGCGGGCAGCCAGAGGCGCGCTCACGGCCATGCCCAGCAAAAACGCCCCGGAGATCAAGAGCTTCAGACGTTTCATTCCTCGTTTCCCTCCCGTTCATCAAAGTCAGGCTCGTCAGTCTCATGCTTTTCCCGGAGACGAGCCACTTCCTCCCGGGAGCGGACGAGAGCGCGCAAAAGGATCGCAGCAACGACCAGCCCCACCCCGCCCAGGATAAAGGGGATAGCGGAGCGGAAGGAGAAGTTGGTGATAAAGCTGCCGCCGGCGCGCTGTTCCTCGCTGTTGTCCTCCGTGCCCAGATAGGTCACCCGATAGGTGATGCTGTCCACATCCTTCCGGGAGATAGTGCCCACATATTCTGCCGTGGTGATGTACCCGTTGGCCACGCTGTAAGAGGCCGTTCCGGTGTAAGTAGCCACCGCCTGGTAAGAGGCGGGAACCAGTGTCTCGCCCACCAGGTCGGTGCCGATCACCTGCCACTCCACGTTAGAAAGGGTCAAGGTGTTCCCGTCCTTTTTCGTGGTGGCAGGAACATAGGACATGTCGTTACGATCCAGCGGGCCAATGGTCTTGGTGGCCTTTACAGAGGTGGTCCCGCTGGAGTAGCCCGATACCTCAGTGTGAAAGCTGGTGTGATCCAGAGTCAGGGTGCCGCTGTAGGTCCCGTCCTCATAGTCCATCGTAGGTTCCAGCTGTTCCAGAATGGCGGAGAGATCCTTGCTCTTGGTCTCCACCGTCACCACCTCTTTGTGGATAGTGGAGTCTTCCACCAGGTTCTCCTCCTTGGTAATGTCGGCGAAGCTGTAGCGGTAGCCCTCCATGATAAAGGGCTCCTCGATCAGCTCCTCCGGGTCGCTCTCCGGGGGGAGCGTGTAAACCTTGACCACCTGCTGGCTGCCATTGAGGTTTTGGATCACCGTATTCGACGGCACCTCCATAGCAAAGGCACTGGCCGACAGGGTCAGCGCCAGCACCGGGCAGAGGATCGCTTTCCTCATCTTCATGTCCGCTTCCTCCTTTTTCCTCTGTGCAGAACGCACGCGCTGGCAGCCGCCAGTGCTGCCGTTGCCGCCGCGATGATTGCGATTGCCTTTTTCATTTTTGCTCCTCCTTAACAACATATTCTACCGCGTACTCCGGGTGATCACGAAGTTCCGCCAGTGTTCTGAGTGCTTGCTCCAGAGCCCGCATGGTATCCCTCTTTTGGCGCTTTACAAAGGCGTTCAGGAGCACTACGCCCCCATCAGGGTCGTGGGCAAAGATGACGCGGACCACCACCTTGCTCCTCTCCCGCAATTCGTAGAGGCGGTTATACCTCTCGATGCTGAAGTGCTTATAGTGGGGCTCCTTCAACTCAGAGCGGGGTGTTTGGGAGAGCCGAAGGATCTGTATGATCAGCTTCTCCCGGAGCTTTGGCTCCAGACCGTCCAAAAAGACGGCCACGGGAGAGTCCCGCCCCGGCGGCTTGTAGGTCAGTACTTTTTTCACGCGTTCACGCTCCTTCCTCGGCCAACTGCCCCAGTCGGCTTACGAAGCCGCTGGCAAACCGGTCAGCCAGTTCCATGTTGCCACTGAGCCACCACACGGGGTCTGGCAGCTCTCGGTAGATGGCGTCATACTGCAGACAGAGCAGCACAAACCGCTTTTGAGGGCTTGCCCGCTCCGTCTCGGCCGCAAACAGCCGCAGAATTTCCCGGACAGTTCGTATATCCTGGTGGTACTCACACAAGTCCTCGAAATACTGTCCGGCGAACACGCCGGCCAGGACAGCCACAGCGTCCTTGTCCGGCTGACCGTCCTCATCCAGCAGTCCCATCCTGCGAAGGCGGGACTCCGCGCACTCGTCAAATGGGGTAGGCGCCCGGCTCCGGGGCATTTTCTCATGGCTCACTGGTTCATCTCCTCCACAAGGGCATAAAGAAAGGCCCGACACCGAGGTGCCGAGCCTATCCATCGTTCAGGTTTTCTTATGAATTTGACCCATCGGTCAGTTTTTTCATGGCTCTGTCAAAATCACTTTCCAGCCGCTTCATCTCCTTGGCGCGGTAAAGGTCAAACTCCTTTTCCGCCTTCTCTATGGCCTGCCGGTGCGACACCCGCCCCTTGTCGGAAAGTACCGCTCGCCGATTGCTGAAAAGCTGGCGATCCAGCTCCTCTACCCAATCCCGCATCGTCATGGCCCGCTGTTCTATGGCTTGTAATTCCGCAAAATCCAGGAATTGAGACACCAGCAGGTTTAGAATTTGCAACTCCCGCTCTGTCAAGTAGTTCTTGGCGATCCGCACATCCTCTCGTGTCACATAGCTTCCCTTGAAGTTGGTCATCCCCACGAAAGGCTTTTCGCTGTCCACACGCTCATAGATGACCTCGGCCGCGGTGTGCTGATGGGCCGCAAAGTGCATCTTATTCTGAACGGTGGCAAAAAACTCCTTTGTGATCTCTGCCCCGGGGTCATAGTCGATGGCCGTGGCGTAGATGTCGGTCACCTGCTGGTAGAGGTTACGCTCGCTGGAGCGGATGTCCCTCACCCGCTGGAGCAGTTCCCGGAAGTACCGGCTCCCGCCGCCCTTCAGGCGGTCATCGTCCAGCGTGAAACCTTTGCGGATGTACTCATTGAGCCGTTTCGTGGCCCACTGGCGAAACTGTGTCCCACGCAGAGACTTTACGCGGTAGCCGACGGAGATGATAACATCGAGGTTGTAGTATTCCAGAGTGCGCTCGACCTTTCGGTTGCCTTCCTGCTGAACTGTTGCAAATTTTGCAACAGTTGCCTCCCTGGTCAGTTCACCTTCCTGGTAGACATTGCGGATGTGACGGGAAACAGTGGACTTATCCCGGTCAAACAACTCCGCCATCTGATCCAGCGTCAGCCAAACGGTATCCTGGTCAAAGCGGACGTACACGGAAACGGCCTCGTCTTCCGTCTTGTAAATAATGATCTTATCTTCGTCCATACCCGCACCCCCACGCCGTCTGCTATTCCGCCCTCTCCGATCCTTCCTCAGGCAGCTCCGCCGCACCTTCGATCATATCCGTGACCAGCCGATCGAGCTGGGCGGCGTTTTGAGAAGTAATAACCGGGGCGCCGCTGCGGGTCTCCAGTTCTTTTCGGGCGATACCGGCCACCTCGCCGCCTTCCCGCGCGACAGAAAGGCTCCCCTGGAACGTCTCCGGCTTGCGCTGTTTGGAAAGCTCTGTGGTGGAGGCCTCCGCCAGCATATTCAGCACCAGCTCCAGGTCGCTCATGTTGTCCCGCAGGTTCTCCTTTTTCAGCCCCTTGAGCTTTTTGTACTGCCGGGTGGTCATCCCCGACCAGGCCCTGGAGATCTCGTCGGTCAGGATGGCGAACTCCCGGCCCTTTTCCACGCCCCGCTTCTGCCACTCGTCCGTCAGCTCGTTGCGGATGCGGATGGCCAGCAGCCGCTGGTGGACCCATTCGGGGGAGTAGCCCTTCTTTAAGTACGTCTCCAGCGCCCGGTC
>CANQMK010000148.1 GCA_947624895.1 uncultured Oscillospiraceae bacterium | reverse complement strand
GTAGACGGCGGGCCGGAACAGCCCCGCCAGACAGGGGGAGGACAGGCCCTCCACCACATAGACGGGGAGGGGGGACGCCGCCGGACAGGGCCGCCTCCGCCGCCGCAGGGTCCAGGCAAAGCGCAGGTTGCACGCCGTCACCACCCCGCCGGTGAGCAGGACGCCGCCCCACCACCAGAGGAGGAGCACCTGATAGCGGCTCAGGTAGGGCACGGCAAAGGAGATCGCCTCCCCGTCGGGGAGGGTCTGGGTGAGGACGCCGTAGGGGGGATCCGCCTCCGGGTAGGTCCGCATCCGGGTAGAGACCGCGTCGGAGGCCAGACCGGGCGGGTCGAAATATGCGGTGGGGTGGGCGAGCTGGTAGGGCAGCTCCGCCGTCAGCCGGGCGGGGGCGGCGGGCAGGGACCAGGGCAGCTGGACGGGGAGGAGCAGGCGCAAGAGCACCACCGCCCAGAGGGCGTACCGGGCCCGGAGGGAGAGCCTTCCCTTCAGCGCCGCCCGCGCCGCCAACACCGCCAGGATGAGCAGGGCGGAGGTCAGCGCCCAGGTGGGCAGCACCCCGTCCCGCCGCAGATAGGGGATCCAGGGGGTGAGCAGGGCGAGGGAGAGGGGATAGGAGGTCATGTCCGCTCCTCCTCCGCCCGGCGCAGGATGGTGTACAGCTCGTCGATCTCCGCCTGGGACAGGGCCCGCTCCGAGGCCATGGCGGACACCATCAGCCCCACGCTGCCCCGGTACACCCGGTCCAGGAAGGAGCGGGTCTCCGCCCGGACGCAGTCGCGCCGATCCGCCTGGGGGAAGTAGAGCTTCCCCCGGCCCTGGACCTGGGAGCGGACCAGCCCCTTGGCCTCCATCCGGCGCAGGGTGGTGATGGTGGTGCTCTTGGCCCACCCCACCCGCTCCCCCAGCGCGGACACCAGCTCCATCACCGTCTGGGGGGCGCGGTCCCAGAGGCTGTCCAGCACATACCACTCGCTGGTGGTCAGATCCACGCGGCCCATAAAAATACCCCCTTGGTTTACATTGTAGACCTATCATATCACGTTTGGTCTACAATGTAAACCCCAGGGGGCAAATTTTTTTGTCGGGCGTCCGGCGGAGGCGGGGTCAGTAGCGGAGGATGAGGTCGTCCACGTCCTGGAGGTCGGTGGGGGAGAGGGTGTAGAGGCCCTGGCTGTCCGGGGTGAGCAGGACCAGCTTGGTGACGGCGGGGTCGGTGGTGATGTTGTCCAGGCGGGCGTAGAGGTAGTCGTACACCGCCTGGGCCCAGTCCCCGTAGTAGCGCTCCTCCGCCCGGCGCAGGTCGGCGGGGGACAGGGTCTGGGCCTCCGCCTCGTCGGGGAGGTGGTGGGTCTGGTCGAAGTCCTGGCGGAGGAGGTCGAAGCCGTCGTCATAGGCGGCGGCGAAGAAGGCCACGGGGGTGACGGACAGTTCCACGCAGTAGCGCCCCTCCTCCAGGGGGGTGGCGGCGTGGACGGTGTAGGAGGCCTTCTGGTAGACCGTCTCCAACAGCGACAGGAAGTCCGCGCGCAGGGCCCGGGAGACGTATCGGTCCTCCAGCTCAAACCGGGGGGCCAGACGCTGGCTGTACTCAGCGGACAGGTTGGCCTCAAAGCGCTGGAGGGCCTGGTCCGGGCCGTAGTCCACCAGGGCGAGGTAGGCGTCCTGGGGGGCGCCGGTGTAGGTCTCGTCCAGCACGCCCTGGACGTAGAGGACGGCGTTGGCGCGGCTGATCTGATCCTGGGTGGTGGCGCAGCCGCTCAACAGCAGGGCGGCCAGGGCCAAGGCGGCCAGAGGCCGCCTCATCCCTCCGCCTCCCCGCACACCTCAAAGATGGCCTGGGCGAAGATCTTGGCGCTGAGGAGGAGATTGTCCACGCTGGCCTGCTCGTTGGCGGCGTGCATCCTGGGGTCGAAGCCGGGGAAGTCACAGCCGAAGGCCACGCCGCCGGGGATGTCGTGGACGTAGGTGCCGCCGCCGATGGCCAGGGGCTTGGGGTCGGGCTCGCCGGTGTAGAGGCTGTAACAGCGCAGGAGGGTCTGGACGAAGGGGGAGTCGGCGCTGACCCGGTGGACGGGGGTCATCTCCCCGTCGCCGGTGACGGAGAAGCCGTGCTGGGCCAGGGCGGCCTCGCAGGCGGCCTTGCAGTTTTCCTCGGTGGAGCTCACGGGGAAGCGGGAGTCGAACTTGGCGGTGAAGCCGTGGTCGTCCAGGGAGAGGAGGGCCAGGTTCAGGGTGAGGGCCCCGCTCTCCTCGTCGCTCTTGGCGATGCCCAGGGCCTCGCCCCGGGTGTCCCCAAAGGGGAAGAGGGCGTGCAGGGCGTTCACCGCCTGGGTGGAGGCGCAGTCGGCCAGGGGCAGGCGGGCCAGCACCTCCAGCAGGGCCTGGATGGCGTTGATCCCCGTGTCCGGCATGGCGGCGTGGGCGTTCTTGCCGTGGCAGAGGAAGCGGACGCCGCCCTCCGCCGCCTCCACCTCGAAGGTGGCGCCGGTGATCTTCTCCGCCTGGCGGCACAGGGAGTCCAGGGCGGGGTCGGCGGTGAGGCCGGCCACCGTGGCCTGGGCCTCCGGGGGGACGACGTTGAAGCGGATGCCGCCGGTGAGGGAGGTGACCCGGGGGGTGGCCGCCTCCGCCTCCCAGCCCGCGCCGAAGTCGGGGTGGTAGTGGCCCTTCTCGATGTGGATGAGGGGGAAGTCCGCGTCGGGGGTGAAGGAGTTGGGGGCGTAGGGCTCCCGGGCGTAGTAGTAGGCCAGGTCCGCCGAGCCGGACTCCTCGTCGGTGCCCAGGATGAGGCGGACGTTCTTCGCCGTGCCCCCCAGCTCCCGGACCGCCTTCATGGCCATCAGCGCGGCGCAGACGGGGCCCTTGTCGTCCGAGACGCCCCGGCCGTAGAGGATGCCGTCTTGGTGGACGCAGGAGAAGGGCGGGGTGTCCCACCCGGAGCCCGCCGCCACCACGTCCAGGTGGCCCAGGATGTGGAGCTGGGTGGCCCGGTCGTTCAGGTCCACGGTGCCCACGTAGTTGTCATAGCTGCCGCAGGCGAAGCCCTCCTGGGCGCAGAGGGCCAGGGCCTCCTCCAGGGCGGCCTTGGGGCCGGGGCCGAAGGGCGCGCCGGGGGCGGGGTCCCCCTTCACGCTCTCCACCGCCACCAGGCGGCCGATCCAGTGGATGAGCTCCTGGCGGACCTCCGGGCGGTCGAACCAGGCGTCGATACGGGTCTTTTCCATAGCGCTCTCTCCCTCCTAAAATTCAGCCCTGGCCCGTGGCCTGGGCGGTGAGTTCGTCCAGATATTTGTAGATGGTGTACCGGGACACCTGGAGCCGCTTGGCCACGAAGGGCACCGACTTGCGGAAGGAGAAGGCGTTCTTCTGCTCCAGCAGGGCCACCACCCGCATCCGGTCCGCCTTGGTGAGGGCGGAGACCGGCTTGCCCACGGCGGCCAGGCACTCGTCAAAGAGGAGCTGGAGGCCGTCGTCCCCGCCCTGCCACAGGACGCTCTGGAGGTCGGCGTCGGCGCTCATCAGGTCCACCAGGATGCGGTTGGCGAAGACCAGGGAGGTGTAGTCGAAGTCGATGCCCAGGGCCAGGTTGTAGCCCTCCCCCATCAGGTGGAAGGTGGAGGACTTGATCTGGGCCCCGGCGGGGGTGGTGGCGTAGAGGTTGACGAAGTCGGTGGTCATGGCGTTCTCGTCGATGAGGCGGGTGGAGCCCAGGATGTCCGCGGTGGAGCCCACCTCCCGGCCGGAGACCTGGCCGTTGTAGATGGAGAGGATGGGGTGGCTGGGGTCGGACATATCCTGCACCAGCGTCTCGCAGGAGGAGCCGAACATCTCCGCGATGCCCCGGGCGGCGCGGTCCAAAAACTCAAAGGCTTCCTCTCTGTTCACGGCGCGGGACCCCCTTTCCTCCATCTATCCCTTATGATACAACCAATCGGGAGAAAAAGCAAGCCGGGGGCGGCCCCGGCGGGAAAAACGCCGCCGGGAGCGGGGCGGTGGGCCGGGCTCGGCGGGGGCGAAAAATTTTTTCGCCCGGGGGGTTGACAGGGGAGATGGATGAAACTATAATAACAGATGAACAAATGCTCATACGTTTAGAAAGGAGGCGGCGGCAGTGGACGAGACCACGGAGTTCCTCCGGGCCCATCAGGAGCAGGTGGCCCGGGTGCGGGAGGAGCTGCCCGAGGACGAGGTGCTCTACGACCTGGCGGAGCTGTTCAAGATCTTCGGGGACTCCACCCGGGTGAAGCTGCTGTACATCCTCTCCCTGGGGGAGATGTGCGTCTATGACCTGGCCCAGCTGCTGGGGGTGACCCAGTCGGCGGTGAGCCATCAGCTCCGGGCGCTGAAGGCCAGCAAGCTGGTGCGCTACCGCCGGGAGGGGAAGACCGTCTTTTACGCCCTGGCGGACGGGCACGTGAAGACCATCATGGACCAGGGGCTGGAGCACGTGGGGGAGTGACCCCCAGATCATATTGGAGGAGGAGAGAGGTATGACCAAGACCTATGCCATCGAGGTGGACTGCGCCAACTGCGCCCGGAAGATGGAGGAGGCGGCGGGGAAGGTGCCCGGGGTGACCGCCGCGTCCATCAACTTTATGACCCAGAAACTGCGGGTGGAGTTCGACCCCCAGGCGGAGGAGAGGCCGGTGATGACGGCGGTGCGGAAGGCGTGCCGCCGGGTGGAGCCGGACTGCGAGATCGACTTCTGAGGGGGGAGCGGCCATGGGGAGGAAGCAGAGGAAGGCCCTGGGGCGCATTTTGCTCACCGCCGGACTGCTGGCGGTTTTGGCTTTCGTCCCGGCCAAGGGCTGGGTCCGGCTGGCGCTCTACCTGGTCCCCTATCTGGTCATCGGCTATGACATCCTGTGGAAGGCCCTGTGGGGGATCGGCCACGGGCAGGTCTTCGACGAGAACTTCCTCATGGCGGTGGCCACGGTGGGGGCTTTCGCCCTGGCGGTGGTCAGCGGCAGCGGGGACTATCTGGAGGCCGTGGCGGTGATGCTCTTCTACCAGATCGGCGAGTGGTTCCAGAGCTACGCCGTGGGCAAGTCCCGGCGG
>CANQMK010000147.1 GCA_947624895.1 uncultured Oscillospiraceae bacterium | reverse complement strand
GTGATCGCCATGGAGCCCCAGGTCCTCATCCTGGACGAGCCCACCGCCGGGCTGGACCCGGTAGGGGTGGAGCGCATCCTGGCCAACCTCCGGGAGTACCACCGCTCCAAAAACGCCACCATCATCATCGTGTCCCACTCCATGGAGGAGATGGCCCGGACGGTGGACCGCCTGGTGGTCATCCACGACGGCCGCGTCCCCCTCCAGGGCTCCCCCGGGGAGGTCTTCTCCCATCAGGAGGAGTTGGAGGAGATGGGCCTGGGCGTGCCCCAGATCACCCGGGTCTTCCACCGCCTCCACGCCATGGGCGCGGCGGTGGACCCCTCGGTCTACACCGTGGAGCAGGCCCGGCGGGCCATTCTGGCCGCCCTGGGAAAGGGGGCGGAGTGAATGGCCATCAAGGACATCACCCTGGGGCAGTATTTCCCCGGAAATACCGTCGTCCACCGCATGGACCCCCGGGCCAAGATCCTCTTTGTCGTCTGCTACATCGTCGCCCTCTTCCTGGCCAAGGGCCCGGTGGCCTACGCGGTCATGACCGCGACCCTGGCGCTCTGCGTGCTCCTCTCCCGGATCAAGCTCTCCGTCCTGCTGCGGAGTATGCGGGCGGTCCTGCTCATCGTGGTCATCACCGGCCTTCTGAACCTCTTCTACACCCCGGGCAAGCCGGGGGAGTCCCCCCTGTTCTCCCTCTGGGTCCTCAAGGTCTACCCCGCCGGGGTGTGGGCCGCCGCCTTCATGGTCCTGCGCATCGCCCTGCTCATCTCCTGCACCTTCCTGCTCACCTACACCACCTCCCCCATCCTCATCACCGACGCGCTGGAGTCCCTGCTGGGGCCGCTGAAGAAGCTGAAGGCCCCCGTCCACGAGCTGGCTATGATGATGTCCATCGCCCTGCGCTTCATCCCCACCCTCATCGAGGAGACGGACAAGATCATGTCCGCCCAGAAGGCCCGGGGGGCCAGCTTTGACACCGGCAACCTCCTCCAGCGGGCCAGGGCCCTGGTCCCCCTGCTGGTGCCCCTGTTCATCTCCGCCTTCCGCCGGGCGGACGAGCTGGCGGTGGCCATGGAGTGCCGGTGCTACCACGGCGGCGAGGGCCGCACCAAGCTGCGGCAGCTGCGCTTCGCGGCGCGGGACTATGTGACCTTGGCCCTGGGCCTGGTCCTGTGCGTGGGGGCCGGTCTGCTGGGGCGGCTGGGGGTGTAAGAGATGGAGCGGAATATCGCCCTTCGGCTGATGTACGTGGGCACGGCCTACCACGGCTGGCAGGTGCAGAAAAACGGCGTCACCGTGGAGTCCACCCTGGAAAAGGCCCTGGAGTGGGTGGTGGGCCACCCGGTGAAGTGCGTGGGGGCGGGCCGGACCGACGCGGGGGTCCACGCCCTGCAGTACGTGGCCAACTTCCACACCACCTCCTCCATCCCCTGCGCGCGCCTGCCCCTGGCGGTGAACACCCGCCTGCCGGACGACATCGTGGTCACCCGCGCCACCGAGGTGTCCCCGGACTTCAACGCCATCGGCTCTTGCCTCAAAAAAGAGTACACCTACCGCATCTACAACTCCCGCATCCGCAACGCCTTCCTGGTGGACCGGGTGTGGTTTTACCCCAAGCGGCTGGACGAGACGGTTATGCAGCGCTGCGCCGACCAGATGGTGGGCACCCACGACTTCGCCGCCCTGCGGAGCGTGGGCACCGAGACCAAGACCACCGTGCGGACCGTCCACTACTTCGACATCGCCCGGGACGGCGAGCTCATTGCGTGCCGGGTCTGCGCCGACGGGTTCCTCTACAACATGGTCCGGGCCATGGTGGGCACCTGCGTCTACGCCTCGGAGGGCAAGCTGGACCCCCTGGACCTGCCCCATATCATGGAGCGGCGGGACCGCACCGCCGCCGGCCCCACCGCACCGCCGGGCGGACTCTACCTATCCAAGCTCTGGTATGAAGAGGATGTGCTGTAAGATATGGCTATGATCCGAGAAGTGAAAAAGGAGGCTCCCCCTCCCAAAAAGCGCCCCGGCCTCTTCGCCCGGCTGGTGGCCTTTCTCCTCACCCTGGCCCTGGCCCTGGGGGCCGTCTTCCTGGTGGTGAACCGGGACAAGCTGAACTTCGACGCCCTGAAGCGCTGGTTCACCTACCGCTCCCTGGCGGGCCGGGACGAGGGGGGCGGCGAGCCCTTCCCCTATCAGGGGGGCGGGTCGCTGACCCTGCGCGCCTGCGGCGGGGACCTGCTGGCCGTGTCCCAGACCGGCGCGCGGCTGTACAGCCCCGGCGGCACCGCCTACGTGGAGGACACCTTCACCATGAAAAACCCCGTCTGCCAGGTGAGCGGCAAGGCCGCCGTGGTCTATGACGCCGGGGGCTCCGCCCTGCGGGTCTACAAGAACCGTGCCCCGGTCTTCTCCCTGGACGACAGCCAGACCATCATCCTCAGCGCCCGGCTGAACGCCGACGGCTATCTGGCGGTGGTCACCCGCTCCAGCGGCTACAAGGGGGCAGTCTCGGTCTACGACGGCGACTACGAGCCCTACATGACCTTGAACCTCTCCTCCGCCTACGTGCTGGACGCCCTGGTCTCCCCGGACGACCGCTCCCTGCTGGCGGTCACCGCCGGACAGGAGGACCGCTTCTTCCACTGCGCCCTGGCCCAGTACGTCTTCTCCGACCTGGACCCCAAGGCCCCGGCGCCCAAGGCCACCTGGTCCCTGGACAGCCAGCTCCCCCTGGACCTGGTCTGGGACGAGCGCGGGGTGCGGGTGATGGGGCAGTACGCCGCCCTGGCCGCCGACAGCGCCCTGAGCCAGACCGGCAGCTACGACTGGTCGGACCGCTATCTGAAGCGCTACTCCCTCCTGGCGGACGACCGCTTCGTGGTGCTGACCAGCCCCTACCGCTCCGGCAGCCAGACCACCCTGGAGGTGCTGGACCACGCCGGGCAGGTGACGGCCTCTCTGGACGAGACCCGGCCCATCCTGGCCGTCAGCGCGGCAGGGCGCTACATCGGCGTGCTCACCAGCCAGGAGCTGAACATCTACACCCGGGACCTGACCCTCTACGCCACGGTGGAGAACGACCAGGACGCCACCTATCTGGCCATGCTGGCCGACGGCTCGGCCTATCTGGCCACCCGGGACGCCGCGTGGCTGGAGCTGCCCGGCTGAAAAGGAGGAACATCGGATGGAATTTCTGATCTATGACGGGCTCATCCTGGCGGTGCTGATCCTCTTCGCCTGCCTGGGCTGGCACCGGGGATTGCTCCTCTCCCTGTGCGGACTGGCGGTGGCGCTGGCCTCCTTCCTGGGGGCCGGTTTTGTGGCCGACACCCTGGACGCCCCCGTGGCGGACGCCATCGTCCCCAAGCTGGCCCAGGTGATCGAGGAGCGCATCACCGCCCATGGCGGCGGCGACGCGGGCGGAAGCTCCGCCGTGGAGGCCCTGCGGGAGGAGGACGGGCTGTTCTCCTGGGCCGCCGACGCGGTGGAGGAGGCGCTGAAGGCCCAGAACATCCTCCCCGACGTCTCGGAGATCGCCACCTCCGCCGCTCAGTTCGTGGCCCAGCGGATGGCCCACAGCGTGCTCTTCGCCCTGTCCTTCCTGCTGCTCTACGTACTGCTCACCCTGCTCCTCCACGCCCTGGACCTGGTGGCCAAGCTGCCCGGGCTGAAGTTCTGCAACGACCTGGGGGGCGGCGTCGTGGGTCTGCTGAAGGGGGGGATCGTGGTCCTGGTGGCGGTGGCGGCGCTGATGTCCAGCTCCTTCCGGCCCAGTCCCCAGGTCCTCGCCCACTCCTACCTCCTGCGGTTTTTCACCCAGGTGAACCCCATCCTCTCCCTCTTCGCCGGATAAAGCCCCCTGTCTGTCCAGACATTGGCCCGGACAGGTTAACACTGTGTTCATAAATATGTGCTACACTTCCTCCGGTTGGAACAGGACCCGCCCGGAACGGGCGATGTATAAGGAGAAACGCCATGCAGCCTACCATGTGTTCCCGCTGCCACAAGAACCCCGCTGTGGTATTTATCACAAAGATCGAAAACGGCGAGACCAAGAACGAGGGTCTCTGCCTCAAGTGCGCCAAGGAGCTCCACATTGGCCCCGTGGAGGACATGATGAAGAAGATGGGAATCACCGAGGACGACCTGGACGGGATCACCTCGGAGATGATGTCCGCCTTCGGCGGCGCGGAGGGGCTGGACGGTCTAGCCGCCCAGGAGGAGGACGAGGACGAGGAGGACGACGAGGCGGGCCGCACCGCCACCTTCCCCTTCCTCAACAAGCTCTTCGGCGGGGCGGACCGGGACCAGTCCCCCAGGGACGACCACGACCACGACGACGCCGGGTCCGGCGCCTCCGCCGCCAAGCGCTCCAAGGGGGAGCGTCCCCCCAAGCGGAAGTTTTTGGAGAACTACTGCATCTCCCTGAGCCAGAAGGCCGCCGACGGCAAGCTGGACCGGATTGTGGGCCGGGAGAACGAGCTGGAGCGCACCATCCAGATCCTCAACCGCCGCCAGAAGAACAACCCCTGCCTCATCGGCGAGCCCGGCGTGGGCAAGACCGCCATCGCCGAGGGCCTGGCCATGCGGATCTTCAACAAAGACGTGCCCTATAAGCTCCGGGACAAGGAGGTCTATCTGCTGGACCTGACCGCCCTGGTGGCGGGCACCCAGTTCCGGGGCCAGTTCGAGAGCCGGATGAAGGGCCTCATCGAGGAGATCCGCAAGCTGGGCAACATCATCCTGGTCATCGACGAGGTCCACAACATCGTGGGCGCGGGGGACGCGGAGGGCTCCATGAACGCCGCCAACATCCTCAAACCCGCCCTCTCCCGGGGGGAGATCCAGGTCATCGGCGCCACCACCCTCACCGAGTACCGCAAGTACATCGAAAAGGACTCCGCCCTGGAGCGGCGCTTCCAGCCGGTCATGGTGGAGGAGCCCTCGGTGGAGGAGGCCATCGAGGTGGTCAAGGGCATCGCCCCCTACTACGAGACGTATCATAAAGTCTCCATCTCCCCGGAGATGGCCCGGCTGGCGGTGGTCATGTCCGAGCGCTACATCACCGACCGCTTCCTCCCCGACAAGGCCATCGACCTCATCGACGAGGCCTGCTCCGACGTGAACCTCCACAA
>CANQMK010000146.1 GCA_947624895.1 uncultured Oscillospiraceae bacterium | reverse complement strand
CTTCTTGGCCTTGGTGATGATGGGCTTCTGGCCGGTGATGGCGGCCAGGTCGCCCACCACGGCCTCCAGGACCTTGGAGTTGTCCCGGGCCTCGCCGCAGGCGCAGTTGACCACGATCTTCTCCAGCCGGGGGATCTGCATCACGGACTTGTAGCCGAAGCGCTTCATCAGCTCGGGGGCCACTTCCTTGACGTAGCGGGCCTTCAGGTTGGGCATGCCGTCGGTGTCGGCGGCGGGCTTCTCCTCCGCCTTGGCGGCCTTCGCCTTGGCCTTGACCTCGGCGGCCTTCTCCTTCACGTCCTCCACGGCCTCCTCGGCCTTGGCCTTGGCGACCTTCGCCTTGGCCTTGACCTCAGCCTTGACCTCAGCCTTGACCTCGGCGGCTTTCTCCTTCACGTCCTCAGCCACCTCGGCGGCCTTTTCCTTTACGTCCTCGGCGGCCTTTTCCACGGCGGCTTCCACCGCCTCCTTGACCTTCTCAGTCTTGTTGTCAGCCATTGGTTCTCCCTCCTTTCTCAGATCTCCGCGCCGCACTTCTTGCAGACGCGGGTCTTCTTGCCGTCGGCCACCTTGTGGCCCACCCGGGTGGCCTTGCCGCACTTGGGGCAGACCAGCTGGACCTTGCAGGCGTAGAGGGGGGCCTCCTTCTTGATGATGCCGCCCTGCTCGCCCTGCTGACGGGGCTTGGTGTGGCGGGAGACCATGTTCATGCCCTCCACGATCACCTTACCCTCCTCGGGCATGACCTCCAGCACCTTCCCCTTGTGACCGGCCATACCCTTGTCCTTGGCCACGTCGCCGGAGATGCGCACCACGGTGTCGCCCTTCTTGATGTTCAGTTTGCTCATCGCTCTTCCCCCCTTACAGCACTTCAGGGGCCAGGGACAGGATCTTCATGTAGTCCTTGTCCCGGAGCTCCCGGGCCACCGGCCCAAAGATACGGGTCCCGCGGGGGTTCTTGTCGTCCCGGATGAGGACGGCGGCGTTGTCGTCAAAGCGGACGTAGCTGCCGTCGGGGCGGCGGACGCCGCGGCTGGAGCGGACGATGACGGCGCGGACCACCTCGCCCTTCTTCACCTGGCCGCCGGGCTGGGCCTTGCGGACAGAGGCCACCACCACGTCGCCGATGTTGCCGAACTTGCGGCGGGAGCCGCCCAGCACGCGGATGGTCTTGATCTCCTTGGCGCCGGTATTATCGGCTACCTTCAAATAGCTCTCCTGTTGGATCATACTGGCACCTCCTTACTTCGCCTTCTCGATGATTTCCACGACTCTCCAGCGCTTGTCCTTGCTGAGGGGCCGGGTCTCCATGACGCGGACGCGGTCGCCCACGCCGCAGGAGTTCTGTTCGTCATGGGCCTTGAGCTTGTAGGTCCGCTTGACGATCTTCTTGTACAGGGGGTGGGCCACACGGTCGGCAATGGCCACCACAACGGTCTTGTCCATCTTGTCAGAGACCACCAGGCCGACTCTGGTCTTACGGGAAGAAGTCCTGTTTTCCACGGTTCCGTTCCTCCTTCTTATCGGCTGGCCAGCTCTTGCTGGCGGATGATGGTCTTGACGCGGGCGATGTCCCGCTTGACCTGGGCGATGCGGATGGGGTTGTCCAGCTGGTTGGTGGCGTGCTGAAGACGAAGGTTGAACAGGTCCTTCTTCAGCTCCACCAGCTTGCTCTCCAGCTCCTTGGCGCTCATCTTACGAACTTCACTGGCCTTCATCTTCATTCACCACCCTTCTCCTCAGTCTGGGCGTCCGCCTGGGCATCCTCCCGGGCGACGATCTTGCACTTCACCGGCAGCTTGTGGGAGGCCAGACGGAGGGCCTCACGGGCGGTCTCCTCCGGCACGCCGGCGATCTCGAACATCACCCGGCCGGGCTTCACCACGGAGACCCAGTACTCCGGGGAGCCCTTGCCGGAGCCCATGCGGGTCTCGGCGGGCTTCTCGGTGACGGGCTTGTCGGGGAAGATCTTGATCCACACCTTGCCGCCACGCTTGGTGTAGCGGGTCATGGCGATACGGGCGGCCTCGATCTGGTTGCTGGTGATCCAGGCCGGCTCGGTGGCCTGAAGGCCAAAGTCACCGTAGGTGACGGTGTTGCCCCGGGTGGCCTTGCCCTTCATCCGGCCACGGTGCACCCGGCGGTATTTCACTCTCTTGGGCAGCAGCATTACTCCTGGCCTCCTTCCTCGGAAGTAGCGGCCTCAGCAGGGGCCTCGGCGGGCGCCTGCGCGGGCGCGGGCTTGGGGGTCACGATCTGGGGACGGGCCTGGTAGACCGGACCGGGCTTGCGGTCGCCAAAGCGGCCTCCGCCGCGGCGGTCGTCCCGTCCGCCAGGACCACGGCGATCCCCACCGGGGCCGCGGCGGTCGCCGTCCCGGCGATCCCGACGATCCCGGCGATCCCGGCGCTCCAGGGGCTTGGTGGTGTCCATGGTGCGGGGGGTGGTCCGCAGGGTCTGGCTGAGCACCTCGCCCTTGTAGATCCAGACCTTCACGCCGATGCGGCCATAGGTGGTGGCGGCCTCGGCGAAGCCGTAGTCGATGTCGGCCCGGAGGGTCTGGAGGGGGATGGTGCCGTCGTGGTAGTGCTCGGTGCGGGCGATCTCCGCGCCGCCCAGGCGACCGGAGCAGCAGGTCTTGATGCCCAGGGCGCCCATGCGCATGGCCCGGCCCATGGCGTTCTTCATGGCCCGGCGGAAGCCGATGCGCTTCTCCAGCTGCTGGGCGATGTTCTCCGCCACCAGCTGGGCGTTGGTATCGGGGTTCTTGACCTCCACGATGTTCAGGGCCACGCTCTTGCCCAGGCGCTTCTCCAGCTGGGCGCGGAGCTTCTCGATGTCCTCGCCGCCCTTGCCGATGATGACGCCGGGCCGGGCGCAGTGGAGGTAGATGACCACCTTGTTGTCGCCCCGGCGCTCGATCTCGATCTGGGGCACGCCGGCGGCGTAGAGCTGCTTCTTCAGGTCCCGGCGGAGCTGGTAGTCCTCCACCAGCAGGTCGCCCACCTTCTCATTGGAGGCGAACCAACGGGAGTCCCAATCCTTGATGACGCCCACGCGCAGGCCGTGGGGATTGACTTTCTGTCCCATATTCTTCCTCCTCCCTTAGCGCTCTTTCACCGCGAGGGTGATGTGGCTGGTGCGCTTGTTGATGCGGTAGCCTCTGCCCCGGGCCCGGGGCCGCATCCGCTTGATGATGGGGCCGGGGGTGGCGAACACCTGGGACACATAGAGCTTTTCGGGGTCCATGTGGTGGTTGTTCTCGGCGTTGGCGCAGGCGCTCTTGAGGAGCTTCTGGAGGGGTTCACAGGCGGACTTGGGGACGTTGGCCAGGATGGCGGCGGCCTCCTTGGTGTCCTTGCCCCGGATCAGGTCGCACACGATGCCCACCTTGCGGGTGGAGATCCGCACGTGCTTTACAAATGCTTTCGCTTCCATTACTCTCAGCCCTCCTTACTGCCCGGTCTTGGTGCCCGAGTGGCCCTTGAAGGTCCGGGTGGGGGCGAACTCGCCCAGCTTGTGGCCCACCATATCCTCGGTGACGTAGACGGGCACGTGCTTGCGGCCGTCGTGGACGGCGAAGGTGTGGCCCACAAAGGAGGGGAAGATGGTGCTGGCCCGGCTCCAGGTCTTGAGGACCTTCTTGTCGTTGGCCTTGTTCAGCTCATCCACGCGCTTGAGAAGCTCGGGAGCGCAAAACGGGCCTTTCTTGATGCTTCTGGACATATTTCACACTCTCCTTTACTTCGCGTTGCGGTGCTTGACGATGAACTGCTCGGTGCGGTTCTTCTTCTTGCGGGTCTTGTAGCCCATGGCCGGCTTGCCCCAGGGGGTGACCGGGCCGGGACGGCCCACGGGGCTCTTGCCCTCGCCGCCGCCGTGGGGGTGGTCGTTGGGGTTCATGACCGAGCCGCGGACGGTGGGCCGCCAGCCCATGTGGCGCTTCCGACCGGCCTTGCCGATCTGGATGTTGGCCCAGTCGGCGTTGCCCACCTGGCCGATGGTGGCCTTGCACTCCTCCCGGATATAGCGGACCTCGCCGGAGGGGAGGCGGACCTGGGCCATGCCGTTCTCCTTGGCCATCAGCTGGGCGGCCACGCCGGCGGAGCGCACCAGCTGGGCGCCCTTGCCGGGGTAGATCTCGATGCAGTGGATCAGCTCGCCCACGGGGATGCGGCTGATGGGCAGGCAGTTGCCGGGCAGGATGTCGGCGTGCTCACCGGTCATGATGATGTGCCCGGCCTTCAGGCCCACGGGGGCCAGGATATACCGGCGCTCGCCGTCCTCGTACTCGATGAGGGCGATGTTGGCGGAGCGGTTGGGGTCGTACTGGAGGTTGATGACCTTGGCGGTCCCCTCCTTGTCCCGCTTGAAGTCGATGACCCGGTACTTCTTCTTGTTGCCGCCGCCGTGGTGGCGGACGGTGATGCGGCCGTAGCTGTTGCGCCCGGCGTGCTTCTTCAGAGGCTCCAGCAGGCTGCGCTCGGGCTTGGCCTTCTTGTCGATGCCCTCGAAGGCGCTCACGGTCATGTGGCGGCGGGAGGGCGTGGTGGGCTTATAGGTCTTGATAGCCATGTCTCATATCCTCCCTTACACCATGTTCTCGAACAGGTCGATCCCCTTGGAGTCGGGGGTCAGGGTGACCATCGCCTTCTTCCAGGAGGGGCGGCGGCCGGCGGGCTGGGCGCCCAGGCGCTTGAGCTTGCCCTGCACATTCAGGGTGTTGACCTTGGAGACCTTCACGCCGAAGGCCTCCTCCACCGCCTTGGCGATCTCGATCTTGTTGGCGTCCTTGGCCACCTCGAAGACGTACTTCTTGCGGTCGATATCGGCCATGGACTGCTCGGAAATGATGGGGCGCTTGATGATATCGTAAGCGGTTTTCATTAGGCGAACACCTCCTCGATCACGGCCAGGGCGGCCTTATCGACGATGATCTGCTGGGCGTTGACGATGTCGTAGACGCTGAGGATGGTGGCGGTGGTGGTGCTCACGCCGGGGATGTTCCGGGCGGACTTGTAGATGTTCTCCCGGACCTCGGGGGTGACCAGCACCGCCTTCTTGGCGCCCACGGCGTCCAGGAAGGCCTGCATATCCTTCGTCTTGATGGCGTCCAGCTTCATGTCGTCCACCACCAGGACGTTGCCCTCGGCGGCTTTGGCGCTCAGCGCGGACTTCAGGGCCAGGCGCTTGACCTTCTTGTTCAGGGTGTAGCTGTAATCCCGGGGCTTGGGGGCGAAGACCACGCCGCCGTGGGTCCACTGGGG
>CANQMK010000145.1 GCA_947624895.1 uncultured Oscillospiraceae bacterium | reverse complement strand
ATGAATTCTGAAGATATGGTATGAGAACAGCAAGAGCCACGTCTTCATACAGGCGCGCAAAAAGACACCCCTGGCGCCGAAGCACCAAGGGGTGTCTTGCTGTATTTAGTTTCCTAGTGAGTATAATGATACTACTCCGCAATAGCCCTTTGCAAGATACCAACAAGGGGAACTTTTGGGGAAGATATAGGGAATTTATAGGGAAATGGCTTAACTGACGGCTCCAGAGTATTCGTACATCTCAGCCAGCGTATCAATTGCCTCATTTTTTAGCTTCCGCAAGGTTTTCGGTGAGAGGCGCAAGTCCGAGCCCAGTTGCACCAGAGTAAGTCCATCAAAATAGTGACGCCGGATAATTATGGCCTGCCGTTCATTCAGTAGGCCCACATAATATTCCAGCCGGCCTACCTCCCTTTCCAGCGGAAACAGCTTGCCTGCTATTCCCTCAACGGCCTCGGCCTTTAACTTTGCAACCTCCTCTTGGTAATTGAGCGCGATGTAGCGGGTTTTGTCTGACACATACCCAGTCGGGGAGATCCCATCTCCGTCCTTATGGCCCAGCGCCATTGTTTCGATCACCTCCGACGGCGACACCTTGCTCGGGTGCTCCAACTCGTAGCGCAACTGGGCAATTTTGCGTATATTTTCGGGGTACTTTTCCAAAAGGCTTATAACACGGGCCTTAATAGCTTCATTCATATAATAACTTCCTCCATTTTGCAGTTGTTGAGATCTTAGTAACTGTAAGGATGGGGGACCGCGAGGCCATATAGACAAAAAACTTTTCCGAACACATGGATCTTTCCATGCACTCGGAAAAGTCTTTTCCACGCAGAAATCGCCATACTTTTCTGGATTTTCACAGAAAAGCGCAAGCCAATAAAAGGAACTGTTAGCTAGACCACTATAATGACTGCTATCAAATCCCCCACCTTTTCCCACATAAAAAGTGGAAGGCCATCTACGTGTTTCCCCCCAATTTCTATGAATCAACTCCCTTTGCCCCATAAATTGACATCGGGCCATGGGTTAAACATAGCGATTTGGGAGAGAAAAATTTGGCGAAACGTGACACTTATTACAAAAAGAAGATATAAGCAGGCAAACAAAAATGTGGCCTCTCTCAACATGAGAGAGGCCACATGACCTTTGTGCTATGCTGGTATTAGTAGGGGGCTCTGATCGTATCGGTGAGGTGGGTATAGCTGTCGGAAACGGTGTTGGTGGCGGCAAAAACGGTGACCTCGGCGTAGTAGTACTGGCCGGGAGTGACATAGAAATGATAGGACCCCCCGTGAAAAACAGAATCTACTTCCACCAGACCGTTGGAAGTAGTCCCAGAAAGGCTCTTCACGAGTTTGCCGGTGTCCGTGTAGATCTTGAGCGTCTTCACGCCCAGAGACGCCGCCTGCATATTAGCGGTAACTGAATAACTGATGAACAGTTCGCCGGGCTCATCGCCCTTGTTCAAGGTGGCAGAGCTGCTACAAATGGTATAGCTGGCATCGGTCTGGGCGGAGGCGGGGATGCACAGCCCGCAGGAAAGAACCATAAAAATGGCAAGCGTTAATGCGACCATGCGTTTCATGGTGTGTCAACCTCCTATGGAATCAATGATTTTTTCTGTGTCCGGAAGAGAGAGATCGCCTGCTATGGACAAAACATACCTTTCTTGATCCGACCATGTAGCGGTGATATGGCCTTCGTTTTCGACGATGACAAAGGTTTTGTTGCCGCTGGTGTATTCTTCCTGGGAGCCAGGCTCCCATTGGTAATTACACGCGGCCAGCTCCTCCGGGGAGGAATACCGCCATGCCTGAACAAAAAAGAACCTGCCCTCCGAAGCGTTAAAAAAGGGAAAAACCATGGTCGTAAATAATTCTTCATCCTTGACCTTGGGCTCATCCATCACAAAGCCCTCCGGATACCACTGGGGAGCCTGTTCTTTAGGGAAGTGGTTTTGGGCAAAAGTATCTCGGGCCTCTGGGTAGAACTGGTTGGTTGCGGGCACAAAGTGAAATGTGTCAGCCGTCCACCGGGCCAAGAAACCGAAAACATCTATGCCAACGGCTTGGGCGCCTACCATCAGGCAGGAAAACAGGAGGATAGCCGCCGCGGCAACGCCCAGACCCCACCGCCAGCGCACGCCCTTCTTAGCAGGGGCCTTAGAGGTGGAACGGGCATTTTCCTCGGATCGTTCACCGCTTTCCTCGTCATCCACGGGATACAGGGAGCGCCCTGCCCCCTCGGGGACGTTATAAATGGTCTGAATATCGTGCCAGACCCTCTCTTTTTCAAATTGGATCCCATCGGGGTCTTCCTTTGCCCTTTTGTTCAACACCTCCAGAACGTGAAAAATCGCCTCTTCATTTTGGTTTTCTGGAGAGTCCATATGGGCACGAATAATCTCTTCCAGTTCTTCTGTGCTCAATTGGTCCAGATAGGCGAATTTTTCAGCGTGATTTTCCTTTGCCATGTTCTGAACCTCCTTCGTTTATATAGTTCCCGATCAATCAAAAAGCTGACATTCTTTCAAAATTTTACTTTCCCTTTGGGTGGTCAGGGAAAATCTGGCGCAACTTTGTTCGGATACGTTCCAACCGTTTCTGACTGTTCCAGACAGTAATACCAAGCTCTTGTGCTACCGCCTTATGCGTCGCCTTGTCAAATGTGATCCGTTTCAGTATGTAAAATTCCTCCGGCGATACTGCCGCAGGCCATAAAACAGTAATATATAAAATCTTTAACCATGGCAACTGTCAGACAGGATCAGAAAGAACCTAAGTCATGTAACGAAACTAAAAGGAGAATGACGACAGAACTGACCTATACGAGAGTTGGGGACTACCTAATCCCCGACCTGACAGCGGACACTGGCGGAGATGCCGGTCTGGCCCCTATGGGCAGGTATGGCCGCCTGAGGGAGCGCTTCCTCAAGGAACACCACCACAGCACCTACACCTCCATGCTCCTGACGGGCAGGATGGAGCCGTACCTGTACCAGATCGACCGCCAGGCCCAGATGCAGGTCGACCAGATTGTGACCCGCCTGATGAGGGCAAGCGGAGTCGGTGAGGCTATGAAGGCCAGGGACCAGCTCGGCTGGGTGCAGGCTGTGAACAGCTTCAAGGCTATGGCCGAAGAACGAGTCCTGGCTGAACTCATCTATGACTGATATGCAGTAACTGAATAAGCAGGCAGGGGCGGGTCATCATCGACCTGCCCCTGCCTGCTTATTTTTGTTTCTTGCCCCGCTTGGACACATGGCCTTTCACCAGCTCAGACTTCTTGGCGATACGGGTGAGCCACTGTTTTTCTTCCTCTGTCAGCGCGTTGTATCTCAGCTTAATCTGCTTGCAGAACAGCATAATCCACTGCTCCAAGCGGCTGCCCTTGAAATTTACCGCCTCGTCCAGCGCCTCCTTGAACTCCGCCGCCACAGAGGTATCCGGGACGCTCCCGGCCCGGTCCGCGTGGGCGGCCTTCATGTCGGCCAGGATACCGTCTATGTCGTCGTGTATCCGCTGACTGAAATACTCCCCCTCCTGGATGTGCATGGCCTTCAACAGGTAGGTGGTGCTATCGTGTTCCCCGGGCTGGTATTTCTCCATGATCTCCGCCCGCGCCACGTCCACCCAGGCATTCAGGTTCTGGATCTGCGCCGCGGCCAGCCCGTCCACATAGACCTCGATATCGGCCAGCAGTTTCACAAAATCCTTGTGGGTAGCGAACTCACAGAGAAGCGGCGTATTGACACGCCCGCTTTTCAGCAGCTCTATCATCCCGTCCCCCAGGCGCAGATCGTTCAGGTCTGCGTTTGGGGGATCTTTTGTTTCGGCCAGCCCCAGCAGATAGTCGGTAGTCACGCCATAGGCTTCCGCCAGTTTGATGATGGCATAGAGGCTGATGTCTTTTGGCGCGTCGCTTTCATAGCTGCCCAGCGCCGCTCGGGACAGACCGGTCCGCTCCGCGAGCTGTTCCAACGTCAGATCGCGTTCTTTCCGTAGGTCCTTCAGCCGCTCCTGCGTTGTCAGCTTAGTTCCCATATTTTATCACCCCAAAATCTCATAATAACAGTTTTTCCACCATGATACAACGATTGCTGCTAATACTTTGTCGAAATTGGACGATAATTCCATAAGCGTGGAAATTTGCCTGTTTCATGCCCGATTTCCTACCTCTTGGATATACGGGAAAGGGTGAAAAAATACGCTATGATAGGTCATGCAACAGTAAGGATGCACCTTGACAACCGCATGACCGTCTGAAATGGATATGTTCCCCGGCGAAGTGTGCAGCAGGCGCACCAAGGGGGACCATACGCCGCTGCGAACCAGGGGCAGGAACGGGTTTCAGGAAGGAACGGCACTGATCAAGAACAATACAAGGAGAAAAATCATAATGAACATACGAAATGAGATCAAAGCCCGTATCGTGCAGGAGGGTACGACCATGAGCGAGGTCGTCCGGACACTCTCGGTCGTACATGGCTGGAGCGCCAGCGTCCCCAACCTCTCCGACAAGCTCAAGCGCGGCACGCTGCGGTACTCCGAGGCGATCCAACTGGCCGACGTACTCGGCTATGACATCATCTGGCGCAAACGCGGAAAGGAGCGGTCCCTGTGAAAATCAAAATCAGCGATATCAAGATCAACCCCGGACGGCGCAAGGCCAAACTGGAGCCTGTTGCGGAACTGGCAAAAAGCATTGCCGCCGTTGGCCTTCTGAATCCGATCACGGTGACGGAAGATCGCACTCTGGTCGCCGGTCTCCATCGCCTGGAGGCGGCGAAGCGGCTGGGCTGGACGGAAATCGAGTGCGCTTTCACCGATATGAGCGGCCCGCAGCTGGAGCTGGCAGAGATCGACGAAAACATCGTTCGCACAGGGCTGACCCGTCAGGAATTGGGGGAGCAGCTTTCGCGCCGGAAGGAGCTGTACGAGACGCTCCACCCGGAGACGAAAGCGGGGGCGGCGCAGGCGGCGGGGATGAATCGCGCCATCGGCAACAACGTCGGCGCCAAATTGGCGTCCACGCCGAAGTCCTTCATCGAGGACACCGCCGAAAAGACCGGCCTCAGTAAGCGGACCATCAGCCGTATGCTCCAGATCGCCAACAATTTGACCCCGGACGCCAAACGGATCGTCAGCGCCCACAATATGACCCAGGATACCGCGCTGAAGCTGTCCCGTCTCCCTGACAGCCAGCAGGTAGAGGCGGCCTCAATGCTGGCGGCGGGGGTGGTGCAGTCGGTGGAGCAGTATCAGCA
>CANQMK010000144.1 GCA_947624895.1 uncultured Oscillospiraceae bacterium | reverse complement strand
AACCTCCAGGGCACCGCCAGCTTCCGCCCCACCCAGACCATCACCCGGGAGGAGACCATCTACGCCCTGGTGGTGGCCTGGCGGTACGCCAGCAAGGCCACCAACGCCGATCTGTCGGTGCTGAATATGTTCTCTGATACCAGCAGCATCTCCGTGGGGGTGAAGCCTTACATGGCGGTGGCGGTGTCGGAGGGGCTGGTGTCCGGCCTGCCGGACGGCACCATCGCCGCCCAGAAGGGGCTGACCCGGGCGGAGTTCGCCACCCTGCTGGCCCGGGCGTTGAGCCACGGCTACGGCCCCGACTCCACCCAGGCCCCGACCATCACCCTGGACCGCTATGCCTCCCAGACCACCCAGGGGACCATGACCCTCTCCGGCAAGATCTCCCCCATGGCCTCCGGCACCAAGCTGACCCTGGACGGCCAGAGCGTCACCCTGGATAAAAACGGCGCCTTTTCCGTCAAGGTGGAGCTGCAGAAGGGGAACAACTCCTTCACCCTGGCCGCCGTGAACGCCTACGGCGTGAGAACCAGCAAAATCGTCACCGTAAAGCGCGCCGACCCGGAGCCCAGCCCCACGCCGTCCCCCACGCCGTCTCCTACCCCGTCCCCCAAGCCTTCGCAGACGCCTAAGCCCAGCTCGTCCCCCAAGCCCTCCCAGGAGCCGGAGCCCACGCCGTCGGTGAAGCCGTCTCAGGAGCCGGAGCCCACGCCGTCCGCGAAGCCCAGCCAGGAGCCCACGCCTACGCCGTCCGCGAAGCCGTCTCAGGAGCCGGAGCAGAAGGAGGACGCCGCCCCGGAGCAGTGGATCGACCCCGACCGCACGGCAATTAAAGCAGGGAAGTGCGGCAACAATTTGTATTGGGTGCTATATGAGGATAACGGCGAGCTGGTCATCACCGGCAAGGGAATGATGGAGAATTACGGCACCAGTAATTCCCCTTGGAATAGCTGCCGGGATCAGATATGTGCCCTCACCATAGAGGACGGGGTGACCTCTGTGGGAAACTGCGCATTCTATTCCTGCACAAAGCTCACCCGGGCAACTCTGCCGGACAGCGTCACCTCCATTGGGGATAACGCATTTGAAAGCTCCGGTCTGACCTCTCTCGATGTTCCCAACAGCGTGACCAGCATCGGGAAAGGTGCCTTTGCCAATAGTAGCCTGACCTTTATTGACATTCCCGACAGCGTGACCAGCATTGGGATAAGTGCTTTTTACCAGAGCAATCTGGCCCGAATCACCCTTCCGGTGGGGTTAAAGTCTATCAGCAATTATATGTTTTATCGCTGCTCCAACCTGACCTGGGTGGCTATTCCCGAGAGCGTTACCGCCATCGGGCAAGAAGCGTTTTGGGACTGTTCCAGCCTGACCGACGTGTACTACGCCGGAGACGCCCAGGATTGGGCCTATATCAGCATCGCCAAGGACAACAGCAAGCTCACCATCGCCACCGTCCACTTCAATTCCTCGGGGAAATAAACGATCGATACGATAGCGAGAGGGCTGTGCCGAGCGGCACAGCCCTCTTGGTCAGTAGCGGCGGATGACGGCGACGACTTTGCCCAGGAGCTGGGCGCCTTCGCCGTCGATGGGCTCGTAGGCCGGGTTCTCCGGCATGAGCCAGAGGTGGCCCTGGTCCATGTGGTAGGTCTTCACCGTGGCCTCGTCCTCAAAGAGGGCCACCACGATGTCCCCGTTGTGGAAGCTCTGCTGCTGGTGCACCACCACCAGGTCCCCGGGGAGGATGCCCGCGTGGAGCATGGACTCCCCCCGGACCTTCAGGGCGAAGTGCTCCCCCACCAGGCCGTCGGTGTCGTAGGTGAGGTATTCCTCCACCTGCTCCTCCGCCAGGATGGGCGAACCGGCGGCCACGTTGCCCACCAGGGGGATCTTGTCCCGCCGGGGGCCGGGGGCCTCGTCGGTGAGGGTGATGGCCCGGGTCTTCCCCGCGGCCTTGGTGAGGACACCGGCGTTTTCCAGGCCCTTGATGTGGAAGTGGACGGTGGAGGGGCTCTTCAGCCCCAGCGCCTCGCCGATCTCCCGCACCGAGGGGGGATAGCCCTTGTCCCGGATGAACTGGATGATGTAGTCGTAAATTTCCTGCTGTTTTGGGGTCAATTCCCGCATGGCGACCGCCTCCCACCCTTAATGTGAGTCCAGTATAGCACATCCGTTTCAATTTGTCAAACGATTGTTCTAAATTTTTTACAAAAAGTTCATGACAACCGGGGGCGGAGACAGTATACTATTTAAAATACCATTTCGCGGGCCTGGAGCGCCCGCGCCGCGCGGGAGGGACGCCCATGCTGAATATGATCCGCCAACACCTGAAGGGCTATGGCCGTCAGGCGGCCACAGGGCCTGTGTTCATGGTGCTGGAGGTGGTCTGCGAGATGATCATGCCCCTGCTCATGGCCGCCATCGTGGATAAGGCCATCCCCAGGGGGGATACCACGTACATCTTCCTGATGGGGGCGGCCATGGTGGCCCTGGCCCTGCTGTCCATGTTCTGCGGGATCATGGGGGCCAAGCTGGGCATCAGCGCCAGCCAGGGGTTCGGGGCCAACCTGCGCCTGGCCCTGTTTGAGAAGATCCAGACCTTCTCCTTCGCCGACATCGACAAGTTCTCCTCCGCCAGCCTCATCACCCGGACCACCAACGACGTGAACAACATGACCATGATGCTCACCATGGGTCTGCGGATCATGGTCCGGGCCCCGGTGATGCTGCTGGTGGCCCTGGTCATCGCCGTGGTGCTGAACAGCACCCTGGCCCTGGTGCTGGTGGTGGTCATCCCCGTCATGGTGGTCATCATCGCCGGGATCATGAAGGTGGGCATCCGCCTGTTCGGCCAGGTGCAGAAGCGGGTGGACGCGGTGAACGAGGTCCTGCAGGAGAACCTGGTGGCCATCCGGGTGGTGAAGGCCTTCGTCCGCCAGGATTTTGAAAAGAAGAAATTCCAGCGCAGCAACGACGAGCTCACCGACGCCTTTTTGAAGGTGGGGGTGCGGATCGTCTCGCTGATGCCCATCATGACCATCTGCATGAACGCCGCCACCGCCGCCGTGCTCTTCTTCGGCGGGCGGATGGTGATGGGGGGACAGTTCGACCTGGGCAGTCTCCAGGCGTTCATCGGCTACATCGCCCAGATCTTGATGAGCGTGATGATGGTGTCCATGTCCCTGCTCCAGCTCTCCCGCGCCCAGGCCAGCGCCCGGCGCATCCAGGAGGTGCTGGACGCCCAGCCGGACATCCAGGACCCCGCCGCCCCCGCCGCCCTGCCCCAGCCCAGGGGCGAGGTGGAGTTCCGGGACGTGTCCTTCAAATACAACGCCTCCGACACCGGGGACGACGTACTCAGCCACATCGACCTGCACATCCCCGCCGGGCAGTTCACCGCCATCATCGGCGGCACCGGGGTGGGCAAGTCCTCCCTGGTCAACCTCATCCCCCGGTTCTACGACGCCACCGGCGGGACGGTGCTGTTGGACGGGGTGGACGTGCGGGACTACCCCACCCAGGACCTGCGGGAGCGGATCGGGATGGTGCTGCAAAACAACGTCCTCTTCTCCGCCACCGTCCGGGAAAACCTCCTGTGGGGCAAGGCGGACGCCACCGAGGAGGAGCTGGTCCAGGCCACCAAGGACGCCCAGGCCTACTCCTTCATCATGTCCCTGCCCAAGGGGTTTGACACCCCCCTGGACCAGGGGGGCGTGAACCTCTCCGGCGGGCAGAAACAGCGGCTGTGCATCGCCCGGGCCATGCTGAAAAAGCCGGCGGTGCTGATTTTGGACGACTCCACCTCCGCCGTGGACTCCGCCACGGAGGCGGCCATCCGGGAGTCCTTCTACCAGAACCTGAAGGGTACCACCGTCATCATCATCGCCCAGCGCATCTCCTCGGTGCGCTACGCCGACGAGATCATCATCCTGGAGGATGACCACATCGCCGGTCGGGGCACCCATGAGGAGCTGTTGGCGAACAACGCCATCTATCAGGAGATCTATCAATCTCAACAGGAAGGGGTGGGGGAGTAATGCCGCCGCAAAGAGCGCCGCGGGGAGGCTATCAGAAGCCCAAGAACATCGGCAAGACCCTCCGCCGCCTGATGGGGTACCTCACCCGGAACCCCCTGCCCCTGGTGCTGGTGCTGGTGTGCCTGGTGGCCTCGGTGGGGACCAACCTGGAGGGCACCTATATGCTCCGGGATATCATCAACAACTTCGTCTGGTCCGGCTGTACCGACGTGGCCGGGCTGGGGCGGTCCATCCTCCTGCTGGTGGGGGTCTACCTCATCGGGGCGGTGGCCGCCTACCTCCAGGCGGCGGTGATGGTGCGCCTGGCCCAGCGGGGGGCCAACCGCCTGCGCCGGGACCTCTTTGACGCCCTCCAGGACCTCCCCCTGAGCTACTTCGACCAGCACACCCACGGGGAACTGATGAGCCGCTTCACCAACGACGCGGACAACGTGCAGATGGCTCTGGAACAGAGCGTGGTGTCCATGCTCTCCAGCGCGCTGATGTTCGTGGGGCTGGTGGCGCAGATGCTCCGGCTCAACTGGCGGCTGTTCTCGGTGACGTTGCTGGTGCTCATCCTCACCGCGGCGATGTTCAAGCTCATCGGCGGCAAGAGCCGGCGGAGCTATCAGGAACAGCAGGCCGCCCTGGGCGCCCTCAACGGCAACATCCAGGAGATGATCGAGGGCCTGCGGGTGGTGAAGGCGTTCACCCACGAGGACAAAGCCACCGCCGACTTCTCCGCCCTGAACGAGACCTACCGGGAGGCCGCCCGCCGGGCGGGGTTCTACTCGGGCATCATCGGGCCGGTGTCCCACAACCTGATGAACGTCTCCTACGCCCTCACCGCCTGCCTGGGCGGCGTGCTGTCGGTGCTCCAGGGGTTCGACCTGGGGGGGCTGGTGGTCTACCTCAACTACTCCCGCCAGGTGGGCCAGCCGCTGAACCAGGTGTCCCAGCAGATGACCGCCGTCCTCTCCGCCCTGGCCGGGGCGGAGCGGATCTTCGCGGTGATGGACACCCCGCCGGAGACGGACGAGGGGAAGGTGACCCTGGCCGCCGTCCGCCCCACCCCCAAGGGGCTGGTGGAGCTGGAGTGGGGGGACCGCTCCTCCCGCCAGTGGGCCTGGAAGGTGCCCGCCCAGGACGGGGGGCACACCCTGGTGCCCCTCCGGGGGGACGTGCGGTTCGAGAACGTGGACTTCTCCTACGTCCCCGGCAAGCGCATCCTCAAGGGCATCTCCCTCTACGCCACGCCGGGGCAGAAGATCGCCTTTGTGGGTTCCACCGGCGCGGGGAAGACCACCATCACCAACCTCATCAACCGCTTCTACGAGATCGAGGCGGGGCGGATCACCTA
>CANQMK010000143.1 GCA_947624895.1 uncultured Oscillospiraceae bacterium | reverse complement strand
CCATCCGCCCCCTCAACTGGCGCTCCCCCTACCAGGCCCTGTCTGACTTTGTAACACATCATTGACAAACCTACACTGCCCCGCCCTGTTTTTTCCCCTTCGGCGGGGACGGAGGGGACGGCTGTTTTGTCAGGATATGCCGGGAAATTTCCCGCGGTTTCGTCTTGCATTTCCGGTGGATATCTGGTATACTATGCTCAGAAAAGATAAGGGGAAAGGGGTGAGTCCCATGGGCGACGAATTTGGGCCCGACTTTATCTCGGTCACCGACGAGGACGGCAACGAGCTGGAGCTGGAATTTCTGGACGCTCTGGAGTACAACGGCGTGCAGTATATGGCCTTCTTCCCCGCCGATGCCGACGCCCAGGAGGGGCCCGAGGAGGAGGTCGGCATCGTCATCCTCAAGTCCATCACCGAAAACGGCGAGGAATTCCTCTCCACCCCGGACACCGACGAGGAACTGGACACCGTCTATCAGCTCTTCATGGACCAGATCTTTGCCGAGGACGACGACACGGAAACGGACGACACTTAGGCGCCACACCTTCCTGCTTGGTGCGTGATGGGTTTCTTATTAACCCACATTTCTAATATGGGACGCTCCCCTCGCGGCATGGCTCGCAGACCTCCCGTTCCGACTCAGATCGGCAATGGACGTTGGGAGCGGTAAAGTGCCGCGGGCGCGACCCACCTGCTCACACGTGCAGGTTTTAATAGGTCCCACACGGCTAAAGCGGGTGCGGCTCAGCCCGGTCTCCGGGCTGGGCCGTTTTTTATGCCCAGGGGGCGGAAGAAAATGTAAACATTTCTCGACGCCGGGGAAAAAGTGAAAATATCCCTTGCGTCTCCCCGGGGCTTGGGGTATAATCTATTGAAGTGCCCATTTCTATTCTTTTTTCACAAGCGGAAACCACATGAGAGGACGGAATGATCCAATGAGCGGAGCAAAGAAAAAGTCTGAGCGCCGTCTCGCCCAGGCCCAGATGGGCTTGAGCGAGCGGGAAAAGCAGGAGCTGAAGAAGGAGCAGGCCAAGCGCCGCAACAGCATCCTGGCCCTGGTGGGCGGGATCGTGGTGGCGGTGCTGGTGGTGGCGCTGCTGGTCTGGAACTCCGGCGTGATCGAACGGCACGCCACGGTCCTGAAGTTCGCCCCCACCGGGGACAACGTGGGTCAGGACCTGTCCCTCACCCGGGCGGACATGGACTTCTTCTATTACCAGGCCATCAACACCTACCGCAACCAGGAGTCCAGCCTGTATGAGCAGAGCGGCCTGGAGTACACCCCCAGCTTCGATCTCTCCACCAGCCTGAAGACCCAGTATATCGACGCGGCCCAGACCATGAGCTACTACGACTATTTCATGAGCCAGGCCCTGTCCGATGCCCGCTACACCGTCGCCCTGTCCAACGCCGCCAAGGCGGAGGGCTACACCCTGTCCGAGGAGGCCCAGGCCAGCCTGGACTCCGCCCAGACCAGCCTGGACAGCGTGGTAACCCAGACCGGCTACGGCACCCGGAGCAACTACCTCAAGGCGGTCTATGGCCGGACCATGACCGAGAAGGTCTACTTCAAGAACCTGGAGCGGTTTCTCCTGGCCCAGGACTACTACACCAGCAAGGTGGAGAGCCTGAGCAGCAACTACTCCGACGAGGAGGTCCAGGCCTACTACGACGAGCACATGGACGATCTGAGCCTCTACGACTACGACTATGCCTACTTTGACGGCGCGGCCCCCTCCACCACCGACGCCGACGGCAACACCGTGGAGCCCACCGACGAGGAGAACGCCGCCGCCTGGGCCGCCGCCCAGGAGAACGCCGAGGCCATGCTCGCCGACCTGAAGAGCGACCCCGCCGCGGACTTCTCCACCACGGCCCAGGCCCACAGCGGTCTGGCCTCCTCCCGCACCGGCATGGCCCCCTCCGACTTTGTCAATATGCCCTTCGCCGACTGGCTCAAGGCGGGCGCCGACCGCGCGGACGGCGACGTGGAGCTCTTTGAGCTGGAGGGCGTGGGCTACTACGTGGCCCAGTATCACGGCCGGACCCGGAACGAGGCCCCCAGCGCCGCCGACGTGCGCCACATCCTCATCGCCACCTCCCGCAAGGACGACCCGGAGACCGCCGACGTGGACGAAAGCCAGGTGCCCTTCACCGACGAGGAGATCGCCGCCGCCCAGGCGGAGGCCCAGCGCATCCTGGACGAGTTCACCTCCGGCGAACAGACCGGGGAGCGCTTCGGCGAGCTGGCCGAGCAGTACTCCCAGGACCGGGGCGAGGACGGCTCCCTGTCCTCCCCCGGCGGCCTCTACGCGGGGGTGACGCCCTCCACCAACTTCGTGCCTGAGTTCCTGGACTGGATCTTCACCAATGGCCGCGCCGCCGGCGACACGGGCATCGTCCAGACCGACTACGGCTTCCACGTCATGTATCTGGACGCGGCGGAGGAGCCCCAGTGGAGCGCCGAGGCCAAGTCCGCCCTCCTGAGTGCGGACGAGGAGGCCCTCCTGGAGGACATCGACTCCCGCTATGAGCTGGTGGTGAACCACTGGTATCAGGTGGAGGAGGCCCAGCCCAGCGCCGAGGCGACGGAGAGCGAGGCCCCGGAGGCCAGCCCCGCCAACTGAGCTTGCCGCGATGACCGTCAGTGGGCGGGGCCTCTGCCCCGCCCACTTTTTTATCCCCCGCTTGCGCGGGAGACGCAGAGGAGGCGTAGAGAGATGGACGAGGCGTTTTCCCGCACCGCGCTGGTGCTGGGGGACCAGGCCATGGAGCGCCTGGCCGGGGCCCACGTGGCCGTGCTGGGCCTGGGCGGCGTGGGAGGCTACGCCGTGGAGGCCCTGGCCCGCTCGGGGGTGGGGGAGCTGACCCTGGTGGACCAGGACCAGGTGGGGGCCAGCAACCTCAACCGGCAGCTCCTGGCCACGGTGGACACCCTGGGCAAGCCCAAGGCCCTGGCCGCCCAGGAGCGGGTGCGGGCCATCAACCCCGCCTGCGTCACCCACCCCATGGTCTGGCGCTACTCCGCCGAGACCCGGGAGGAGTTCTTCGCCCAGCGCTATGACTACATCATCGACTGCATCGACCTGGTCAGCTGTAAGCTGGACCTGATCCAGACCGCCCTGGAGCGGGGCATCCCCATCATCTCCGCCCTGGGCACGGGGAACAAGGTGGACCCCAGCCAGTTCCGGGTGGCGGACATCTCCAAGACCCAGGGCTGTCACCTGGCCCGGATCATCCGCAAGGAGTTGGGCCGCCGGGGCATCCGCCACCACAAGGTGGTCTATTCCCCCGAGCTGCCCCAGGCCGCCCAGGAGCCGGACGAGGCCCCGCCCCCCGGCCGCCGGGCCATCCCCGGCAGCGTGGCCTGGGTCCCCGGGTGCGCCGGGCTCATGCTGGGGGGCCAGGTGGTCCTGGACCTGGTGGGCGCCGCCCCCCGGCTCCCCTAGCATGAAAACGCCCCTTCCCCGCCATACTAGTCACGGACTGGAATGCGGGGAGGGGGCTTTGTTTTGGAGAAAAAACAGCGGGTTTGGTGCGGTGTAGCCGGGGCGCTGGCGGGGCTTGCCAACGGCTTTTTCGGCGGGGGCGGCGGCATGGTGCTGGTGCCCCTGCTGGCGGGGCCCTGCGGCCTCTCCCAGCGGGAGGCCTTCGCCAATTCCGTCCTCATCATCCTGCCCTTGTGCGCCCTGTCCTCGGCCATCTATCTGCTCCGGGGGAGTCTGGAGCTGGCGACCGCCCTGCCCTATCTGCTGGGCGGGCTGGCGGGGGGCTTTCTGGGGGGCAGGCTCTTCAAGGGCGTCAACATGGACTGGCTGCGCCGGGTGTTCGCCCTGTTCATCCTCTACGGCGCATGGACCTCCCTCACATGAGCTGGCTGGTCGCCGCCCTGGTGGGGCTGGCCACCGGCGTCCTCTCCGGCTTTGGCGTGGGGGGCGGGACGCTGCTGCTCATCTATATGACCAGCCTGGCCGGGGTGGAGCAGGACCTGGCCCAGGGGATCAACCTGCTCTACTTCCTCCCCACCGCCGCCACCGCCCTGGTCTGCCACCGGAAAAACGGCTATCTGAAAAAAGAGGCCGCCCTGCCCGCCATCCTCTGGGGCCTGGCGGGCACCGCCCTGGCGGCGTGGCTGGCCACGGCGCTGGACGTGGCGGTCCTGCGCAAGTGCTTCGGGGTGTTTTTGCTCCTGGTGGGCTTTCACGAGTTGTTCCGCAAAAAGGCCAGGTAGCCCTCCAGGATCAGGGTGGCCGCCACCGCGTCCACCTTCTCCTTGCGCTTTTTGCCCCGGTTGCCCGTCTCGGAGAGGATGCGGTGGGCGTCCACGGTGGTGCGCCGCTCGTCCCACAGCACCACCTCCTGCCCCGCGGCCTCCTCCACCCGTCGGGCAAAGGCGCGGTAGAGCTCCGCCCGGGGGCCCTCGGTGCCGTCCATGTTCCGGGGGTAGCCCATCACCAGCCGCTCCGCGCCGTGTTCCCGGGCAAGCTGGGCCAGGCGGCGGGCGACTTCTTGCGGGTCGCGGCTGTGGATGACGGTGGTGAAGCCGGGCAAAAACCCGGTGGGGTCGGAGAGCGCCACCCCGGTGCGGGCGTCTCCGTAGTCGATGGCCAATACTTTCATGACAGCCTCCTTGCAAAAAAGGGTTGACAAACCTGGACGGGTCAGGTAAACTAATCCATACACAAACGCGATGACGGGAAAAAAGACCCGCACTTCCCTCTTCAGAGAGCCGATGGTCGGTGCAAATCGGCGTGGGCGGCGGGTGGATAACTGGTCCCTGAGCGGCTTGCCTGAACGGTCTCCACTAGGGCAAGACGACCGGCCTCGTTACCGGCCAAGGCTTTGTTGGAAGCCGATGAGCGTCCCTGGGCGACCGGGGGCGGAAGCAGGGTGGTACCGCGTTAGACTTAACGCCCCTGACCAAGAGATTGGTCGGGGGTTTTTGTTCCCCACGGCCGAAACAAGGAGGTTCTCCCCATGAAACAGTCCTATGAGAAGTACATCCCCTTTACCCCCATCTCCCTGCCCGACCGCACCTGGCCGGACAAGCGGCTCACCAAGGCGCCCATCTGGTGCTCAGTGGACCTGCGGGACGGCAACCAGGCCCTGGTGGACCCCATGAACCTGGCCGAGAAGCTGGAGTATTTTCACACCCTTATCGACATCGGGGTGAAGGAGATCGAGATCGGCTTCCCCTCCGCCAGCGAGACGGAGTACGAGATCTGCCGGGAGCTCATCGGCGGGGGCCACATCCCCGACGACGTGACCATCCAGGTGCTGGTGCAGGCCCGGGAACACCTCATCAAAAAGACCTTTGAGGCCATCCGGGGCGCCAAGCACGTGATTTTCCACTTCTACAACTCCACCTCCACCCTCCAGCGCAAGGTGGTGTTCCACACCGACGTGGAGGGGGTGAAGAAGAT
>CANQMK010000142.1 GCA_947624895.1 uncultured Oscillospiraceae bacterium | reverse complement strand
GGCCAGTTGGAGGACCAGGCGGCTGTAGTTCTCCCCCTTGAGCTGGAGCTGGGCGTCGGAGAGCTGGGCGTACAGGTCGTCCAGGTCCGCGGTGAGTTCCTCGTCCAGGGTGACGTACCCCTCCTCCATCTGGTCGTGGAGGAAGAGGAACATATCGATCAGGGGGACGCTGTAACTGTCCACCCCGGAGACCAGCTGCCCGTAAGTCTCCTGGTTCACGGCGTAGGCGGAGTAGAGCAGGCGGGCGGCCTCGATGTCCAGGTCGGCCAGCTCCGCGAACTGTCGGGGGGTGAGCCGGTCGGTGAGGACGTAGCCGTCCATGGCCTCCACGTTGGCCAGGCCCAACACCGAGTCCACCTGGGGCAGCTTCTCCAGGTCCCGGAGGAGCTTGCCCTCCCTCTCGTAGTCCCCGGCCTTCACCATCATCGCCAGGGTGTTTTGCGCGCCGAAAGTGCCGTCCACCTTCTCCTGGGCGATCTGGCTCTCATTTTTGTGGATGGTGGACAGCCCCGTCTGCCCATAGGCGTAGGGACAGCGGTTGGAGCAGAAGAAGGCCCCCACCAGCACCACCAGAAAGAGCGGCGGCAGCACATAGCGCAGCTTCAGCACCAGCTTGCCCCAGGCGCTGATCCTGGGGACGAAGCTGCGGTGGTGGGTCTTGTCGATGAGGGAGCTGAAACTCATGAGCAGGCCCGGCATGAAGGTGAACACGGACAGCAGGCTCAGCACGATGGCCTTCATCAGCACCACGCCCAGGTCCTTGCCGATGCCGAACTGCATAAAGCACATGGCCCCCAGGCCGGACAGGGTGGTGAGAGAGCTGCCGGAGATCTCCGGGATGGCCTTGCTCAGGGCCATGATCACCGCCTCCCGGGCCTCCAGGTGGGCCCGCTCCTCGGTGTAGCGGTGGCAGAGGATGATGGCGTAGTCGATGGCCAGGGCCAGCTGGAGCACCACCGCCACCGAGTTGGATACGAAGGAGATCTCCCCCAGCATAAAGTTGGTCCCCTTGTTGAGCAGGGCGGCCAGGCCGAAGGTGAGCACCAGCACCGGGATCTCCATATAGGTCTGGGAGGTGAACAGCAGTACCACCAGGATGATGCCCACCGCCACCACCATGACCACCTGCATCTCCGCGTCCAGGCTGGCCGAGCTGGAGGTGCCGGTGTCCCCGGTGAGGTAGAGGTCGTAGCCCGCCAGGGCCTTCTCCACCTCCGCCAGGGCGTCCAGGCTCACCTGGTCCTCCGCCGTGCCGTCGTAGGTGATGGAGAACAGCGCCGCGCCGGTCTGGTAGTGGTCGGTGGTGTCGTCAAACTCCACCGACTTCACCCCGGAGATCCGCTCCAGCCGGGCGGCCAGGTTCTCCGCCTGGGCGAAGGAGATATTGTCCACCATCACCCGGTTGGTGCCGAAGGTGACGAACTCGTCCTCCATCAGCGTCAGCCCGCGCCGGGTCTCGGTCTCGGCGGGCAGATAGCTGGTCAGGTCGTCGTTTACCCGCACCCAGCCGCTGGCGAACACACAGAAGATGGCGAGCCCGATGTAGAGCAGATAGAAGGCCTTCCGCTTGTCCACGATGAAGGTGGCCAGTTTGACCATGGGGTTTTTCCGCTGGCCGCCCTTCTCCTCCTGGTCCATTTCCCACGCACTTCCCTCGTTTGAATTCCCGCGCCCCTCCGGACGCGGCGGAGGAGGGGAGCCGGCCGCGCCCGGCCGGTCTCCCCTCGCTTGGTTCCAATCTATTTTGACCGCTTCCATTTTAGTCCACATGGTGTGGAGTGTCAAGGCAAAAATAGATGGGGGCGGCGGGGCCCCCATCCATACTTCAACGTATGTGGCGTACTTTTTAGGTCACTCCGGTCAGGAGAGGAGGATGCGGTCGTTGTCCAGGTCCTTACCCGCCCCCAGTTTGAACTGGGCCAGCAGGTCGGCCACCGTCATCTTCGCCCGCTGTTCCCCGGACACGTCCAGCACGATGCCCCCGGCGTTCATCATCAGCGTGCGGTTGCCCATCTCCAGGGCCTGGTGCATATTGTGGGTGACCATGAGGGTGGTGATCCTGTTGCCCTCCACCACGCTCTTGGTGATGGCCAGCACCTTCTCCGCGGTGGCCGGGTCCAGCGCGGCGGTGTGCTCGTCCAGAAGGAGCAGCTTGGGGGGGCAGAAGGTGGCCATGAGCAGGGTGAGGGCCTGGCGCTGGCCGCCGGAGAGCAGGCCCACCGGCTGGCGCATCCGGTCTTCCAGCCCCATGTCCAGCAGGGCCAGCTGGTCCCGGAAGCGGGTCCGGTCCGCCGCCGTCAGGTGGGAGAACCACCCGCCGCTGCCCGCGGCCAGGGCCAGATTTTCCTCGATGGTCATGTGGGGAGCGGAGCCCCGCATGGGGTCCTGGAACAGCCGCCCGATGTCCTTGGAGCGCTTGTGGGAGGGCAGGAAGGTGATGTCCTTGCCGTCCAGGACGATGGAGCCGGAATCCGCCATAAAGTCCCCGGCGATGGCGTTGAAGAGGGTGGACTTGCCCGCGCCGTTGGAGCCGATGATGGTGACAAAGTCGCCCGGGTCCAGGTGGAGGGACAGGTCGATCAGGGCCTTTTTCTCGTTGACGGTGCCGGGGTTGAAGGTCTTGGAGACATGGGTGAGTTCCAGCATCTCAGCGCCCCTCCTTTCTCACGGCGGAGCGGTAGGCCAGCCGCCGCTTCAGGACCGGCCACTGGCCCTTCAGGTAGGGGATGGACAGGGCCAGCACCACGATGACGGAGGACACCAGCTTGAGCATGAAGGCGGGCATATGCAGCCGCAGGGCGATGGCGTACACCAGCCGGAAGATGAACGCGCCCACCACCATGCCGAAGGCCCGCAGGGGGATGGGGCCCCGGCCCAGGAGGGTGGAGCCGATGAGCAGAGAGGCCAGGGCGATGGTCACCACCCCCTGCCCGATGTTCACGTCCATGGACTTCTGCATCTGGCCCAGCAGGCAGCCGGACAGGCCGGTAAAGGCGTTGGACACGCACAGGCCCACGATGGTGGTAAAGGCGGGGTTGACCGAGGAGGAGCGGACCATGTCCGGGTTATCTCCGGTGGCCCGGATGGACAGGCCAAGGCGGGTGTTGAGGAACAGGGAGAGGAAGGCGATCACCAGGGCGGCGGCGACGGCGCCCACCAGGATGTCGGAGAAGGGGGCCAGGGGGGTGTCCGCCAGCAGGGACTTGACCGTGGAGAAAATGGTGGTGGTCTTGTTCATGTTGATGTTGGGCGAGCCCCCCAGCACCGCCATGTTCACCGAGTAGAGCCCGACGTTGACGATGATGCCCGCCAGCAGGCTGTTGATGCCCATTTTCGTCTGGAGCAGGGCGGTGACGAAGCCGGAGAGCACGCCGGCGGCCATGGCGGCCACCAGGGACAGGCCGGGGTGGCCGGACACGGCCACCACCGCCCCTACGGCGGCCCCCAGGGTGAAGCAGCCGTCGGTGGACAGGTCGCAGACGTTGAGCATGGAGTAGCTCAAAAACAGAGCCAGCACCGTGAGAGAGTAGACCAGCCCCAGTTCCAGGGCGGCTGTGGCGACAGTCAGCATAGGGAGCCTCCTTAATTAAAAGAGAGGGGATAGGGGCGCGGCGCCCCTATCCCCCATAGTGTGCCCGGGTCAGCCCGCCACGTCCTCGAAGGACTCGGCGGTGGTGATCTCCTGGATGCTGGTGCAGTAGGGCTCGAAGGCGGCCTTCACGGTCTCGTAGTCATAGCCCAGGGCGGCGCAGGTCTCGGTGTTGATGGTGGCGGTGCCGTTGTCAAAGGTCATGACCGGGGTGGTGGCGGGGTCGGCTCCATCCACCAGGATGGCGGACACCATGTTGGCGGTCTCCACGCCCAGGTTGGCGTAGTCCACGCCGAAGCCCAGGAAGGCGCCGTTCAGAGCGAAGGAGTCTGCCCCGGTGTAGTGGGCGATGCCGGCGTCGATGAGGTCCTCATAGATGGCCAGCTCCGCGGTCATGATGGTGTTGTCGGAGGGGGTGAAGGCGGCGTCCACGCCGTCCTCCTTCATGGACTGGACCGCCAGCATGATCTCGTCGGTGGTGGAGCCGTTGTAGTCCTTATAGGCGATGTTCCGCTCGTCCAGGAACGCCTTGGCGTTGGCGATGGCGGTGGTGGAGGAGTCCTGGCCCAGGTCATAGAGGAAGCCGATGTTGTCGGCCAGGGGGTCGGCGGCGAAGATCAGGTTCATCACGGCGTCGGTGTTCAGGTAGTCAGAGGTGCCGGTGATGTTGGCGCCGGGGGCCTCGATGGAGTCCACCAGCTCAGCGGCCACGGGGTCGGATACGGCGGAGAAGACCACGGGGATCTGGTTGTCCTCGGTGGCGGCCTGCATGGCCATGGCCACGGGGGTGGCCACGCCCACCATCAGATCCACGTCGTCGGCGATGAAGTTGGCGATGATCTGGTTCATGACGGCGGCGTCGCCGTTGCAGTTGTCGTACATCACCTCAAAGGTGACGCCCTTCTCCTGGCCGAGGGCGGCCAGCTGGGCCTGGATGTTGTCCACGATCTGGTTGAGGGAGGCGTCGTCCACGTAGTTGCAGATGCCCACCTTGTAGACGCCGTCGTCCGCCTCCTCCGAGGGGGCGGCCTCCTGAGAGGGCGTGGCCTCCTCCGAGGGGGCGGCGCTCTCATTCGTGGGCTGGCTGCCGCCGCAGGCGGCCAGGGCGAGGACCAGGGACGCACCCAGGACCAGGGCCAGGAACTTGCGGATCATGTTGCGGTTTTTCATCTTGATGACCTCCAATTTTTGTATTTGGGCGGCAGATGGAGGGCGAAACTTTGCCGGAGTTTGCCGTGGCAAACAAAAACGCTCTTGCCCCACCCATGGGACAAAAGCGCTTGCTTCTGCGATACCACCCAAATTGGCGTCCAGGGACGCCCACTCGCTTCCGGGTACCATCATACCCGGCCCCGCGCTCTAACGGGAGGGGACCCGTCGGGAACTACTAGGCGAGAGAGCCTCGCCGTTCAGCCCGCCCTCGGAAGGCCATTCCCCAGCCGCCTCACATCCCGCTCACACCGCCCGGGACTCGCTACGGCTTGGCTTTGCGCTGGGTACTTTTCTTCCTCATCGGTTTCCTGTGATGAAATTGTTATCCGCAATTATAAGCGCCCTCCGCCCGTTTGTCAAGCCCCCCGGTCAAATTTTTTTCGCCAGGAGAGGAAGGAGAGCTTGGTCTCGGAGAGGAGGATGGCGAAGAAGATGACGGCGAAGCCCGCGTACATGGCGGGGGTGGGCCGCTCGTTTCCGAAGAGGACGGAGAACAGCACCCCGAAGGGGGCCTCCAGACTGAGCAGGACCGCGGCGGCGGCGGGGGGCGTCCTGGCCTGGCCGATGTTCTGAAAGAGCAGGGCCAGGGCGGTGGCGAAGACGGCCAGGTAGCCGATGCGGGCCAGGTCGGCCAGGGGGATGGCCCGGGTGGGGACCTCCCCGG
>CANQMK010000141.1 GCA_947624895.1 uncultured Oscillospiraceae bacterium | reverse complement strand
TGGGCCAGATCACCCAGGTGGACCCCAGGCCGGTGGAGGACAGCGTGAATGCCGGGTACATCCCGGTGGTCTCCACGGTGGCCCAGGGCGTCGACGGGGCCACCGCCTACAACATCAACGCCGACACCGCCGCGGCCAAGCTGGCCATCGCCCTGGGGGCGGAGAAGCTGATCTTGCTCACCGACGTGCGGGGCCTCCTCCGGGACCCCAAGGACGAGGACACCCTCATCCCCCAGGTCCACCCCTCCGACGTGCCCGGCCTGGTGAAGGACGGGGTGATCCAGGGGGGGATGATCCCCAAGGTGGACTGCTGCGTGGAGGCGGTCCGCTCCGGGGTGCGCCGGGCCCACATCCTGGACGGGCGCATCCCCCACTCCATCCTCATTGAAATGCTCTCCAACGCGGGCGTGGGCACTATGATCTTCTGAGAGGTGAGACGATATGGACTTTGAGACCTTGAAGGCGAGAGACCACCAGTACGTGATGCAGACCTATGGCCGCTTCGACGTGGCCATCGACCACGGCCAGGGGGCCACCCTCTACGGCCTGGACGGGAAGGAGTACATCGACTTCTCCTCCGGCATCGGGGTCAACTCCCTGGGCTACGGCAACGAGGCGTGGGTGGCCGCCATCGTGGAGCAGGCGGTGAAGCTGGGGCACATCTCCAACCTCTTCTACTCCCAGCCCTACGTGGACCTGGCCGAGACGCTGACCCAGCGGGCGGGGATGAGCAACGTCTTCTTCGCCAACTCCGGCGCGGAGGCCAACGAGGGGATGATCAAGCTGGCCCGGAAGTACTCCTTCGACAAGTACGGCAAGGGCCGGGGCACCATCATCACCCTGAAGAACTCCTTCCACGGTCGCACCATCACCACCCTGTCCGCCACCGGACAGGACGTGTTCCACAACTACTTCTTCCCCTTCAACGACGGCTTCCGCTACGCCGACGCCACCCTGGACGGGGTGGAGGCGGTGGCCGGGCACGACGTGTGCGCGGTGATGCTGGAGCTGGTGCAGGGGGAGGGGGGCGTGTTCCCCATGGACCGGGGCTTCGTCCACGACCTGGCGGTGCTGTGCGCCGAGCGGGACTGGCTGCTCCTCATCGACGAGGTCCAGACCGGCGTGGGCCGCACCGGGACCCTGTTTGCCTACCAGCAGTACGGCGTCCTGCCCGACGTGGTCTCCTTCGCCAAGGGGATCGCCGGGGGGTTGCCCTTCGGCGGGATCATGGCCAACGAGAAGTGCCGGGACGTGTTCACCCCCGGCACCCACGCCACCACCTTCGGCGGCAACCCCGTCTGCGCCGCCGCAGCCAAGGCGGTGATCGACACCCTGGACGACACGGTGCTGGCTCAGGTCCAGGAGAAGGGGGACTACCTCCGCTCCGCCATTGAGGAACTGGACCTGCCCTGCCTGGGCTGGACCCGGGGCCTGGGGCTGATGGTGGGCATCCAGGTCCGGGGCGACTTCGTCAATAAGGACCTGGCCGCCCGGCTGATGGACGCGGGACTGCTGGTGCTCACGGCGGGGAACAACGTCCTCCGCCTGCTGCCCCCTCTCCTTATCACCAAGGAGGAACTGCACAAGGGGCTGAAGATCATGAAGGAGACACTGGAGGGAGTAAGCGCATGAAAGACCTTTTGAAGCTGATGGACCTCTCCCGGGAGGAGATCTTGCACATTTTGGACACCGCAGACCAGATGAAGTACAGCCTGAAGCACAACATCCCCCACCAGGTGCTGGCGGGGAAGACCCTGGCCATGGTCTTTGAGAAGAACTCTACCCGCACCCGCGTCTCCTTCGAGACGGGGATGTATCAGCTGGGGGGCCACGCCCTGTTCCTCTCCGGCAAGGAGAGCCAGATCGGCCGGGGCGAGCCCATCCAGGACACCGCCCGGGTGCTCAGCCGCTACTGCGACGGCATCATGATCCGCACCTACGGTCAGGAAGAGGTGGAGACCCTGGCCCAGTACGCGGACATCCCCGTGATCAACGGCCTCACCGACTTCTCCCACCCCTGCCAGGTGCTGGCCGACCTGATGACCGTGCGGGAGAAGATGACCCGGCTGGAGGGGCTGAAGCTCACCTTCATCGGCGACGGCAACAACATGGCGAACTCCCTCATCGTGGGGGCGCTGAAGTGCGGCATGAAGGCCGCCATCGCCTGCCCGGAGGGCTACGAGCCGGACGAGAAGGTGCTGGCCTTCGCCAAGGACTTCGGCGCGGACTTCCAGCTGTGCCGGGACCCCAAGGAGGCCGCCGTGGGCGCCGACGTGATGGTCACCGACGTGTGGGCCTCCATGGGCCAGGAGGAGGAGCGGGCCAAGCGGGTGGCCGCCTTCGCCGGGGTCTACCAGGTGAACGAGGAGTTGATGGCGCTGACCAACCCCGGCTGTATGGTCCAGCACTGCCTGCCTGCCCACCGGGAGGAGGAGATCACCACCCAGGTCTTCGAGGCCCACGCCGACGAGATCTTTGAGGAGGCGGAGAACCGCCTTCACGCCCAGAAGGCCGTCATGGCCCTGCTCATGGGCGGCGCGCAGTAAGGGCTTCGACCGCGATAAAAAAGCTGGCTTCCGGCGCTTGCCGGAAGTCAGTTTTTGGTCCATATGGAAAGACGGCTGGGGCCGTTTGGGAGAGATATGGCGGGAGGGGAAGGACATGGGACACTGCGACTGGGCGTTCGCCAGCGAGCGGGACCGGCTGTATCATGACAGAGAGTGGGGCGTCCCGGCCCACGACGACCGGCAGATGTTTGAGCACCTGACGCTGGAGTGCCTCCAGTGTGGGCTGAGCTGGGGGCTGATGCTGAAAAAGCGGGATATCTTTCGCCGGTGCTTTGAAAACTTCGACTACGACAAGATTGCCGCCTACGGCGAGGACGACGTGGCGCGTATTCTGAATACCGAAGGGATGCTGCGATCGGAGCGGAAAATTCAGGCGGTCATCCACAACGCCCGGTGCTACCAGAAAATCAGGGCGGAGTTTGGCAGTTTCTGCGCCTACCTCTGGGCCTATACCGGCGGGAAGACCGTCTTGTACGACGGCCACGCCCAGGGCGCCATCCCCGTCAGCAACGGCCTTTCCGAGCGGATCAGCCGGGATTTGAAAAAGCGGGGGTTCCAGTTCGTGGGCCCGGTGACCATCTACGCCCACCTCCAGGCCTGCGGCGTCATCAACGACCACGCGGGGGACTGCCCCCGCTTTCGCCAGATCAACGACGCCCACCCCACGGCGCGGTGGGCGCCGGACCGGGAGGTGGGCCCGCCTGGCGGGGGAGCGCCGGAGCGGTAGAGGGCGGCGGCGTCCGACCCAAATTTCTCCACCGCGAGACAGAGCGGGAGATCAGCTTTTGCTTTTTTATCCTCCAAACCGGGCATTGTAAAAGGAAAAGTTGACATTTGTCAAAAAATCTGATAGGCTAAAAAAGATGTTGATAACAGTGGCGAGGGGCCTCCACTATTGATATCATTGGCAGAGCTTGGTGCAAAGTAGGGGGCGCATGAAAAAGAGGGCCTTTGTGGTCAAAAGAAAGGATGGAGATCACGTATGGAAGACAATTTGGTGGAACAACAGGCGTTTGATATGCCGGAACGTACAAGTGCTCTGGAAGAAAACTTTCATGAAGTTATATCAAGCGACGACGAAAGCCTTAAACGCTATTTTGATCTCGCCGATAAAATTGTAGATGAGGTAGTTTCTGGCAGAGATCAGTGGTTCGAGCTAGCGAAGAAGTTTTTAGAAGCATCTCCCCAAATGCTTGACAGAGTAAAGACAGAAGAAGAACGGGCAAAAATCATGAAAGCAATGGATGAAATTCTGAAAAAGATGGACGAAAAAGAAAAAGAAGCCCGTGAATATTTGGAAAAGGTGAGCAGTGACGCCTACCATAAAGATTCAGAAAAACGGCAATTCAATTGGGGAGCATTAACAATAACAGCCTTAGCGATAGCGGGCGCGGGCATAGGGGTGGCAGTTTACCTTGCGAACAGAGAGGAAGGGGACGGTCATTTAAAACTGCCCCCAAGTGGATTGTAAAAAACTCGCTGTCCATGCGGCGGCGCGCTTTTTACCGCGATCAGGATGCCTCTTATTCCATCCTTGAAGATGGACCTCACACCCTCTCTTGAGACAGAGCGGGAGACCTGCCCAGGCAGGTCTCCTGCTTTTTGGCTGTCTTGTCTCTCAGAGCGCGGCGCAGATGAGGTCGCCCATCTTCTCGGTGCCCACGGGGGTGACGCCGGGCTCGGCGATGTCGGGGGTGCGCCAGCCCGCGTCCAGCACCTGGTCCACCGCCCGCTCCACCGCGTCCGCCTCGGCGGAGAGGTGGAAGGAGTAGCGGAGCATCATGGCCGCCGACAGGATGGTGGCGATGGGGTTGGCCTTGTCCTGTCCGGCGATGTCCGGGGCGGAGCCGTGGATGGGCTCGTAGAGGGCGGGGGCGGAGTCCCCCATGGAGGCGGAGGGGAGCAGGCCGATGGAGCCGGTGACCATGCTGGCCTCGTCGGAGAGGATGTCGCCGAACATATTCTCGGTGACGATCACGTCAAACTGCCCCGGGTCCTTCACGATCTGCATGGCGCAGTTGTCCACCAGCACGTCCTCGTAGGCCACGTCGGAGTACTCCTCCGCCAGCCGGTGCATCACAGAGCGCCACAGCCGGGAGGTCTCCAGGACGTTTGCCTTGTCCACGCTGGAGACCTTGCCCCGGCGCAGGCGGGCCAGCTCGAAGGCCCGGCGGCCAATGCGCTCAATCTCCATCTCGGAGTAGGCCATCAGGTCGGTGGCCTCCAGGCCCTTGTCGGGGGTCTGGTACTTGTCCCGCTTGCCGAAGTACACCCCGCCGGTGAGCTCCCGGACCATCATCAGGTCGATGCCCCGCTCGGCAGTCTCCCGCTTCAGGGGGCAGGCGTCCTTCAGCGCGGGGCGCAGGACGGCGGGGCGGAGGTTGGCGTAGAGCCCCAGGTCCTTGCGGATGGCCAGCAGAGCCGTCTCCGGCCTCTGCTGGGCGGGCTTGTCGCTGCCCCACTTGGGCCCGCCCACGGCGCCCAACAGCACCGCGTCGCACGCCTTGCACGCCTCCGCCGTGCCCTCGGGATAGCTGACCCCCACCGCGTCGGTGGCGCAGCCGCCCATGAGCACGTCCACGTAGGAGAAGCTGTGGCCGAATTTCTCCCCCACGGCGTTCAGGACCTTCACCGCCTGCTTGACGATATCCGGGCCGATGCCGTCCCCGCCGATGAGCGCGATCTTGTAATTCATTTGGCAAGTCCCCTCGCTTTCAGAGAGTTGAGCAGGCCGCCGTTTTGGATGATCCCGTCGATGAAGGGGGGGAAGGGGGCGGCCTGGAAGGTCTGGTTCTGGGTCAGGTCCCGGATCTCGCCGGTTTGGAAGTTGACCTCCACCTCGTCCCCGGGCTGGATGGCCTGGGCGGCCTCCGGGCACTCCAGGATGGGGAAGCCGATGTTGATGGCGTTGCGGTAGAAGATGCGGGCGAAGGTCTC
>CANQMK010000140.1 GCA_947624895.1 uncultured Oscillospiraceae bacterium | reverse complement strand
TCTCCGTCCGCCGCTGGGTCATGGGGTCGAACAGGCCCATGGAGTCGATCTCCGTGTCCCAGTACTCCACCCGCACCGGCCGGTCGTAGGCCGGGGAGAAAAAGTCCAGGATGCCGCCCCGGCGGGCGAACTGCCCCACCCCCTCCACCTGGTCGCACCGGCGGTAGCCGCCCCGAACCAGGGCCAGCTCCGCCTCCTCCAGCGGGATGGGCGCCTTGGGGTCCAGGGTAAACGCCGCCCGGCCCAGCAGCTCCGGGGGCAGGGTGCGCTGGAGCAGGGCCTCCACCGTGGCCACCACCACCCCCGCCTGCCCCGCCCGGAGGCGGCCAAAGGCGGCCAGCCGCCGGTGCTCCCACTCCCGGGAGGCGCTGGCCCCGTCGTAGAAGTTGAACTCCCGGGCGGAGAGGCGGGTCACCGCCTCCCCCGTCAGGGCGGCCAGGTCCCGCTCCAGCCGGTCCCCCTCCTCCTCGTCGGCGCACACCAGCGCCACCGGGCGGCCGGTGGCCTGGCGCAGGTGGGCGGCGAAGTGGGCCCGGTGGACCGGGGCCAGGCCGGTCAGGGCCACCGGGCACCGGCCCGCCTCGATGGCGGCCAGGGTCCTTTGAAACTCCGGCAGCTCCTCCAGCATCTGGGCCAGCTTTCGCACCGTCTCTCACCTCCCGGGTGTGGTTTTGTCGGCTAACGACCGTTCGCCCCCGGGGCGGGGGGGGCGGCGGTCGGCGGGCTCGCTAACGATTATTAGCCCCGGTTGACCTGCTCCTGGGCCCGCTCCAGGCCCCGCTCCAGGATGAGGGGGATAGCCTGGGCGGCCCGCTTCACGGCGGCCTGGATGGCCTTGGCGTCCTCCCCCTGGGGGCGGGCCAGGACCCAGTCGGCCAGGTCGTAGTCGGGGTGGGGCTTGCCCCCCACCCCCACCCGAAGGCGGGGGTAGTTCTCCCCGCCCAGGTGCTGGGCCACGCTCTTCAGGCCGTTGTGGCCCCCGGCGGAGCCCTGGGCCCGGAGGCGGAGCTTGCCGGGGGGGAGGGCCACGTCGTCGCACACCACCAGCACCCGCTGGGGGGGCAGGTGGTAGAACCGGGCGGCCTCCCCCACCGCCTGGCCGGAGAGGTTCATATAGGTGATGGGCTTCATCAGCATGGCCCCGTGGCCCCCCACCGAACACACGTGGGTGAGGGCGTGGAACTTCAGCCGCTGGATGGGCACGTTCAGGTCCTCCGCCAGCTCGTCGGCCACGTCCCAGGCCACGTTGTGCCGGGTGTGCTCATACTGCTCGCCGGGGTTGCCCAAAAAGACCAACAGCCACTCCACCCCCGCCGGTTTTCTGCCAAACAGCATATCCGTCCTCCTCCCCGGCGCGGCCGCCGGACAAAATCTCCTGTAACGCCCAACGCCCCACATCCGGGGGGACCCGGGTGTGGGGTGTGGAGGATATAGCTCTTTTGATGGCCCACGGCGGGTCGCCGCCGGGGCGGGCGCTGAGGCGCGGGCCTCAGATGAACAGCTTGGAGACGGAGACCTCCTGGTAGATGCGGTCGATGGCCTCGGCCAGCATCTCCGCCACGGAGAGGTACTTGATCTTGGCGCACTGGGCGGCGGCGGCGCTGGGGGGGATGGTGTCCAGGAACATGGCCTCTTTGATGGCGCTCTTTTCGATGCGCTCCACCGCCGGGCCGGAGAGGACGCCGTGGGAGGCGCAGGCGTAGACCTCGGTGGCCCCGCCGATCTCCACCAGGGCCTGGGCGGCGTTGCACAGGGAGCCGCCGGTGTCCACCATGTCGTCAAAGAGGATGACCCGCTGGCCTTTCACGTCGCCGATGATGTTCATCACCTCGCAGGAGTTGGCCTTGGGCCGGCGCTTGTCCACGATGGCCAGGCCCATGCCCAGCTTCTGGGCGAAGGCCCGGGCCCGGGAGACGGAGCCCACGTCCGGGGAGACCACGGTGAGGTCGTCGTGGTCGATGCCGAACTTCTCGGTGTAGTAGCGCACGAAGACGGGGTTGCCCAGGAGGTTGTCCACGGGGATGTCGAAGAAGCCCTGGATCTGGGCGGCGTGGAGGTCCATGGTGAGCACCCGGTCCGCCCCCGCCCGCATGAGGAGGTTGGCCACCAGCTTGGCGGAGATGGGGTCCCGAGGCTTGGCCTTGCGGTCCTGGCGGGCGTAGCCGAAGTAGGGGATCACGGCGGTGACCCGCCCGGCGGAGGCCCGCTTCATGGCGTCGATCATGATGAGCAGTTCCATCAGGTGGTCGTTCACCGGGCTGCAGGTGGACTGGACCAGGAACACGTCGCTGCCCCGGACCGTCTCGTAGATGGAGGCGTAGCTCTCCCCGTCGGAGAAACAGCCCACCTCGGCGTTGCCCAGGGAGATGCCCAGCTTTTTGCAGATGGCCTCCGCCAGGGGCTTGTTGGCGTTCCCTGAAAAGATCTTGATGTCCTTCCCGTGCGCGATCATTCGCTCCATCTCCTCTACCCTTAAAATTTACGTTCTTTTTCTCTGTCGTCCCGCTGTCCCGTTCCTGTGGCTCACTTCTTCTCCTGCCTGGCCTGACGCTTTTTCACCCACTGGTTCTTCACCGTCTGCTGGCTCCGGGCGATGGCCAGGGACTGGGAGGGCACGTCCCGGGTGATGGTGGACCCGGCGGCCACGTAGGCCCCCTGGCCCACGGTGACCGGCGCCACCAGGTTGGTGTTGCAGCCGATGAACGCCCCGGCGCCGATCTTGGTGCGGAACTTCTTCACCCCGTCGTAGTTCACCGTGACGGTGCCACAGCCGATGTCGCACCCCTCGCCCACGTCGCAGTCGCCCAGGTAGGCCAGGTGGGAGATCTTGGTCTCCTCCCCGATGTCGGCGTTCTTCAGCTCCACGAAGTCCCCCACCCGGACCCGGTCGCCGACCTTGGTGTCCGGCCGGATGTAGGCGAAGGGGCCCACGGTGGTGCCCGAGCCGATGGTGCACCGGCGGCACTGGGAGGCGTTGACCACGCTGTCCTCCCCCACCGTCACATCCTCCAGCACCGCGTTGGGCCCGATCTCGCACCGGGCGCCGACCCAGGTCTCCCCCCGGAGGATGGTGCCGGGGAGGATGGTCGCCCCGGCACCCACCTTCACCTGGGGGCCGATGTAGACGCTCTGGGGGTCCACGAAGCGCACCCCCCGGCGCTGGAGACGGCGGACGCTCTGGGCCTTGGCGGCGGCGGGCAGGTCGTCCCGCAGGGCCTCCCGGCTCACCTCCGCCCGCAGTTCCGCCCCGTAGGGCGTGGCCTCCCGGCCCAGGGCGGTCAGGAAGTCCTCCCCCGCCAGGACGCTCTGGCGGCAGGTCTCGGTGAGCTCATACACGCCGGAGGCGGGGCCTTCCCCCGTCCGGCCCTGGCGCAGGCGCTCCGCCGCCCCGGAGCGCAAAAACACCGGCTCGGTGACGACGACCACCCGACCCGGCGCGGACAAAAACCGATCCAGCTCCTCCCCGGCGTTGTCCTCCCCGGTGGTGACGAACACCGTGCCCTGGGGGAAGCACGCCTGGGCCCGCTCCCGGTCATCCCGGTGGCAGGCCACCAAAAACCGCTCCACCCCCGCGCGGCAGAGGGTCTCCCGCAGCCACAGGGCGGCGGGGTCGAAGAGGATGGGCTCCAGCATGAGGCAGGGCCCGTCCCCCTCCCGGGGCAGAAAGACGATGGCGGCGGTGGGACCGTTCTTTTCCATGGCTCTGACCTCCTTATCGGGGCGCCGCGGCTCCCGCCACACAGTTCCACCCCCATTATACGTGCTGAGCGGGGGAAAGGCAAGCCCTTTTTCCGCATTTCTCCCCGCTTTTTCGGTCTATACAAACGGCGGCGGGCGGTGTATAATAAGGCTTGTCCTTTTTTACAAACAGAGAGGGAGGCCCCGCCCATGGAATTTCACGCCAACACCGGCAAGGCCGTGGAGATCACCGTCGCCGGAAAGCGCTACGCCCGCCACGCCATCGCCACCCACTTCGTGGAGGTGGGGGAGAGCTACCTGGACCTCATCGCGCGCTACGTCCAGCCCCTCTACCAGCCGGGGGACATCCTCTCCTCCAGCGAGAAGGTCATCGCCCTGTGCCAGGGGCGGATCGTCACCGAGGACGACTGCAAGCCCGGCTTCTGGGCCAAGTTCCTGAGCCGGTTCGTCCACCAGACCTCCGCCGGACCCGGCATGGGCCTGCCGGTGAAGATGCAGTTCGCCATCAACCTGTGCGGCCTGCCCAAGGTCATCTGGGCGGCCATCTGCGCGGCGGTGTGCAAGGTCTTCGGCAAGAAGGGCGTCTTCTACGATATGCTGGGCACCGAGGTCACCGGCCTGGACGGCTTCTACGGCGAGGACATCCCCGCCTACGCCCACATGGGCGTCCGGGTGCCGGAGGACCCGGACGGCGTGTGCGACGAGGTCTACGACAAGACCGGCGTGGCCATGATGATCGTGGACGCCAACGACCTGAACGTGGCCCTCCTGGGCCGGGGCCGCGCCCTGGCGGACTGGTCGGAGGAAGACCTTCTGGGCCTCATCCGGGACAACCCCGCCGGTCAGGGCACCCAGCTCACCCCCTTCATCCTCATCCGCCCCCTGGAGGACGGCTAACGGACGTTAGCCGTCGCAAAAACCGGCTCCTTCCCCGGGAAAAGGCCCCCCGGCGCTTCCCGCCTTGGGGTTTCGCCCCTTCTCTGGCACGAAAAGAGCGGACGGCCTAGGGCCGTCCGCTTCTTTGCGCCATTTGGGTCAGGGCGTGTCCGCCACCTCCGCCAGCGGGACCTCCGCGGCCTGGGGCACGGGGGCGTCCGCCGCCGACGTGTCCGGGGTGGCGTCCTCGCTCTGGCTCTCCTGGGCCTTCTCCGCCTGGAGCTCCGCCAGGAAGCGGTTCATGCTGGTGGTCCTGGGACTGCACTGGTAGGTGTGGGCCTCCTCGGCGTAGGAGTAGCCCTTCTCGTCCCGCTTCAGCCAGATCAGCTCGATGGCGTCATCCCGGCTCTGGTAGCTGTTGTTGTACTGGGGGTCGGAGCGGTAGCGCCCCGCCTGGAAGTCCTCCACCACCGCCTGCCAGGCCCGTTCCGCCTGGGCGGGGTCCAACTCGCTCCAGTCCTCGTTCCCGTCCGCGCGCGTCAGGTTCACGTAGCCCTCCCTGGGGCTGGGGGCGTCCACGTCCACCTGGGGCAGGCCCGCCGCCTGGGCGGCCTCCAGCAGGCTCTCCAGCTCGCTCCCCTCCGGACAGCGGAAGTAGTAGGTCCGCCGCTGGGTGGTCAGGCCCATGTCGTAGGTCAGTCTCAACCCGACGTAGTAGTCGTTGCCGGAGGCGGAGAAGTCCGGGTGGTGCTGGGCCACATACCGGTGGAGGTCGATGAGGGCGGAGACGGACTGGCTGTCGTACTCCAGCCCCTCCCGGGCCGGCCAGTCGAAGTCGCCGGTCAAGGTGAGGGTGGCCCGCTCCACCCGCTGGGGGGCGGGGATCCAGGTGGTGAAGCCGATCCAGTCCATGTCGATGGCGCAGATGGCCACCACGAAGCACAGCGCCCCCACC
>CANQMK010000139.1 GCA_947624895.1 uncultured Oscillospiraceae bacterium | reverse complement strand
GCGGCCACCCCGGCGAACTGGGCGGCCAGCTCGTCAAAGCCCTCGGCCTTGGCGGTCTCCGCCATCTCCCGGTACATCTCGGTCCACTCCTCGTTCTCCCCAGCCGCCGCGGCGGCCAGGTTCTCAGCGGTGGAGCCGATGCCCTGGAGGGCCTTGAACCACAGCTTGGCGTGCTCCTTCTCGTTGTCGGCGGTCTCCTGGAAGATGGCGGCGATCTGCTCGTAGCCCTCCTTCTTGGCCTTGCTGGCGAAGTAGGTGTACTTGTTGCGCGCCTGGCTCTCGCCGGCAAACGCCTTCCACAGATTGGCCTCGGTCTTGCTGCCCTTCAGTTCCATGTTGCACAACTCCTTTTCAAAAATAAGATGTATGCTGAATACCCCGGCGGACCGGGGGAAGCACCTAGACTCCGGGGCTACGCCTCCGGCAGACAGCGGCGGCACACGCCGTAGTAGATCACCTCCCGGCGCTCCACCCGGTGGCCCGCGGCCCGGAGCGCCCCGTCCAGGGCGGGGCCGCCGTCCCCCGGCACGTCGTAGACCCGCCCGCAGCGCTGACAGCAGAAGTGGCGGTGGGGCGACAGGTCCCCGTCGAACCGCTCCACCGGGAAGGGCATCCGCCGCAGGCGGCCCTCCCGGGCCAGCAGGTGGAGATTTCGGTAGACGGTGCCCAGACTCAGGCTGGGGTGGTCCGGTTTCAGGGCGGAGTAGACCATCTCGGCGGTGGGGTGGTCCTGGGAGGCCAGGACGGTCTGGTAGATCAGCTCCCGCTGGTGGGAGTAGCGTCGGATCGCCATATTGCCCCCCTTATCAGGAATAATTCTTTTTATCATTTTACCATACGCCGCCTGCAATCACAAGACTTTTTAGAAAATACCGGCGGCCAGGAACTTCCGGGGGTTTTTCCGAGCGGGGACGGAAACACTACCTCCAGCGCGAATGGAGCGCTATCACGCGCCGGGAGGAAAGACGATGAAAAAGACTTGGACGATCCTTTGCGCGGCGGCTCTGATCTCCCTGTCTCTGGCCGGCTGCGCCGGAAACAAGACCCAGGGGACCCACAGCCAGTCCCCCGCGCCGGACCTCACGCCCTCCGCTATGCCCAGCCAGGATATCCACGGCACCGCCGAGAGCGGCGACCTGGCCGGGGCGGACGGCAGGCTGGACGGCGACGCCGGGGATATGACCCCCGACCGGGGGGAGAACAGCCCCCTGGAGGAGGCCGGCGAGGGCGTGCGGGACACCCTGGACGAGGCGGGCAGAGACGTGCGGAACACCCTGGACGAGATGGGGGACGCCGCCCGCGACGTGGGCCAGAGCGCCAAAAACGCCATTGAGGGACGCTGAGGACGAAAAAACGGCCTGGCTGAAAGCCAGGCCGTTTTTCTGCCTTGAGCGGGACGGCGCGCCGTCACTTCCGCAGAGCGATCTCGTGGCGCTTGGGGCCGGTGGAGACGATGGTCACCTCCACGCCGATACGCTTTTCGATGAAGTCCACGTAGTCCTTCACCGCCTGGGGCAATTTCTGGTAGTCCGTCTCCCCCCGGATGTCGCACTTCCAGCCGGGGAGGGTCTCGAACACCGGCTTGGCCCGGAGCAGGGCGGGGGTGGTGGGGAAGACGTCGGTGACCTGGCCGTCGATCTCATAGCCCACGCAGACGGGAATTTCGTCCAGATACCCCAGCACGTCCAGACAGGTGACGGCCACCTGGGTGGCGCCCTGGACCATACAGCCGTATTTGGTGGCCACGCAGTCGAACCAGCCCACCCGGCGGGGCCGCCCGGTGGTGGCGCCGAACTCGCCCCGGTCGCCGCCCCGGCGGCGCAGTTCGTCCCCGGCCTCGCCGGTGACCTCGCTGACAAAGGGCTCGGTCTGGGAGCCCACGCAGGAGGAGTAGGCCTTGGTGACGCAGATCACGTCCTGGATGGCGGTGGGGGGGATGGCCGCGCCCACGCAGCCGTACCCGGCCAGGGTGTGGGAGGAGGTGGTCATGGGCACGATGCCCAGGTCCGGGTCCTTCATGGAGCCCAGCTGCCCCTCCAGCAGGATGGTCTTGTTCTGGGCCAGCGCGTCGTGGACAAAGCCAACCGCGTCGCCCACGAAGGGGCGGATGTCCTCCCGGAGGGCCAGAAGCTCCTCCATCAGCGCGTCCAGCTCCAGGGGGGGCTTGTGGTAGAGGTGCTCAAAGAGCACATTCTTGATCCCCAGGGCGTGCTCCAGCCGCTCCCGGAGCCGGGGCTCGTCAAAGAGGTCGCAGACCTGGACGCCGATCTTGGCGTACTTGTCGGAGTAGAAGGGGGCGATGCCGCTCTTGGTGGAGCCGAAGGCCTTGCCCGCCAGGCGCTCCTCCTCGTAGCTGTCCTGGAGGACGTGGTAGGGCAGGAGCAGCTGGCACCGCTCGGAGACGATGAGGTTGGGCTGAGGCACGCCCTGGTCGGTGATGGACTTCAGCTCCGCCACCAGCTTTTTCACGTCCAGTGCCACGCCGTTTCCGATGACGTTGGTCACGTGGGGGTAAAAAGTGCCCGAGGGGAGGATGTGCAGGGCGAAGCGGCCGTAGTCGTTGATGATGGTGTGCCCGGCGTTGGCCCCGCCCTGAAAGCGGATGACCACGTCCGAGTGCTCGGCCAGCAGGTCGGTGATCTTGCCCTTGCCCTCGTCGCCCCAGTTGGCGCCCACAATGGCTTTTACCATGGTCGTTCCCTCCAAGACCCCCGGATTCGCAGCCGTGCCCGGTCTGCCTTATCAGGGGCCGGTTATCTATTATAATGGATTTTCCCCGGAAACGCAAGCCATTTTCCGCCCCCACCGCCCAAGACGGGGAAAAAGGGAGAAAAACAGGCTTGCGTTTTGAAAAGAAGTGTGGTATCATACCCTCTGTTCTTGTGAAACGCGAGGAACAGGAAAATAGCGTGTCCGGCCTCACAAGAGAGGCCCCGCCGCTGGCTGGAAGCGGGGCTTGAGGACCGACGCTTGGTTCGCCTGAGAGCGGCCGGGGGGAAAGACCCGGACGGGTGACGCCGTTACACGGTCCAGAGGGCGCGGGGGAGACCCCGCGAATTTGGGTGGTACCGCGGAAGGCCGGCCTTTCGTCCCAGCATGGGGGACGAGGGGCCTTTTGTTTTGCGCCGGTGGGCCAAACGCTACGCAAAGGAGTTTTGAGGCATGAAGGAACAACTGGCAAAGATCCGGGCGGAGGCGCTGGCGGCGCTGGACAGCGTGAAGGACTCCGCCGCGCTGGAGGAGCTGCGGGTGCGCTACCTGGGCAAGAAGGGGGAGCTCACCGCCGTTCTGAAGCAGATGGGCAAGCTCTCCGCCCAGGAGCGGCCCGCCATGGGCGCCCTGGCCAACGAGGTGCGCGCCGCGGTGGAGACGGCGGTGGACAGCGCCTCCAAGAAGCTGGAGGAGCTGGCCCTGGAGCGGAAGCTGAAGGCGGAGACGGTGGACGTGACCATCCCCGGCAAGACCCCCCATCTGGGGCACAAGCACCCCATGTATATGGCCCTGGACGAGATCAAGGACATCTTCGTGGGCATGGGTTTCACTGTGCTGGACGGGCCGGAGATCGAGCTGGCCAGCTACAACTTCGACAAGCTCAACGCCGAGGAGGGCCACCCCAGCCGGGACTGGTCGGACACCTTCTACTTTGACGCCGACAGCCGGGTGATGCTCCGCTCCCAGACCAGCCCCATGCAGGTGCGGGCCATGGAGACCATGCCCCTGCCCATCCGCATCATCGCCCCCGGCCGGGTCTACCGCAAGGACGAGGTGGACGCCACCCACTCCCCCATGTTCCACCAGGTGGAGGGGATGGTCATCGACCACGGCGTCACCATGGCCGACCTGAAGGGCACGCTGAATTTGCTGGTGGAGCAGCTCTACGGCGCGGGCACCAAGACCCGCTTCCGCCCCCACCACTTCCCCTTCACCGAGCCCTCCTGCGAGATGGACGTGCAGTGCCACAAGTGCGGCGGCGCGGGCTGCCCCACCTGTAAGGGGGAGGGCTGGATCGAGCTGCTGGGGGCGGGGATGATCCACCCCAAAGTGCTGGAGATGTCCGGCATCGACCCCGACGAGTGGTCCGGCTGGGCCTTCGGCATCGGCCTGGAGCGCACCGCCATGCGGCGCTTCAAGATCGCCGACCTGCGGCTCATCTTTGAAAATGACGTCCGGTTCCTGGAGCAGTTTTGAGAAAGGAGGCTGTGCAAGATGAATTTATCCCGGGAATGGCTCAATGAATTTGTCCCCGTCACCGCCTCCGACAAGGAGTTTGCCGAGGCCATGACCCTCTCCGGCTCCAAGGTGGAGGGCACCACCGACCTGGGCGCGGAAATTTCCAATGTAGTCGTGGGCAGGATCCTGTCCATGGAGCGCCACCCCAACTCCGACCACATGTGGGTCTGCCAGGTGGACGTGGGCGACAGCGAGCCGGTGCAGATCGTCACCGGCGCGTGGAACATCCACGAGGGCGACCTCATCCCTGTGGCCAAGGACAACTCCTGGCTCCCCGGCGGGGTGCACATCACCCGGGGCAACCTCCGGGGCGTCAAGTCCAAGGGGATGCTCTGCTCCCTGAAGGAGCTGAACCTGGACGAGCGGGACTTCCCCTACGGCGTCATCACCGCCGCCGCCCTGCTGAACGACTACCACCCCATCGACCCGGAGAAGCCCTCCATCCCCGCGGACATCAAGCCCGGGCACAAAATTTACGGCCCGGTGGTGGCCGCCGGGATCACCGAAGTGGTCTCCAACCCCCGCTGTGCCGGCGGCTGGACCGTCACCCTGGACCTGGGCGGCGGACATCTGGCCCCCCACGACACCACGCTCCAGAATATCCACCCCGGGGACATGGTGGCCTACAACACTGATAAGGCCTTTATCTGCACCCTGGCCGACCTCCACGCCGAGCAGCGGGAGTTCCCCCACTGCATCCCCGACGGCATCTTCGTCCTGCAAGAGGAGGGCGTCCAGCCCGGCGACGACATCAAGCCGGTCATCAACGCCGACGACCATGTGGTGGAGTTCGAGATCACCCCCAACCGCCCCGACTGCCTGTCCGTCATCGGCCTGGCCCGGGAGGCCGCCGCCACCTTCGACGCCCCCCTGACCCTCCATGACCCGGTGGTGAAGGGCGGCGCCCCCGGCTCCCTGGCCGAGCTGTTGGACGTGGAGACTCCCGCCGCCGACCTGGTGCCCCGGTACACCGCCCGGATGGTGCGCAACGTGAAGATCGCCCCCTCCCCCAAGTGGATGCGCCAGCGCCTCCGGGCCATGGGGGTGCGGCCCATCAACAACATCGTGGACATCACCAACTACGTCATGCTGGAGTACGGCCAGCCTATGCACGCCTTCGACTACCGCTATGTGAAGGGCGGGAAGATCGTGGTCCGCCGGGCCGAGGAGGGCGAGGAGCTCACCACCCTGGACGGCAAGGTCCACACCCTCACCGCCAACCACCTGGTCATCGCCGACGACACCCGGGCCGTGGGCCTGGCGGGCATCATGGGCGGCCTCAACTCCGAGATCGTGGCCGACACCGCCGACGTGGTCTTCGAGTCCGCCAACTTCGACGGCACCTGCATCCGCCGGGGGGCCCTCTCCCTGGGCATGCGCACCGAGG
>CANQMK010000138.1 GCA_947624895.1 uncultured Oscillospiraceae bacterium | reverse complement strand
TCGGCCAGGATGTTGTTGAGCATCCCGGTGGTCACCCGGAGGCTGGCCTGGTCGTTGACGTAGTTGATGAGGTCGAAAAGCCGGTCCACCCGCTGGCCGGTGAGGGCGGAGATAAAGAGGATGGGGGCGTAGGTCATGTAAGAGAGGTCCCGGCGGATATCCTCGCGCATCTTGTCCATGGTCTTGTCGTCCTTCTCCACCGCGTCCCACTTGTTCACCACGATGATGCAGGCCTTCCCCGCCTCGTGGGCCAGGCCCGCCACCTTGGTGTCCTGCTCGGTGACCCCGTCGTTGGCGTCGATGAGGATGAGGCACACGTCGCACCGCTCGATGGCCATGGTCCCCCGGAGGACGGAGAACTTCTCCACCGGGTCGTTCACCTTCGACTTCTTCCGCATCCCGGCGGTGTCGATGATGAGGTATTTGCCCTTGTCGTTCTCGAAGTAGCTGTCCACCGCGTCCCGGGTGGTGCCCGCCTGGTCGGAGACGATCACCCGCTCCTGGCCCAGAATGCGGTTGACCAGGGAGGACTTGCCCACGTTGGGCTTGCCGATGATGGCCACCTTCACCACGTCCGGGTCCTCCTCCTCCCCGTCCTCCGGGGGGAAGTGGGCCACGCAGCGGTCCAGCAGGTCCCCGGTGCCGTGGCCGTGGACGGCGGAGACGGGGACAGGGTCCCCCAGCCCCAGGTTGTAGAACTCATAGATATCCGGGTCGGTGGGCCCGGTGCGGTCGGCCTTGTTCACCGCCAGCACCACCGGCTTGCCCGACTTCAGCAGCATGGCCGCCACCTCCTGGTCGGAGGCGGTGAGGCCGGTCTGGAGGTCGCAGACGAAGACGATGACGGTGGCGTTCTGGATGGCGATCTCCGCCTGGGCCCGCATAAAGAGCAGAATTTCGCTGTCCGTCCCCGGCTCGATGCCGCCGGTGTCCACCAGGTCGAATTTGCGCCCCAGCCACTCGCAGGGGGCGTAGAGCCGGTCCCGGGTGACCCCGGGGGTGTCCTCCACGATGGACAGCCGCTGGCCGGTGAGCTTGTTAAAGAGCATGGATTTGCCCACGTTGGGCCGGCCGACGATGGCCACTAAGGGTCTGGACATAGCGCACCTCTCAACTTCCAAAGATCGCGTCGCACAGGGCGAAGCCGTCCTGCTCCACCGGGACCACCGGCACCCCCAGCCGCCGGGCCACCTGCTCCAGGGTCACGTCGTCCAGAAAGACGTCCTGGCCGTGGCGGAGCATATTCACCGGCAGCAGCAGCCGCTCCCCCAGGTCCCGGCCCGCCAGCTGGTCCATCAGGTCCCCCCCGGTGATCAGGCCGGAGACGGTGATGGTCTCCCCGAAGAAGTGGTTGACGACGGGGTAAACTCTCCCCTTAGTATGGCATTTGCCCAGGGCTTTGTCAACGATTTCCCCCAGAAAAGGGGCCGCCGCCACCCCGCAGGCGATGGCGAAGGGGGCCGCCGTCCCCTCCTCCCGGAGGTCGAAGGCGGCGTCGAACTCCGTGCGGAGCAGACGGAGCATCCCCACCCCGTTCTCCAGCTGGGTGTAGTCCTCAAAATACTCGTCCGGGGGGATGGGCAGCCCCGCCTGGATGTAGAACTCGTCGGAGCACCAGAAGAGGCGGGTGCCGCGCTTTTCCAGGCACCGCGCCGCGAAGTCCTCCACCTGCTCCACCACCGCCCGGGCGGCGTCCCGGGTATAGGGCTCCAGGGGGTAGAGCCCCTCCCGGTGCCGGGTCAGCCCCACCGGCACCACCGACACGCTGTTCACCCCCGGCCAGAGGGCCTCCAGGTCCTCCATGGTCCGGTCCAGGTGTGCGCCGTCGTTGAGGCCGGGGCAGGAGACGATCTGGCAGTTCATGGTGATCCCCGCCTCCGCCAGGCGGCGCATCCGCTCCAGCCCCTCGCCCCCCCGCCGGTTGCCCAGGAGCATGGCCCGCAGTTCCGGCTCGGTGGCGTGGACGGAGACGTTGATGGGGGAGATATGGAGGTCGCAAATACGCTGGAGCTCCCGCTCCGAGAGGTTGGTGAGGGTGATGTAGTTGCCCATGAGGAAGGACAGCCGGGCGTCGTCGTCCTTGAAGTAGAGGCTCTCCCGCAGACCGCGGGGCAGCTGGTCCACGAAGCAGAAGACGCAGTGGTTGGCGCAGGCCCTGGGGGCGTCCATCATATAGGTCTCGAAGTTGAGCCCCAGCTCCTCCCCCTCCCGCTTGCGGACCCGGACCGTCCGGCGCGCGCCGTCCCGCTCCAGGGTCAGCTCCAGCACGGGGTCATAGGTATAGAACTTGTAGTCCAGCACGTCCACGATGGGGTGCCCGTTCACCGCCGCCAGGGTCTCCCCCGGCCTGGCCCCCGCCCGGTGGGCGGGACTCCGGGGGTCCACGCTGACGATGACCGTCTTGCTCATCCTCTCACCTCCCCTTGGGAAAAAAAGAAGGGCGGAACACCCTCCGCCCTGCTTTCTCGCCGGTATGCACTTACTTGGCGGCTTCCGCCTTGGCGTACTCCCGCCCGTCGTAGGTCATGCAAGCCTTGCACAGACGGTGGGGCAGCTTGTACGCGCCGCACTTGGGACAGAGGACCAGCGTGGGGGCCTTCAGCTTCCAGACGCTGCTGCGGCGCTTGTTCCGGCGCTGCTTGGAGATTTTACTCTTGGGGACTGCCATGGTGACACCTCCTTTGGGGGAATGGTCTGGTGTTAGTCGTGGGTGTGGTCAAAGAACTGGGCAAGGGCGGCCAGGCGGGGGTCCGGGCGCTTCTCGCACCGGCAGGGCTCCACGTTCAGGTCGGCCCCGCAGCCGGGGCACAGGCCCTTGCAGTCCTCAGAACAGAGGTTTTTGGTGTCCATCTCCAGGATGAAGGTGTCTGTCATCAGCGCGCCCGCGTCCAGGCTGTCCCCCTCCAACAGAACGATGTCCTCCCGGTCCTCCTCCCCCTCCAGCCGGTCGGCCAGGAGGGTCTCGTAGGTCACCGTCTTCTCCCGGCGGAAGGGTCTGGCGCAGCGGTCACAGACCAGGGAGAGGGTGGTGTGGGCCTGGGCGCTGAACACCAGAGCGCCCGCCATGTTCCGGACCTGGCCGGTCACCTCCACAGGGTCGGTGACGGGGGTCTGTCCCCCCAGCTCCAGCCCGGACAGGTCCAGGGCGAAGGAGAAGGGCAACACCGCGCCGGGGACCAGGATGATGTCTTTCAGGTCCAGTTTCATGGCACACCTCGCACAATAGTACGGCAAGTATTATACCTATCCTTCCCCCAAATGTCAATCTTTTTTTAGAAAAGACCGCTCAAAAACCGGGCCAGGGGGAGATAGGCGGCGGGGAGGAAGATGGCGGGGAGCATATTCCCCACCCGAATGCGCTCCTTCCCCACGCCCAGCATATTCACCGCGATGCCCACGATGACGCACCCGCCCACGGCGCTCATCTCGGTCACCAGCTCCGGGGAGAGGTAGGGCCCCACCGCCGAGGCCAGCAGGGTCAGCCCCCCCTGATAGACCACCAGGGGGAGGACAGAGAAGGCCACCCCCACCCCCATGGTGGCGGCGAAGGAGATGGAGGTGACCCCGTCGATCACTCCCTTGGACACCAGGATGGACCAGTCGTGGTTCAGCCCCGCCTCCAGGGAGCCGTTGATGGCCATGGCCCCCACGCAGAAGAGGACGGAGGCGTTGACGAACCCCTCGGTGAAGCGGCTGTTCCCCTCCCCCCGTCCGGCCAGATGGGCCTTGAGGAAGTCCCCCGCGGCGTCCATCCGCCGCTCGATGTCCAGGGCCTCCCCCAGGATGGTCCCCACCACCATGCACACGATGACGCACAGCGTGTCGCTGCCCTCCAGGGCGGCGTCCACGCCGATGATCAGGACGCACAGCCCCAGGCCGTAGGTGATGAGCTGGGTGAACCGCTGGGGGATCTTCCCCCGGAACAGGAGGCCGACGGCGCTCCCCAGAAGGACCAGAAAAGCGTTGATAAAGGTCGCGGGCATGGCGAATGCATCTCCTTGTGTTTTTTTGGCGGGCCTTCCCGCCAATTCCTCTTGCTTTTTGCGCGCCGGTCTATTATAATGTATGTGTCAGTTTTTGACAAGAGGGAAAGGAGGCGGTGCGGATGAAACAGCGGCTGGCGAAAAACAAGCAGTCCCTGGCCGTCCTTCTGCTGATCTCCGTGGTGGTCATCATCCTGATCGTCTTCCTCCTGCGCTATTACAGCGTGGAGAGAGCGGGCTGCGCCGCCCGCCTGCGGGAGTACACCCAGCAGTCCGCCCAGCAGATCCAGGACGGGATCCTCCGCACCCAGAACTACATGAACAAAGTCTCCGACATCATCTACGACTCCTACCTCCTCTCCGAACCCAACGGTCGGGCCCGCCTGTCCACCCTGGGCGCGGTGGACATGGTCTCCCGCCTGGAACTCCTCATGCCGGACGGCACCCTCTACACCCCCAACGGCCCCACCACCGACCCCACCCTCTCCTTCGCCACCCTGGCCCAGCGGGGCACCGGGGCCCTCCCCCGGAGCGTGGACCAGCGCTCCTATAACCACTACGTGGTCCGCATCTTCACCCCCGTGCGCCGGAACGGCGCCACCGCCGCCATCCTCTGCGGCCTGGTGGACCTGGAGCGGCTGGCCTACCTCTTCCCCATCTCCTCCTACAACGGCCAGGCCCAGCTCATCCTGCTGGAGGGCCAGTCCGGCGGCTGTCTCATCGACCCCTGGCACGAGAACCCCGGCCGCCTTCAGGACTTCTCCAGCTACAACTTCTCCCACGGCAGCGACTACCAGAGCTTCTATGAAGACGTCTTCCACGGCCTCAGCGGCACCGCCACCCTGCGCAACCCCACCACCGGGACCCGCACCTCCGTCTACTACACCGCCGTGGACTTCCAGGACTGGATGGTCATGCTGGCGGTGGAGGAGGGCGTGGCCTTCGCCCAGGTCAACAGCATCCTCTTCCTCTTCGGCTTCATGGTCCTGCTGTTGATGTCCATCTCCGCGCTGTTTTTCGCCTGGTTCCTGTGGGACGTGCGCCAGCACCAGATGCGCACCGACCTGCGCCTCCAGGGCGCCCGGTATATGCAGACCGTCCAGTCCACCCTCTTCCTGGCCCACGTCCAGCCCAAGCGGTTCGTGGAGGCGCTGTCCCAGGTGGCCGGCTACCTGTCCGCCGACGCCACCCTCTACTTCTCCCTGGAGGAGGACGGGCGGCTGATCCTCTCCAGCCTCAGCGGCGCGGCGGACAAGGCGCCCCCCAAGCACTCCAACCTCTACGAGCTCTTCCCCCAGACCGCCAAGACGGTGATGGACACCGGCTCCTTCTCCAGCAACCGCCCCTTCCTCTGGGGGGAGCGGGACTGGCAGAGCGCCCGGGGCATCGGCATCCGCAACATGATGCTGGTCCGCCTGAGCGCCATGGACGGCAAGAGCATCATCGGCGTCCTGGGCGCCATCAATACCGACGTTCTGTGGGAGGACACCTCCCCCCTGGACCAGGTGGCCCTCAGCTTCTCCATGGCCCTGGCCAACAGCAAGAACTACCAGGCCCTGGCCTACATGAGCCAGGTGGACGAACTCACCGGCGTGCTCAACCGCAACAGCTACGAGACCCGGCTGGAGGAGCTG
>CANQMK010000137.1 GCA_947624895.1 uncultured Oscillospiraceae bacterium | reverse complement strand
GGACGCCACCGCCACCGCCCGGCGGGAGAGCGACGCGGTGCACATCCTCTCCGGCGTCTTTGAGGGCAAGACCACCGGCGCGCCGTTGGCCATGGTCATCCAGAACGCCGACCAGCACTCCGGGGACTACGACGCCCTGCGCTACACCCCCCGGCCCTCCCACGGGGACTACCCCGGCTTTATCGCCTCCCAGGGCTGTCAGGACCACCGGGGGGGCGGGCACTTCTCAGGCCGCCTCACCGCGCCTCTGGTGGCGGCGGGGGCGGTGGCCCGGCAGATTTTGGCCGGGCGGGGGGTCACGGTGGCCTCCCACATCGCCATCATCGCCGGGACCTGGGACAGCCCCTTTGAGAGCCAGGCGGAGCTGGAGGCCCTGGCCGGTCAGCCCTTCCCCGTGTTGGACCCGGAGGCGGGGGAGAAGATGCGCGGGGCCATCCTGGAGGCCAAGGGCCAGGGGGACAGCGTGGGCGGTGCGGTGGAGTGCGCCGTCTTCGGCCTCCCCGCCGGGCTGGGCGCGCCGGACTTTGGCAAGAACGTGGAGGGCATCTTCGCCCAGCACCTGTTCGCCATCCCCGCGGTGAAGGCGGTGGAGTTCGGCGCGGGGACCTCCTTCGCCTACCAGCGGGGGAGCGAGGCCAACGACCCCCTGGCCGTCCGGGAGGGCCGGGTGGTCACCGAGACCAACCTGGCCGGGGGGATCAACGGCGGCATCACCAACGGGATGCCGGTGGTGTTCACCGCCACCTTCCGCCCCACCCCCTCCATCGCCCTGCCCCAGCGGAGCGTAGACCTCCGCACCGGGGAGGAAGTGGAGATCGCCATAAAAGGCCGCCACGACCCCTGCGTCGTCCCCCGGGCGGTGCCGGTGGTGGAGGCCGCCGCCGCCCTGGCGGCCTGCCAGGTGCTGGGGATCTGAGAGAGAAAAGGAGGCTTTGCCATGTCCCGTTTTGAGCTTGTGACGCCCCCGGAGTCCGCCCTTGTGTTCCCCGGCGCGGTGGTGGTGGGGGATGTGACGCTGGGGGAGGAGTGCTCGGTGTGGTACAACGCCGTCCTCCGGGGGGATGAGGCCCCCATCGCCGTCGGCTGGGGGAGCAACGTGCAGGACAACGCCGTCCTCCACACCACCACCGGCCACCCCCTCACCCTGGGCCGGGACGTGACGGTGGGCCACGGCGCCATTTTGCACAGCTGTACCGTGGGGGACAACAGCCTCATCGGCATGGGCGCCATCGTGTTGGACGACGCGGTGATCGGCAAGGACTGTATCGTGGCCGCCGGGGCGCTGGTCACCGGGCGCACCGTCATCCCCGACGGGTCCATGGTCATGGGCGCCCCGGCCAAAGTGCGCCGGGCGCTGACGGCGGAGGAGATCGAGGCCAACCGCCGCAACGCCCAGGTATATCGGGAACTGAAGGAGGGCTACCGCTGATGGAGGACCTGAAGGAACTGCGGGAGAAGATCGACGCCATCGACCGGGAACTGCTGGCCCTCTTTGCCCGGCGGATGGACGTGACCCGGCGGGTGGGGGAGTACAAGGTGGCGGCGGGGGTCCAGGTGCTGGACCCCCAGCGGGAGCGGGAGGTGCTGGACAGCAAGGCCGCCCTGGCCCCCGCGGCCATCCAGAGCGAGGCCCGGACCCTCTTTGAGACCATCATGGCCCTCTCCCGCCGCCAGCAGCGGCGGCTGGTGGAGCCGGACCAGCCCGCCTTCGCCCAGTACCAGGGCCAGAAGGCCAACGCCCGGGAGCCGGTGGCCGACCCCAGGGTGCTCTATCAGGGGGTGCCGGGGGCCTACGCCGAGGAGGCCGCCGTGACCTACTTCGGCGAGGACTGCCGCCGCCGGAACCTCCCCGCCTGGGAGGACATCTTCGAGGCGCTGAAGAAGGGGGAGGGCGACTACGGCGTGGTGCCCATCGAGAACTCCTCCACCGGGTCCATCAACCAGGTCTATGACCTGCTGGCCAAGTACGAGCACTTCATCGTGGGGGAGGTCAAGCTCCGGGTGCGCCACTGCCTCCTGGCCCCGCCTGGGGTGGCGCTGGAGGACGTGACGGAGGTCTACTCCCACGAGCAGGGCCTTTTCCAGTGCGCCGGGTACCTGAAGGGCCGCCCCTGGAAGCAGACCGCCCTGTCCAACACCGCGGCGGCGGCCCAGTTCGTGGCCGGGAGCGGCCAGCCCTTCGCCGCCATCGGCTCGGAGCGGTGCGCCAGGCTCTACGGCCTCCAGGTGCTGGAGCGGGACATCGCCAGCGCCGCGGAGAACTACACCCGCTTCGTGGTGGTCTCCCCCCGGATGGAGCTGGGGCCGGACCGGGACAAGGTGAGCGCCCTGTTCACCCTGCCCCACAAGGTGGGGACGCTCCACCAGATCATGGCGGTCTTCGCCATCGGCGGGCTGAACATGATGAAGTTGGAGAGCCGCCCCATCCTGGAGAAGAGCTGGGAGTACCGCTTCTTCGTGGACTTCTCCGGCAACCTGCTGGACCCGGAGATGGACCTGGTCCTCCGGGAGCTGGTGGAGTGCTCCACCGCCTTCCGGGTGCTGGGCAACTACCGCGCGGGGGAGGCGGGGGCGTGAAGAACCTGGTGCTCATCGGCATGCCGGGGAGCGGCAAGACCAAGATCGGCCAGTACCTGGCCCAAAAGCTGTCCCTCCCCGTGGTGGACACCGACGCCATGGTGGTCCAGGCCGCGGGGAAGACCATCCCGGAGATCTTCGCCCAGGAGGGGGAGGCCCGCTTCCGGGACCTGGAGACCCAGGCCGCCCGCCGGGCCGCCCAGTTGTCTGGGACCATCATCGCCACCGGCGGCGGGATGGTGCTGCGGGAGGAGAATATGGCCGCTCTGGCCCAAAACGGCGTCATCTTTTTCCGGGACCGCCCTCCCGAGGCCATCCTGGGGGAAGACCACACCGGCCGCCCCCTGGTGGGCGGGGACCGGGAGGCCGCCCGGGCGCGTATCTTCACCCTCTACGCCCAGCGCCTGGCCCTCTATAAGCGCTACGCCCACCACTACATCCCACCCACCGACACCTATCAGGAGGCGGCGGAGCAGATCGCCGAACTCTATCAAAAGGAGGCTATGGAGCCATGAAATTCCTCGTTCTGAACGGGCCCAACCTGAACCTGCTGGGCCAGCGGGAGCCGGGGGTCTACGGCGCGGAGAGCTACGAGACCCTGTGCGCCCGCCTGCGGACCTTCGCCCACGCCCACGGCGCGGAGGTGGACTTTGCCCAGTCCAACCACGAGGGGGTGCTCATCGACGCCATCCACGCCGCCCAGGGGGTCTATGACGCCATCATCCTCAACCCCGGCGCCTTCACCCACTACTCCTACGCCATCCTGGACGCGCTGAAGGCGGTGAACGTCCCGGCGGTGGAGGTGCACATCTCCAACGTCCACCGGCGGGAGGAGTTCCGCCACGTCAGCGTCACCGCCCCCGCCTGCGTGGGCCAGGTCAGCGGCCTGGGCCTCTACGGCTACGAGGCCGCCATGGGCTACTTCCTGGAGGGCGGGAAATGAACGTCACGCTTACCAACACAGCCAAAAAGCTGTGCATCATCGGCGACCCGGTGATCCACTCCAAATCCCCCCTCCTGCAAAACGCCATGTGCCAGACTCTGGGACTGGACTACGTCTACCTCTGCCAGCCGGTGAAGGCGGAGCGCCTGGGGGCCTTTTTGGAGGCCGCCAAGGAGCTGGGCTACGCCGGGTTCAACGCCACCATGCCTTTCAAGGAGTTGCTCATCCCCTACCTGGACGAGCTGGACCCCCTGGCCGCCAAGCTGGGGGCGGTGAACACCGTGTGCGTCCGGGAGGGCAGGCTCCTCGGCTACAACACCGACTGCCCCGGCTACGTGGCCGCCCTCCGGGAGGACGCGGGCTTCGACCCCGCCGGGAAGCGGGTCCTGCTCCTGGGGGCCGGGGGCGCGGCCAAGGCGGTGGCGGTGGGCCTGGGGGACGCGGGCGCGGCCCAGGTCACGGTGGCCAACCGCACGGCGGCTAAGGCCCAGGCGGTGGCCGATCTCATCCCCGGCCAGGGCCGGACCGCGGCGTGGAACGCCGAGACCCTGGCGGAGGAGGCGGCGGCGTGTGATCTCATCGTGAACGCCACCAGCCTGGGCATGGCGGGGCAGGGGGAGTACGACGACCTCTCCTTCCTGGAGCGCCTGCCCCAGGGGGCGCTGGTGAGCGACCTCATCTACCACCCCGCCCGCACCGCCTTCCTGGCGCGGGGCGAGGCCCTGGGCCACCCCACCCTGAACGGCCTGCCCCTGCTCATGCGCCAGGCCATCTTGGGTCTGGAGAAGTTCACCGGGACGGCGGTGCCGCCGGAGACGGTGGTCCCCGTGCTGAAAAAACTCTTGGAGCAATAGAAAGGAGCGGTTTTCATGGTCTACACCTACACCCCCCACGGGGTCTGCTCCCGGCAGATCCGCATCGAGCTGGAGGACGGGGTGGTGAAGTCCCTGTCCTTCCTGGGGGGCTGCAACGGCAACCTCCAGGGGGTCAGCGCCCTGGTCACCGGGCGGAGCGCCCGGGAGGTCATCCCTCTCCTCCGGGGGATCAACTGCGGCGGCAAGGGCACCTCCTGCCCCGACCAGCTCTCCCACGCCCTGGAGGCCGCCCTGGCCCAGGAGGCGTCCGACGCCCAGGGCTGAGCCGCCGGGCGGCGGCGAAAAGCAGACAAAAAGAGGCACGGCGTTTCTGCGCCGCGCCTCTTTTTTCCTTGTGTGACCGATGGGCTTCAGGCCGGGTCCTCCGGGGGGATGGCCTCCAGGAGGAAGGAGACGGGGCGGAAGCCGTCGTTGCAGGAGACCATGGCGGAGCGCCGGTCCTTCATCCACCCGCCGTAAAAATCCCCGCCGCCGTGGGCCAGGGCCAGGACGAAGGGGGCCAGGCTCTCCCAGGCGCTCTCGCAGAAGTCCGCCGGACGCCGCCAGCCGTCGGTGACAAAGACCTGCCCCACCGCCATGTCGCAGGGGTGCTCCAGGGGGTTCTCATACCGCTCCATCAGGTCCCGGTAGCACGCCATCCGCATCACCGTGATCCGCACCCGCTCCATCCCGCACCGCCCCTTTCCAATGGTCCCGCGCCGGTGTCCCGGGCGCTCTGTGAGGCTATTGTACCGGATTTTTCCCCGGGGCGCAAGAGCGGCCCGGCGGGCTGTTTTTTCAGGGAAAGAAAACTCACCAAGAGAAGGGGCGGCTGGGGCGAAAATCTTTGTTAATTTTTTAACGAAAAACCCTTGACACCGGGCGGGGAGTGGGATATACTGACTCTTGTGAGATTGATAAAGTTTTAACGATCTCGCCAGACCAACCAAAATTTCAGCAGGAGGTAATGGTACATGGCTCGGTTCACACTTCCCCGCGATCTCTATCACGGCAAGGGCGCTCTGGAGGCGCTGAAGAACTTCGAGGGCAAGAAGGCCATCGTCTGCGTGGGCGGCGGCTCCATGAAGCGGTTCGGCTTTTTGGACAAGGCGGTCTCCTATCTGAAGGAGGCGGGCATGGAGGTGGCGCTCATCGAGAACATCGAGCCCGACCCCTCCGTGGAGACGGTGATGAAGGGCGCGGAGAAGATGCTGGAGTTCCAGCCCGACTGGATCGTGGCCATGGG
>CANQMK010000136.1 GCA_947624895.1 uncultured Oscillospiraceae bacterium | reverse complement strand
ATGCGGATGGCCAGCAGCCGCTGGTGGACCCATTCGGGGGAGTAGCCCTTCTTTAAGTACGTCTCCAGCGCCCGGTCAATGGTCAGTTCCGGGTCGATGGTCTCCTCGATGCGCTCCCGGCCCACGGCGGCCAGCCACATCTTGAACGGCTCCGCCTTGGGCGAGGGGATGGACTGGATGATGCGGAGGAGCTGCTCGGTGTCGGCCACGTCGGTGGCATAGCGTTTGCCGTCTTTGGGCGACTTCATTTTCAGTTGGTGACAATCTGTCACCAACTGATTAGCGCCTTCCTCGCTCAACCGCTGTTTGAGCTTGTTCCAATACTTCCGCCCGGTATTATAGTCCGGCGCATCCGTCAGCACGGCCACCACATCGACGACGGAAAAGTACCACGCCTCCTTCTCCTCGTCCCACGCGGTGCGGATACGCTTGTTTTCAAAAAGCTGGATCTTATCCTTTTCACTCATTTTCAAACGCCCCCGCTTCTGCTTTATATTATACCAGTTAAGCCCTCACTGGGCAACCTTTTCCCTCAGAAACTCCAAAAAGAGCCGTTCCAGCTCCTTGTCGCTGCCCAGCTTATCCAGATAGGGCTGAAACAGCTTGCGCTCAAAGGAAATCTTCTTGGGCTGGGCCACTGTGCGCTGTTCATCCTTGGCTCTCACCTCCCGCCAGGCCGCAAACACCGCTTGTCGCTCCGCCGAGGGGGGCGGGCAGGCATGGATGATGTGATTCATCGTGGCTTTGTTCACCGCATAGCCCTCAATGGAGCATATCTCCACAAAGGCTTCCTGACTGGCAGGGTCGTAGTCCGCGATCAGCTCGGCGCAGACCAGATTCAGCCGCTTAGGGGTATCTACCAGGATGTCCTGCAACTGTGGAATGAGATAGGTCAGCTTCACCGCCTTTCGGACCTCATATTCGGTGACGCCGAAGAATTGGGCCACTACCTCCCGGGCAAGGAACTTCTGGCGATTGTCGCCAGAAGTGATGTCCGAGCGATACCCCTGCTTGCGTTTGGCCTCCAGCAAGGCCCTGTACGCCTTCCCCCGCTCGATGATAGTTAGCTCATCCCGTCGAAGAAGGTTCGTGGCCGTGGCGATCACGACCGCCCGGTCATCGTCTGCCTCCACGATCTGAGCGGGGATGGTAGCCCAGCCGTTCAGTTTGCCTGCCGCCACCCGATTGTGGCCGGCCAGGATCTCATAGCGGTCTGTGTTGGGGACGGGCCGGACGATGATACGCTCGATCAACCCTTCCTCCGCCAACTGCTGAGCAAAGGCTTCCAGCTTGGCCGGCGGATAGGGGCGAAAGCCTATGTCAGCGGTAAAGAAGGGATCCAGCTTATCCATAGGCAGGTCGCAGGCAGTAGCCGCGGGTGCCGGGGCCTCCACCTGTGTTAACGCCTCATAGGCCTCCTCGCTCGCTTGCAGCTCAGACGCCTGCTGAGTTGCGGCCATACGCCTTTTCAAAAGGTCGTTCATTCCGGTCTTAGCCAAGCCGCAGCACCTCCTGAGCCAGACTGCGGTAGGACTCGGCAGCGGGATTCCGGGGAGCATAGTCCAGAATGCTCACCCCGGCGGCCGGGCATTCCGCCACTTTGATAGTCTGCTCAATGGGCCGCTCGAAGACGTGGTATTCTTGCCCGTAGATCTCACCCACGCTCTCCCGGACGCTTTGACAAAGTTGCGGCCGGGATTGATACATGGTGAGCAGGATGCCCGCCACCTTCAGCCGGGGGTTGAACCGTTCCCGCACCGACTTTACCAGCCCTAACACATCCGGGATGCCCTCGCTTGCCAGGAAATGAGCCTGTACAGGGATGATGCAGTAGTCGGAAGCGGCCAAAGCGTTGACAGTGAGCAGCTCGTGCTTCAGTCCGCAGTCGATGACAATGTAATCGTAATTCCCCTTGAGGCGGTCAATTACGGACGCCATGATCACTTCGCAGGTCGATTCGCCCTTGTCGTGATACTGAGAAGCCTGGGACAGCCGCATGACCTGGAGCCGGGCGGCGGCATCGGCCAGCCGCCCATTGGCGGGAATAAGGTCAACACCGCCCTCGGTATGCAGGATAGAGCGGGGAAAGTGAAGCTCCAGATCCTCCGGGGCGTCGATGGCCGCCAGCAGCAGTTTGGACAGGTTTTGCTTCTGCTCGCCCGGCGTATAGCCCAGGGCGGCGGTCAGGTTGCCCTGGGGATCGTTATCCACCAACAGCACCCGCTTCCCCTCCTTGGCCAGAGCGACGCCCAGGTTAAGGGCCGTAGTGGTCTTGCCCACGCCACCTTTCTGATTTGTGATAGAGTAAACAATAGCCATAGTTCTTTCCTTTCCGGGACTGCCAGGCAGGAGAGCCGACGGCGGCTACACCTCTGCTTTCACTGCCATCCCTTTCATTTGTAATTGAAAAGTTACTGTATCACCTGGTTTTGACGTGTGCAGTTATACCTTAAAATAGATTTGGTCGTGTCTATTTGACACAGCACCGTGGGGGGCGGTGCCGTCGGCCACGGCCACGGCCAGGTCGGGGAGGATGAGGCCGTCCAGGGAGTCGGGGTCGCCGGAGCAGTAGATGTACTCGGGCCGGTGGCCCGCCTCCTCTGCCAGGGCGCCCAGGCGCTTCATCAGCGTGGACTTGCCGCAGCCGGGGCCGCCCTTGAGGATGTAGATGGCCCGGGCCTTGGCCGGGTCCAGCAGTTTATCCATCAGCGAGTAAAACCCCCCGGGGGTGTTGGCCCCCAGGAAATACGCGATCTTTGCCATAACGCACCTCCAAACGAAACGCTCTGGTCTACTCTATGCCCTCTCCGTTTCATAGGTGCGCCCCTCGACCCCGTCCGCGGCGCGAAAGAGCGGCCCCCGGCGGGGGCCGCTCTTTTCTTTGGCGCTTTTTCCATTTTCCACACGCCGCCGGGGGGCGGCGCTTACGCCTCGTCCTGGAAGAAGGTCTGGAAGGTCTCGGCGTCCATGGTCTCGTTTTCCAGGAGGTACTGGGCCACCTGGTCCAGGACGTCCCGGCGGGCCTGGAGGATGTCCAGGCACTTGGCCTTGGCCCGGTCGATGAGGGCGCGGACCTCCTTGTCGATCTGCCCGGCCACCTCCTCGGAGTAGGGCTTGGTCTGGGCCATGGAGCGGCCCAGGAAGACCTCGTCGTGGCCGGTGTCAAAGACCACGCCGCCCAGGGCGTCGCTCATGCCGTACTTGGCCACCATGGCCCGGGCGATGGCGGTGGCCCGCTCCAGGTCGTTGGAGGCCCCGGTGGAGATATCCCCCAGGGCCAGCTCCTCGGCGCACCGGCCCCCCAGGAGGGAGACGATCTCCTCAAAGAGCTCGCTCCGGGAGCGGTAGGTCTTGTCCTCCCGGGGCAGGGAGATGGTCATCCCCCCCGCGCCGCCCCGGGGGATGATGGTGATCTGGTGGACCTGGTCGGCGGTGGGCAGGTCGTGGAGCACCACGGCGTGGCCCGCCTCGTGGTAGGCGGTGAGTCGCTTGGCCTGGTCGGAGATGACCTTGCTCTTCTTCTCCGGCCCGGCGATCACCTTCAGCATGGCCTCGTGGAGGTCGTCCTGGCAGAGGTAGGGCCTCCCGTCCCGGGCGGCCAGCAGGGCGGCCTCGTTGAGCAGGTTCTCCAGGTCCGCCCCGGTGAACCCGGCGGTGGACTGGGCGGTCTGGCGCAGGGACACGTCCTCGGCCAAGGGCTTGTTCCGGGCGTGGACCTTCAAAATCTCCTCCCGGCCCTTGATGTCCGGGTAACCCACGTAGATCTGCCGGTCGAACCGGCCGGGGCGCAGGAGGGCAGGGTCCAGGATATCCCGGCGGTTGGTGGCGGCCAGGACGATGACGCCGGAGTTCTGGGCGAAGCCGTCCATCTCCACCAGGAGCTGGTTGAGGGTCTGCTCCCGCTCATCGTGGCCGCCGCCCAGGCCGGCGCCCCGCTGGCGGCCCACGGCGTCGATCTCGTCGATGAAGACGATGGCGGGGGCCTCCGCCTTGGCCTGCTGGAAGAGGTCCCGGACCCGGCTGGCGCCGATGCCCACATAGAGCTCCACAAAGTCGGACCCGGAGATGGACAGAAAGTGCACCCCCGCCTCCCCGGCCACCGCCTTGGCCAGGAGGGTCTTGCCCGTCCCCGGCGGGCCCACCAGGAGCACGCCCTTGGGCACCCGGGCCCCCAGCTTGGAGAACCGCTCCGGGTCCTTGAGAAAGTCCACCAGCTCCTGGAGCTCCGCCTTCTCCTCGTCCGCGCCGGCCACGTCGGCGAAGGTGACCGTCTTGTCCCCCTCCCCCGGCGTCCGGGCGTGGGCCTTGCCGAATTTATTCATCCGCTCGTCCAGCCCGCCGCCCCCGGCTCCGCCGGGGCGGGACAGGCGCAGCAGCAAAAACATGGCCAGGGCGGACAGCCCCACCGCCAGCACCACCCCCAGCCACCAGGGGGGCACGAAGGGGGCCTCGTAGTCGCAGTCGCTGAGCGTCCCCAGGGTCAGCTGCTTGGTGATGAGCGGCCCCAGGTCCTCGTGGAAGCGGTCCACCGAGGCCAGCTTGTGGTAGAGGATCACGTTCCCCGCCGGGTCCGCCTCCTTCAGGCGGACCATGAGGGTGCCGTCTCCGGACACGGTGAAGGCGTCCACCTTCTCCTGGAGGAAGAGGCGGCAGATATCGGCGTAGGAGGGCTCGGTGGTCCGGGTCTCCCGGTTGAGCAGGAAGATGACCCCCACGATGGCCAGGGCGATGAGCAGATAGTAGAGCAGCTCCCGGAGGGAAAAGCGGCGGGTGGGCTGTTCGTCGTTCAAATGCCTCAGTCCTTTCTGTGGTCAGCCGCCGTACACGTCCGGCTTGACGATCCCGATGTAGGGCAGGTTGCGGTAGCCCTCGGCGTAGTCCAGGCCGTAGCCCACCACAAAGGCGTCGGGGATGGTGAAGCCCATGTAGTCGGCCTTGATGTCCTTCACCCGCCGCTCCGGCTTGTCCAGCAGGGCGCAGATGGAGATGGAGGCGGGCTTGCGGGCGGAGAGCATCTCCCGGAGGTAGTAGAGGGTGTTCCCCGAGTCCAGAATGTCCTCCACCAGCAGCAGGTCCTTCCCCTCCACCGGCTCGGACAGGTCCTTGATGATGCGCACCTGGCCGGTGGAGGCGGTGCCCTTGCCGTAGGAGGAGACGCTCATAAAGTCCGCCTCGCAGGGCAGGTCGATCTGTCGGGCCAGGTCGGCCATGAAGATGTACGCCCCCCGGAGGATGCCCACCAGCACCAGGTTTTTCCCCTGGTAGTCCCGGGTGATCTCCGCCCCCAGCTGGGCCACCCGGGCCTTCAGCTCCTCCTGGGTGAACAGGACCCTCAGAATGTCCTTTTCCGCGTATGACATGGTATCCGCTCCTCTTTCTCTTTATTCTCTCCTGGTCCAGGTGACGAAGACGGCCTCCTCCCCGGGGGCGGCCAGGCAGTCCCGCTGAGGCCCCAGACCGGCCACCGCCGCCAGGGTCTCCCCCGCCGTCAGCACCGGGGTGGCCTCCCGCTCCTCCCGGGGCACCTTCGCCTCGATCATCCACTTCTTCACCGTCTTCCCCGTGCGAAAGGGGGGGTGGAGGAAGTCCCCCGTCCGCCGGGGGCGCAGGGCCAGGGGGCCCAGGGGCTTGAGGTAGAAGGCGTCCGGGGTGGGAGGCGCGTCCGGGCACCGGGCGGGGCGGGTGGTCAGCCGCCACAGGG
>CANQMK010000135.1 GCA_947624895.1 uncultured Oscillospiraceae bacterium | reverse complement strand
TGGTATAATAGCCGCAGAGCGGCCATTATACCGACTTGATGCCGCACATACCGCAACGCTGCTTCGCGGCTGTGGTATCCATCTCTGCAAAGGAGAACGGTATGGAAGTTCACGGACAGCACCCTGTTCTGGTGATCGGCCACACGCACCCGGACACCGACTCCATCTGCGCGGCCATCGCCTACGCCAAACTGAAAAACACCCTGGACCCCCAGCGGCGCTATGAGCCCTGCCGGGCGGGGCTGGTGAACCGGGAGACCCAGTTCGTCCTGGACTACTTCGCCGTGCCCGCCCCCCGGCTGTGTACCGACGTGAGCCCCCAGCTCCAGGACGCGGACTTCCGCCGGGAGCCGGGGGTGTCCCCGGAGCTGAGCCTGCGCCGGGCCTGGTTCACCCTCCGGGACCGGGACGTGGACACCCTCTGCGTGGTGGACGACCAGGGACGGCTGCTGGGCCTGGTGACCATCCGGGACATGGCCCGGGGGAGCATGGACCTGCCGGACGAGCGCCTCCTGGCCCGCACCGGGACCACCTACGCGAACGTCATAGAGGCCCTGGACGCCCAGGCGGTGGTCCCGCCCCCGCCGGGGCGGCGGGTCACCGGGCGGATCGTGGTCCCCTCCGGCGGCGGGCCGGCGGAGGCCGTCGCCCCGGGGGACGTGGTCCTGCTCTCCGGCCAGGGGGAGGCCCTGGAGGCCGCCATCCGGGCGGGGGCGGGGTGCGCGGTGGTCTGCGGCGGGGCGGAGGTCCCCGCCGCCCTCCGGGACCTGGCCCGGGACCGGGACTGCGCGGTGCTGGTCACCCCCCACTCCGCCTACGCCGCCGGGCAGATGCTCCTCCAGGCCCCGGCGGTGCGGGAGTACATGACCCGGGAGGACCTGGTCACCTTCACCCCCGGCGCGCTGGTGGAGACGGTGGCCCGGGTAATGGCCGCCGTCCGCTACCGCTACTTCCCCGTGGTGGACAGCGACGACCGCTGTCTGGGCCTCATCTCCCGGCGGAACCTGCTCAACCTGAAGAAGAAGCAGGTCATCCTGGTGGACCACAACGAGCGGGCCCAGGCGGTGGACGGGCTGGAGGAGGCGGAGGTGCTGGAGGTGGTGGACCACCACCGCATCGGCACCCTGGAGACGGAGTCGCCGGTGTACTTCCGCAACGCCCCGGTGGGCGCCACCTGCACCATCGTCTACCAGCTCTACCAGGAGCACGGCGTCACCCCTGACCGGGCCACGGCGGGGCTGCTGCTCTCCGCCATTTTGTCCGACACGCTGATGTTCCGCTCCCCCACCTGCACCCCGGCGGACCGACAGGCCGCCCAGGAGCTGGAGGCGCTGGCGGGGGTGGAGATGGAGGGCTACGCCGGGGCCATGTTCGACCGGGGGGGCGATGTGTCCGGCAAGTCCCCGGAGGAGATCCTGCGGACCGACTACAAGCTCTTCACCAGCGGCGAGCGCCGCTTCGGGGTGGGCCACGGCAGCTTTATGACGGAGAAGAACCTCCAGGCCGCCCTGGCCCTGCTGGAGCCCTACCTCCCCGTGGCCCTGGCCAAGCAGGGCCTGGACTACATCTTCTATCTCTTCACCCACATCCCCACCTCCACCACCCGCCTGGTGATGGCGGGCAAGGGGGCCGCCGAGCTGGCCGGACGGGCCTTCGGCGTCCCGGTGGAGGAGGGTCAGGCCGTCCTCCCCGGCGTGGTGAGCCGGAAAAAGCAAGTTATCCCCGCCCTCATCGGCGCCATCAAACAGCAGCTGCCCGAGGGCTTTTAGGAGGTTATCCCATGAGACACGCATCCCTTCTCTCCCGCCTGGGCGCGGCCGCGCTGGCCCTGGCCCTGCTCCTGCTCCCCGCCCAGGCCCTCACCCCGGCCCAGGCCGGGGAACTGCTGGCGGCCCACTACGTGGACCCGGTGCCCCAGGAGGTGCTGGACCAGCCCACCGTCTCCGCCATGCTGGAGGCCCTGGGCGACCCCTACACCGAGTATCTCACCGCCCAGGACCGCGCCGCCTTTCTGGACTCCATGGCTGACTACTCCATGGTGGGCATCGGCGTGGTGTCCACCCGCCAGACGGACGGGTTCCTGCTGACGGAGGTGCTGGAAAATTCCCCGGCGGCCCAGGGCGGGCTCCAGGCGGGGGACCTGCTGGTGGAGGTGGACGGGACCGCTCTGGTCGGCCTGAGCTTGGATGAGTTCACCGCCCTCGTCCAGGGGACGGAGGGGACCCAGGTGGCCCTGACCTATCTGCGCCAGGGACTGCGCCACACCGTCACCCTCACCCGGGCCACCGTGGTGATCCCCGCCACCTCCGGAGAGGTGCTGGAGGGGGGCGTGGGCTACATCTCCTGCGACACCTGGGGAGACGAGACCCTGGGCCACTTCCAGACGCTGATGGAGGAGATGGAGGACCAGGTGGGCTGCTGGCTCATCGACCTGCGGTATAACACCGGCGGCGTCACCCAGGCGGCGGTGGATGTGGCGGGCCTCTTCTGCGACGACCCCTTCGTCGCCCTCCGCTTCCGGGCGGACAGCCCGGACGGCTACGCCTACCAGTTCTACCAGACGGAGATCCAGCCCATCACCGGCAAGCCGGCGGTGCTCCTGGTCAACGGGGAGACCGCCTCCGCCTCCGAGCTCTTCTCCCTCATCCTCCGGGAGTACGGCGTGGGGTTCCTGGTGGGCAGCCGGACCTATGGCAAGGGGGTGGGCCAGAGCATCTGGGACCAGACCACCGACCCGGACTACTTCCCCGACGGGGACGCCCTGAAGATCACCATCGCCCGGGCCTACTCCCCCCTGGGCAACACCGCTGACGGCATGGGCCTCATCCCCCAGTTCCTCACGGCGGACGAGGACGCGCCCCAGGCGGCCCTGGAGCTGGCCCACGCGCTCATCCAGGCCCAGGCGGACGGGCGGAGCTGGGCGACGACCGCCCAGCAGCTGGTGACCGCCGACATCTGGCAGGGGTGCGACTTCTCCGACGTCCAGGACTCCCCCTTTCTCGACGACATCGCCTCCCTCGCCGCCCACGACCTGCTCCACGGCAAGGGGGACGGGCTGTTCCACCCGGAGGACACCCTCACCCGGGGGGAGCTGGCCCAGATGCTCCAGAACGTCCTCTGCCGCGTCCCGGTGACGGGGAGCGCCGTCTTTGACGACGTGGCCGCCGACGCCTGGTACGCCTCGGCGGCGGAGACCGTCTCCCGGACCGGGCTGATGGACGGGGTGGGCCAGGGGCTGTTCGCCCCCGACCGGGTCCTCACCCACCAGGAGCTCTTCGCCGTCCTGGGCCGCCTGGGCCGCCGCCTCAACGACGACCTGGACCTGGCCGTCCGGACCATGGAGGACTGGCAGAGGGAGCTCTCCCCCCTGAAGAACTACGCCGACTGGGCCAAGGACCCGGTGTGGCTCCTCTCCCTGGGGATGGACGACGGGGAGGGGGGACTGGTGAACCTCCTGTGGGACGACCCGGAGTACATCGACCCCACCGCCCCCGCCACCCGGGAGGAGACCGCCGCCGTCCTGGGCAGTCTGCTCTACTACCTGGGCCTTCTGCCCTGATCTGCCCCCTCTGGAGCGCCGGAGCGCCGCCGCCCCCCTCGGCCAGCCGCCGAGGGGGGCGTTTTTCCCCGCTTTTTCGCCAAATTTTCCCGCTTTGTCGAAATTTCCCCTTTTCAATAGGGGGAAGAATTGGTATAATATAGTGCGTATCGCTCTATATAGAGGGGGTCTGAACTATGAACCGTGTGACCGTCACCATCGCGGAGCGCCCGTTCACCCTTTTGGCCGAAGGGGACGCGGAGTTCACCCAGAAGGTAGCCGGACATCTGGACGGCCAGATCGCCCAGCTGCTGGACGGGGGCAAGCTGTCCCTGCTGGACGCCTGCATCCTGGCCGCGCTGAACATCACCGAGGACTACTTCAAAGAGCAGGAGAGCTCGGAGAACCTGCGCCGCCAGCTCAAGGAGTACCTGGAGGAGTCGGCCAAGCTGAAGCTGGAGCTGTCCGAGGCCCGCCGGGAGATCTTTGCCCTGAAGGGGAAGAAATAGGCCCCCATGCTGGAGCTCCTCTCCCCCGCCGGCTCCCCTGAGGCGGTGACCGCCGCCGTGGCCAACGGCGCGGACGCCGTCTACCTGGGCTGTGGCGACTTCAACGCCCGCCGCAGAGCCAAAAACTTCACCCCCGACGACCTGGCCCAGGCGGTGACGAGCTGCCACGTCCGGGGCGCCAAGGTCTACCTCACGCTGAACACCCTCCTGTCCGACCGGGAGCTGCCCGCCGCCTTAGACCTGGCGGCGTTCGCCAACGAGATCGGCGTGGACGCGGTGCTGGTGCAGGACCTGGGCCTGGCCCGGGCTCTGCGCCGCCGCTTCCCCGACCTGCCCCTCCACGGCTCCACCCAGATGACCGTCCACTCCCTGGACGGGGCGGCGTTTTGCGCCCAAATGGGCCTGAGCCGGGTGGTGGTGAGCCGGGAGCTGGACCGGGAGGCCATCGCCCACCTCTGCCGCCACAGCCCCGTGGAGATCGAGGTCTTTGTCCACGGGGCCCTGTGTATGTGCTACTCCGGCCAGTGCTTCCTCTCCGCCGCCCTGGGCGGGCGCAGCGGCAACCGGGGCCTGTGCGCCCAGCCCTGCCGCCTGCCCTATAACGGCGGCCACCCCCTGTCCCTGAAGGACCTCTCCCTGGCCGGGCACCTCCGGGAGCTGGAGGAGATGGGGGTGGCCTGCGTCAAGATCGAGGGGCGGATGAAGCGCCCGGAGTACGTGGCCGTGGTCACCCAGGTCTACGCCGCCGCCCTCCGGGAGGGCCGGGAGCCCACGGTGGAGGAACTGCGGGCGCTGGAGAACGCCTTCTCCCGCTCCGGCTTCACCCAGGGCTACTACCTGGGCCAGACCGGCCCGGAGATGTTCGGCACCCGGGGCGAGGGGGAGGCCCCCGACGCCCTCTACGCCGCCGCCCGGGAGAGCTACCGCCGGAAGGCCCCCCGGGTGGGGCTGACCCTGGCCGCCTCCCTCCGGGCGGGGCAGCCGGTAACCCTCCGGGCCGACGACGGCCAGGGCCACATCGCCCAGGCCACCGGCCCCGTCCCCGAGGCCGCCCGGTCCCGCGCCGCCACCCAAGAGGACGTGGAGGCCCAGCTGACCAAGACCGGCGGCACCCCCTACTTCGTCCGTTCCCTGGACCTGGCGCTGGACCCCGGTCTGGCCCTGCCCAAGTCCGCCCTCAACGCCCTGCGCCGGGCGGCTCTGGACGAGCTCACCGCCCAGCGGGCAATCCCGCCCCGCCGCCGGGTGGAGGCGGCCGCCGACCCCGACCCCGTCCCCGGTCCGGACGGGCCGCCGGAGCTGATTTTCTCCCTGCGGAGCGCCCACCAGCTCACCCCGGAGGTGTGGACCCTGCCCCACCGCTTCCTGGACCTGCCCGCCCAGGTCTTCGTCCAGGCCCCCGACGCCGTCCGCGCCGCCCGCTCGGCGGGGGCCCGGCTCCGGGTGGCCCTGCCCCGGGTGTGCTGGGACCGGGAGCGGCCCCAGCTGAGGGAACAGCTGGCCGCCGCCGCCGACCTGGGGGCGGAGGCCGCCCTGGTCCCCACCTGGGACCTTTTGGCGGCGGCCCGGTCCTTCCCCTTCGCCCTCTACGGGGACTTCGGCCTGGGGGCCTACAACTCCCGGACGCTGGAGGCCATGGCCGACCTGGGCTTCGCCGGGGCCACCGCCTCCTTCGAGCTGAAGCTGCC
>CANQMK010000134.1 GCA_947624895.1 uncultured Oscillospiraceae bacterium | reverse complement strand
TACATGGTTTCCACCGGCACCCGCACCATGCAGTTCTCCGCCGCCGTGGCCATCGCGGTCACCATCGCCGTGGGACTGATCAACAACATTTTCAACGCCGTCACCAAGCGGGAGGACAAGTCGGACAACATCACGCCCATGAAGATCTGGGAGGCCCTGGAGGCGGGGGCGCGGGGCACCATCACCGTGGCGGTGGCCTGCGCCATCGCCGGGCTGGTGGCCGGGTGCATCACCGTCACCGGCCTTGCCAGCACCCTGCTCCACGCCATCGTCTCCGCCTCCGGCGGCGTGGCCATCATCGCCCTGTTCCTCACCATGCTGTGCTGTATCGTCCTGGGCATGGGGGTGCCCACCACCGCCACCTACTGCATCATGGCGGCCACCTGCGCCCCCATCCTCACCAGCCCGGAGATCGGCATCGCCATGATCGCCGCCCACTTCTTCGTCTTCTACTTCGGCATCGTGGCCGATATCACCCCGCCGGTGGCCCTGGCGGCCTACGCCGGGTCGGCCATCGCCAAGTCCTCCCCCATGAAGACCGCCCTTCAGGCCACCCGGCTGGCCATCGGCGCGTTCATCGTGCCCTATATCTTCTGCCTCAACCCCCAGATGCTCCTGGTGGACGCCCGGTGGTACGACGTGGTGCTCATCAGCCTCACCGCCCTGCTGGGCATCTTCGGGGTGGCCGCCGGGCTGGGCGGCTACATCTTCCGGCCTATGCGCTGGTGGGAGCGGATTGTCCTGATCGCCGGCGGCCTGACGCTGATGGTCCCCGGCTGGGTCACCGATGTGGTGGGCATCGTGCTGGTGGGCGGCGTTTGCGCTGTCCAGTACCTCTCCCGGACCCGTGGGGATACCCCCGCCCGGGCCTGAACGCGGCTGGAAAAAGCGACCACGCGGCAACAACGCCGCGTGGTCGCTTTTTGCTTTGCTTGAGTTCCAGTGCCGACCCCAGGTGGGTACTCGCTGATAAGCGGGGCTCTGTTACGTATCCATGCGCACCATGTCCACAAGCGCTCGATTTCGATAGACCAGGTCTGGCCGCCGGGTAAAGCCCATCTTTTCCCAGAAGGCGTTGCCGGCTTCGTTGCGGGCGAAAGCGACCAGGTTGACCTTATGGATCCCCTGCGCTTTTAGGGCTTCGAGCGCGGCTTCGACCATTTGTCTGCCTACGCCCTGCCTCTGGCGGCTGGGGGATACCGCCGTGTGGCTGATGTAGCCGCGGCGGCCATCATGTCCCGTGAGGATCGCGCCAATGATATGGCCCCGCTCCACCGCGACGAAGCAGGTGTCAGGGTTTCGGGCGAGATACTTTGCGATACCCTCCCGGGAGTCATCCAGGTCATTCAGTCCCATACCGGGGCAGCTCAGCCACAGGGCATATACGCTGTCATAGTCGTCGAGCCGCATTTTCCGTATTTCCATCGTTTGTTCCCCGCAAATGGATTTGTTTTATTGTACTCTCTCAGAGGAGCAGGCTGCCGATCTGGTAGACCAGCAGGCTGATCAGGTAGGCGCTTCCGATCTGCCAGGCGGCGGAGAAGAGGGTCCACTTTACGCTGTTCATCTCCCGGTACATGGTGGACATGGCCGCCACGCAGGGGATGTAGAGCAGGACGAAGACCAGGAAGGCGTAGGCCGCCAGCGGGGAGGCGAAGGTCCCGGCCAAGGCGGCGGCCACCGTGGCTCCGGAGGCGCCGATGGAGAAGCCGTAGAGCAGGCTCAGGGTGGACACCACCGCCTCCTTGGCCACAAGCCCCGTGAGCAGGGCCACCGCCGCCTGCCACGTCCCGAAGCCCAGAGGGGCCAGGGCGGGGGCGATCAGCGTGCCGAAGCGGCCCAAAAAGCTCTGGTCGGCGCTGTCCACCATCTGGAGGCCGGGGCCGAAGGACTGGAGGAACCAGAGGACCATGCTCATGCACAAGATGAGGGTGCCCGCTTTCACCAGAAAGCCCCGGACCTTTTCCCACACGTGGGACAGGCAGTTTTTCAGCGTGGGCAGGCGGTAGGGGGGCAGCTCCAACAGGAAGGGGGCGGGCTCCCCCCGAAAGACCACCTTTTTGAAGAAGATCCCCGAGAGGATGGCGCAGATCAGGCCCAGGAGGTAGAGGGAGAAGACCACCACTCCGGCGTACCGGGGGAAGAAGGCCGCCGAGAGCAGGCCGTAGACCGGCAGTCGCGCGGAGCAGGACATGAAGGGCACCAGGAGCATGGTCATCCGCCGGTCCTTCTCCTGTTCCATGGTGCGGGCGCCCATGATGGCGGGCACGGTACAGCCAAAGCCCATGAGCATGGGGATGAACGCCTTGCCCGACAGGCCGAAGCGCCGCAGGAGGCGGTCCATGATGAAGGCCGCCCGGGCCATGTAGCCGGAGTCCTCCAGGATGGAGAGGAAGAGGAAGAGCAGGGCGATCTGGGGCAGAAAGACCAACACGCCGCCCACCCCGCCGATCACGCCGTCGCAGAGCAGGCTCACCAGCCAGGGCCGCGCGCCGATCCCCTCCAGCGCCCCCTGGACCCAGGGGGCCAGCACCTGGCCGATGAGGGCCTCCACCCCGTCGGAGAGGAAGCCCCCCAGGGGGCCGAAGGTGAGGGCGAACACCCCCAGCATGGTCAGCAGGAAGATGGGCAGGGCCAGGACCTTGTGGGTGACCACCGAGTCGATCTTGTCCGAGGTGGACATGGTCCCGCCCCGCTGGCCCTTTTTCACCGAGACGGTGACCACCTTCTGGATGAACTGGTAGCGGCTGTCCGCCACCAGCGTCTCCCGGTCGCCCAGGGCGTAGGCCCCCTCGTACTCGTCCACGATGCGGGAGAGCTTCCACCGGGTCTCCTCGTCCAGACCCAGGGCGGACTCCACCCGGTCGTCCCCCTCCAGCAGTTTGATGGCGGTCCAGTGGGCGGGCAGACCGGCGGCGTAGGCCCGGTCGTGGATCAGCTCGCCCACCTGGTGGTGGATGCGGTGGGTGAAGTCGTCATAGAGGTTGTCCGGCTCCAGGGTGAAGCCGGTGTGGATGGCCCGGTGGGCCCGCTTGAGGAGCTCGTCCACATTCTCCCCCGAGCGGGCGGTGATGGGCACCACCGGCACCCCCAGGGCCTGGGACAGGCGCTTGAGGTCGATCTTGTCCCCGTGCTTCTCCACCTCGTCCATGAAGTTGAGGGCCACCACCATGGGCCGTTCCAGTTCCAGGAGCTGGACGGTGAGGTAGAGGTTGCGCTCTAAGTTGGTGGCGTCCACGATGTTGATGATGGCGTCGGGCTGTTCCTCCACGATGAAGTTCCGGGCCACGATCTCCTCCATGGAGTAGGGGGAGAGGGAGTAGATGCCGGGCAGGTCCACGATGGTGACGCTGCGGCCGTCCACCGTGGCCAGCCCCTCCTTTTTCTCCACCGTCACCCCCGGCCAGTTGCCCACGTACTGGTTGGAGCCGGTGAGGGCGTTGAACAGCGTGGTCTTGCCGCAGTTGGGGTTGCCCACCAGGGCCAGGCGCATCTCCCGCACCTCGTGGGCCTCCGGGTCGGCGGCCTGGCGGTGCTGGGTGTGCTCGTGTTTGTGGGCCAGGGCCATGCGGCGCAGGGTCTCCTCGTCGGGGATGTGCTGGGTCATGCCCTGGCGGGCCTTCTCCGGGCGAGGGGGCGCGTCCTCCGGGGGACAGAGGGTGATGTGCCGGGCGTCCTCCTTGCGGAGGGAGAGTTCGTAGCCCCGCAGGGTGAGCTCCAGAGGGTCGCCAAAGGGGGCGACCTTCCGCAGGGTGACCTTCACCCCCGGGGTGAGGCCCATGTCCACCAGGCGGCGCTTCACCGCCCCCCGCTGGCTGCCCACGGTGAGGATGACCCCGCTCTGGCCGGGGGCGAGCCGGTCCAGGGTGAGGGGGGATGGGGTGTCTGTCATGGTCATGCCTCCCAGGGTGCAAGATCGTCGGATCGCTCCTATTATACAGGACAAGCCCGCCGGAGGCAAGAGCGGAACGGGGGGACGCCGGAAAAAGCCGCGACATAGATTAGGGTGGCGGGGGACGGTGACCCGCCGAAAACGGGAGGTGACCATTTTGCGAGGAAATTGCAGCTTATCCGACCTCCGGCCCGGCGAGGGCGGGGTGGTGCGGCGGCTGGGCGCGGTGGGGGAGACCCGCCGACGGCTCCAGGATATTGGACTGATCTCCGGCACCCGCGTGACCTGCGAGCGCGAAAGCCCCCTGGGGGACCCGGTGGCCTACCGCGTCCGGGGGGCCACCATGGCCCTGCGGCGGGCGGACGCCGGGGCGGTGGAGGTGGAGCGGTGATGGAGATGGCCCAGCCCCTGCTGGAGGTGAAAAAGTACGCCCCGGACGACCGGGTGATCGCCCTGGCGGGCAATCCCAACGTGGGGAAGTCCACCATCTTCAACGCCCTCACCGGCCTGCGGCAGCACACGGGGAACTGGCCGGGGAAGACGGTGGTCAACGCCCAGGGGCGCTTCGTCTGGCGGGGGCGGGGCTACTGCCTGGTGGATGTGCCGGGGAGCTATTCCCTGTTCGCCCACTCCGCCGAGGAGGAGGTGGCCCGGGACTTTCTCTGCTTCGGGCCCCACGACGCGGTGATCGTGGTCTGCGACGCCACCTGCCTGGAGCGGAACCTGGACCTGACCCTCCAGATCCTGGAGGTCACCTCCCGGGTGGTGGTGGCGGTGAACTTGATGGACGAGGCCAGGCGCAAGGGCCTGGAGGTGGACCTGGAGCTTCTGAGCGCCCGGCTGGGCGTGCCGGTGGTGGGGCTGGCCGCCCGCCGGGGGGAGGGGCTGGAGGCGCTGATGGAGGCGCTGGAGGCGGTGTGCCGGGGGAGCGGAGCGGCCGCGCCGATCGTCTCCTACCCGGCGTACATAGAGGAGGCCCTGGCCAGGCTGGAGCCGGTCCTGGCCCCGCCCCTGGCCCACTGGGGCGGGAGCGCGCGCTGGGCGGCACTGCGCCTGCTGGAGGGGGACAGGCGAGCCCTGGCGGGGTTCCCCCGCTTCCTGGGGGTGGACCTCCTCCATCTCCCCGAGGCGGCCCAGGCCCTGGACGGGGTCCTGCGGCGCTGGGCCATCCGGGGGACGGGCCGGGAGGCGGCGGCGGAGGCCATCGCCACGGCGGTGGTCCGCCGGGGGGAGGAGCTGGCCCGGGACGTGGTCCGGGGGGACGGGGAGCGGGCCAGGCGGCTGGATCGGTGGCTGGACCGCCTCTTTACCAGTCGGGCCACCGGCTTTCCCATCATGCTCCTGCTCCTGCTGGGCATCTTCTGGCTCACCATCGTGGGGGCCAACTACCCCTCCGCCCTCCTGTCCCGGGGGCTGTTCGCCCTGGAGGACTGGCTGGCGGCGGGGCTGACCGCCCTGGGCGCGCCGACGGCCTGGGTGGACGCGCTGGTCCACGGGGGATACAAGGTCATGGCCTGGGTGGTGGCGGTGATGCTGCCGCCCATGGCCATCTTCTTCCCCCTGTTCACCCTGCTGGAGGACTTTGGCTACCTCCCCCGGGTGGCCTTCAACCTGGACCGGTGCTTTCAGAGCTGCCGGGCCTGCGGCAAGCAGGCGCTCACCATGTGCCTGGGCCTGGGGTGCAACGCCGCGGGGGTGACGGGGTGCCGGATCATCGACTCCCCCCGGGAACGGCTGATCGCCATCCTGACCAACACCTTCATGCCCTGCAACGGGCGATTCCCCACCATGATCTCCATCATCTCCCTGTTCCTCCTGGGCGGGACGGCGGGGGCGGCGGGGTCTTTGCTGGGCTCGGCTGTCCTGGTGGGGGTGATTCTGCTGG
>CANQMK010000133.1 GCA_947624895.1 uncultured Oscillospiraceae bacterium | reverse complement strand
ACCCGCAGCTCCACGGCGCTCTGGCGGTTGATGGAGACGAACTGGTTGTGCTCCAGCTTGATGACGTTGCCGTTCTCCCGGGCCAGGATGGAGGCCACCCGCAGCAGCTCGCCGGGGCGGTCGGGGAGCTGGACGGAGAAGGTGAACACCCGCCCCCGGTTGATGAGCCCGTGCTGGACCAGGGAGGACATGGTGATCACGTCCATGTTCCCGCCGGAGAGGACGCTGACCACGTTCTTCCCCTGGCAGTCCAGGTGGCTCAGGGCGGCGATGGTGAGCAGGCCGGAGTTCTCCACCACCATCTTGTGGGTCTCCATCATGTCCAAAAAGGCGTCCACCAGCTCCCCGTCGTCGATGGTGAGGATCTGGTCCACATTCTGCTGGACGTAGGGGAAGACCACGTCCCCCACCGTCTTCACCGCCACGCCGTCGGCGATGGTGTCCACGTTGTCCAGGGTGACGGGGTGGCCCGCCTCCAGGGCGGCCTTCATGCTGGCCGCGCCGGCGGGCTCCACGCCGATGACCTGGACGTTGGGGTTGAGCAGCTTGGTGAGGGTGGCCACCCCCGCGCACAGCCCGCCCCCGCCGATGGGGACCAGGATCACGTCCACGTCGGGCAGGTCGGAGAAGATCTCATAGGCGATGGTGCCCTGGCCGGTGGCCACGGTGGCGTCGTTGAAGGGGGGGATATAGGTGAGGCCCTGGCTCTCCTCCAGCTCGTGGGCCTTGGCGGCGGCGTCGTCAAAGGTGGCGCCGTAGAGCACCACCTGGGCCCCCAGGGCCTTGGTGTTGTTCACCTTCACCAGGGGGGTGGTGGTGGGCATGACGATGGTGGCCTTGCACCCGGCGGCCCGGGCGGCGTAGGCCACGCCCTGGGCGTGGTTCCCCGCCGAGGCGGTGATGAGCCCCCGGGACTTCTGGTCGTCGCTGAGGGTGCTGACCTTGTAGTAGGCCCCCCGGATCTTATACGCGCCGGTGACCTGCAGGTTCTCCGGCTTGATGTAGACGTGGTTGCCGCAGGCGGCGGAAAAGGCGGGGGAGGGGACCAGATGGGTGGGGTTGATGACCCCCTCCAGCACCTTGCGGGCGGCCTTGAAATCTTCCAATGTCATAGCCATAACGGGGCATTTCTCCTTTGCGCCGATGATTTGTTCTCTATTTTATCACCCCGGCGGGAAATGTCAACGGATTTTCCGGCCCTTGGCGGGACCGACAAAAATCGCCGCCCCTCCGGGGCGGTTTTTTGTTGACAGTGGGCGGTAAAAAGCGGTACAATAAGCTGTGATATTTTGGAAGGAGGCGAAAGGATGGCTGCGCGCCGGGTGCGGTCCCCCTACCCCCTCTACGCCGTGGCGGCGGTCTGGGTGGTGTGGGCCCTGTTGTTCCCCCTGTACCGACTGCTCCACTTCGCCCTGCTCATCGCCCTGTCCGCCGGGGTCTATCTGGTGGGGCGCAAGGTGATCTGGAAGGACGTGCTCATCCCCATCCCCGACCCCGTCCCCGAGCCCAGGACGGAGGAGGAGCGGGCGGTGGCGGAGATGAAGGCGGAGCGGGACAGGGCCGTGGCCGAGATGCGCCGGCTCAACGACGCCATCGCCGACCCCCAGATCTCCGCCCAGATCGACCACATGGAGGCGGTCACCGACAAGATCTTCCAGGAGGTGGAGAAGGACCCGGGCAAGCGGCCCCAGATCCGCCGCTTCCTCCAGTACTATCTGCCCACCACCCTGAAGCTCCTCAACGCCTATGACCGGATGGACGACGCCGGGGTGGAGGGGACGAACATCGACGGGGCCAAGGGGAAGATCGAGACCATCCTGGCCCAGATCGTCCAGGCCTTCGACAAGCAGCTGGACGCCCTCTTCGGCGCGGAGGCGCTGGACATCTCCACCGACATCACCGTCCTGGAGCAGATGATGGCCCGGGAGGGCCTGGGCGGCGGCCCCACCGGCGCCACCGCCCCCTTTGACGCCGCCGCGGCCCAGCCCAAGGACGACGGCGAAGGCAGCGACAGCGACGAGATCACGTTAAAACTTTAAAATAAGGAAGGATGATCCCCATGAGCGAAGAGAATATGACCCCGGAGCTGACCCTGACCCCCGACCTGGACGCCGCCGCGGCCCAGGCCATCCCCGCCGCCCCCGCCGCCCCCACCGCCGCCGCTGTGGCCCAGGCCCAGCCGGTGGACCGGGACGCCACGGCGGTGAAGCTGGACGAGTCCATGCTGACCGACGCGGAGCGGAAGATGGTGGACGACTTCTCCAAGAAGATCGACATCACCGACTCCGCCGTGGTCCTCCAGTACGGCGCCGCCGCCCAGAAGAACATCGCCGCCTTCTCCGAGAGCTCCCTCAACTCCGTCCGCACCAAGGACCTGGGAGAGGTGGGGGAGGCCCTGTCCTCCCTGGTGGTGGAACTCAAGAACTTCAGCGAGCCGGAGAAGAAGGGCATCCTGGGCTGGTTCCAGAAGCGCAAGGACGATCTGGAGGGCATGAAGGCCAGCTACGCCAAGGCGGAGACCAACGTGGACAAGATCGTCTCCATCCTGGAGGGGCATCAGGTCACGCTGATGAAGGACATCGCCATGCTGGACCAGATGTATGAGCTGAACACCAAGTACTATAAGGAGCTGACCATGTACATCCTGGCGGGCAAAAAGCGCCTGGAGGAGGTCCGCTCCACCGACCTGGCGGAGCTGAAGAAGAAGGCGGAGGCCAGCGGCGCCCAGGAGGACGCCCAGGCGTACAACGACATGGCCAACCTCTGCGCCCGCTTCGAGCGCAAGCTCCACGACCTGGAGCTGACCCGGATGATGTCCATCCAGATGGGTCCCCAGACCCGGCTCCTGCAGAACAACGACACCCTGATGCTGGAGAAGATCCAGTCCTCCCTGGTGAACACCATCCCCCTGTGGAAGTCCCAGATGGTCCTGGCCCTGGGCATGGAGCACGCCAAGGAGGCCACCCAGGCCCAGAGCGCCGTCACCCAGATGACCAACGACCTGCTGGAGAAGAACGCCGAGATGCTCCAGATGGGCACCGTGGCCGCCGCCAAGGAGGCGGAGCGCTCGGTCATCGACATCGAGACCCTCCAGAGCACCAACCAGAAGCTCATCGCCACCCTGGACGAGGTGATGCACATCCAGGAGGAGGGCCGCCAGAAGCGCCGCGAGGCGGAGGCGGAGCTGGGCCGCATCGAGGGCGAGCTGAAGCAGAAGCTGTTGGAACTGCGGGGCTGATCGCCCCCGCGCCTGAAATTTTTCCCGGGAGGTGGTCCCCATCAAGTCCGCGAAGACCGCGCTGATCGTCACTGTGGCGGTGATCCTGGCCGCCACCCTCTTCGGCTCCCACCGCTCCCTGAACGCCCTGCGGAAGGACGCGCTGGCGGTGTTGGAGCAGGGGGAGTACGGGGACGGGGTCGGGGTGCGCTCCGACCTGGCCCGCCGGGGGGACGTGTGCGCTAACCTCTGTACCGTGGCCAGGAACAACGGCCTGGGGGAGAGCGACGCCTACCGGCGCCTGAGCGCCCAGGTGGAGGCCTTCCGGGCGGGCGAGCTGGACGCGGAGTTGGAGGAGCCGGCCCAGGCGCTGATGGAGGCGCTGTCCGGCCTGCCCCTGTCCGAGCGGGACCAGCGGCACCTGTCCAACTTCCAGGCGGAGCTGGGCTCCATCCGGGACACCATCCGCCGGGACAAGTACACCCAGATGGCCCAGGACTTCAACACCGGGACCCTGGCCGCCTTTCCCGCCAACCTCCTGTCCCGGCTCACCGGGGTCAGGCCGTTGCCCGTGTATACGTGAGGAGGGCCTATGAAACGTCTATGCAGCCTGCTTCTGTGCCTGGCGCTGTTGGTCACCCCCGCCCTGGCGGTGGTGGCCAAGCCCGCCAACGGCTATGTGGGAGACTACGCCCAGGTCCTGGACGACGACCTGGAGCGGGATATGGTCCAGCGGGACAAGACTCTGTTTGACAGCACCGGGGCGGCCATCGTGGTGGTCTCGGTGGAGTTCATGGACGGGCTGGACGCGGAGAGCTACGCCTACGAGTGCTTTGACCAGTGGGGGATCGGCTCGGAGGAGCGGAACAACGGCCTGCTCCTGGTCTTCGCCACCGACGACCTCAACGACGCCGGCCTGAAGAAGTGCTGGGTCATGAAGGGGGTGGGGCTGGAGAGCGCCCTGAGCGACTCCACCCTCAACGGCTGGCTGGAGGACTACTTCTACGACGACTTTGACGCCGGGGACTACGACGGCGCGGTGGAGGGCTTCTTCGACGCCGCCTACGCCTGGATGGAGCGCTACTACGCCGGGACGGAGAACACCGCCCCCGGCGGCGCCTACCCGGAGGAGGAGCGGGGCTCCAGCTTCTCCCTCCTGGGTCCCCTGGTGGTCTTCACCGTCCTGCTGATCATCGCCATCGTTCTGGTCATCGCCCTGTCCAGCCTGTTCCGGGGCCGGGGGGGTTACAGCTACTACAACACCTACCGCCCCCGGGCCAGGATCGTCTTCTGGCCCCGCTGGCGCAGCCGTCCCCGGCGTCCGCCCCCGCCCCCCAGACCGCCGGACTACCGGCCCCACACTGGGGGCGGGTTCCACCTGGGCGGCGCCTCCCGGGGCGGCGGCGTGGGCCGCTCCGGCGGCGGGAGCTTCCGCTCCTCCTCACACACCTCCTCCCGCTCCGTCGGTCACTCCTCCTCCTTCCACTCGGGGGGACACAGCCGCGGCGGCGGTGTGGGCCGCCGGTGAGGCCGACGGCATAACATAGAAAGGAAGGATCGAAACCATGCAATACGATCGCAAGGCACTGAAGTTGGAGGCCAAGACCCTGATCCGGGGCACCCGGCCCAAGGCGTGGCAGGTGACGCTGGTCTTCCTGCTGCTGGCCACGGTGCTGCCCAGCCTGATCCGGGGGTTCATCAACCCCATGGGCGCGCTGGTGCCCCAGGTGATGGAGGACATGGCGGAGATGGCCCGCCGGGGCCAGGAGCCCGACGCCATCTGGGCGGCCAGCGTGGCGGGGCCGATGGTGGGCGGCGGACTGCTCATGATCTTCGTGACCGTCCTGATGGCCCTGTTCACCACCGTGATGAGCTACGGCTACCTGGGCTGGGCCCTGCGGGTCTTCCGCCGCCAGAAGGCGGGGATGGGGAGCATCTTCTCCGGCTTCCCCGTGGCCGGCCAGGTCATCGGCACCTATCTCATGAGCTATATCTTCGTCTGGCTGTGGACCCTCCTGGCCACGATGGTGTTCTCCCTGGCCCTCTCCCTGGGCACCTGGCTGTTCGGCTCGGTGCTGGGGCTGGAGGTCCTGGGGGTGCTGTGGATGGTCGTGGCGACGGTGGGCTATGTGGTCGCCCTGTGGATGATCGCCCTGCGCTACTGCCTGGCCCCCTACTACGTGATGAACGAGCCGGGCATGGGCGTCTTTGACGCCATCCGGGCCAGCAAGACCACCATGCGGGGCAACTACGGGAAGAAGCTGGTCCTGGACCTGTCCTTCCTGGGGTGGGGCCTGCTGATGCTGTTGATCTTCCTGGTGGTGGCGTGTATCGGCGTGTCGGTGGTCCTGCTCACCGTGGGCGGGAACTGGCTCATGGAGCTGGGCCGGGTGGCCCAGTTCGTCACTAGCGAACAGGAGCTGGAGATGTGGATGATGGACAACCTCAGCGAGCTGATGGAGAGCGTCGTCGGGCCCATGGGCCTGGCCTTCCTGGCCGGGTGGCTGGCCACCCTGCCCCTGCTCCTGTGGCAGGGTGGCCAGCCACCCGGCCAGGAAGGCCAGG
>CANQMK010000132.1 GCA_947624895.1 uncultured Oscillospiraceae bacterium | reverse complement strand
GTAGCGGCGACTGGATTTGAACCGGTGACACCCCGGGTATGAACCGAGTGCTCTAGCCAACTGAGCTACGCCGCCATCTGGCCCTCCACACAGGGCACATAAAATTATATCGGATGGCCGCCCCTTTGTCAAGCCTTTTTTTCAAGGCCCGCGAGAAGGAAACGTGTGCCTGCGGTGGACAAGCTCTTCCGCCCCGCCTGCCAACTTTTTTGGGGTCGGGCGGCGCGGTTTGGGGCGGGGGACGGGGGTTGGGCGGTTTTGGGGGGCGCGCCGGGGCGGGCGGGGAAGATTTGTGGAAAACTCCCAAAATACTCCTTGCAAAACGAGGGGAAATCTCCTATAATGGAGTTCATACCATGGGGCGTTTGCCCCAAACAAGGTGGTGAAGCAACAAGATGGCGTTAGAAGCAGTGGAAGCTGTGAGCCGGGCGGAGGATCAGGCCAAGGAGATCATCGCCCAGGCCCAGAGCGAGGCCAAGTCCATCCTGGCCGAGGCTGAGCGGGCCGGTCGGGAGGCGATGGAGGCCGCCAAGGTCCAGGCCCAGGCGGAGTGCCGGGAGAAGCTGGCCCAGGCGGAGGCCGCCGGGAAGGCCCAGGGCGACAAGGCCCTGGCCCAGGCCCAGCAGGAGGCCCAGGCTCTCCGCCAGGCCGCCCAGGGGCGCATGGACGCTGTGGCTGCGCGGATCGTGGAGCGGATAAAGGGGGTCGGCGCGGGGTAATGTCAATCGTAAAGATGAAGCGCCTGCGGGCCCTGGGCATGACCGAGGAGCGCGCGGGGCTGCTGAAAAAGCTCCGGCACCTGGGCTGCGTCCAGATCGACACCCCCTCCGACATCCCCCAGGACTGGGACTTCCTCACCCCGCCGGGGGCGGGGGAGCTGGACAAGGTGAACGGCCAGATCCAGGAGCTGGAGGCGGCTCTGGCGGTGCTGAAGAAGGTGGCCCCGGAAAAGGGCGGGCTGCTCTCTCCCCGGCCCCAGGTGCGGGAGGAGGAGCTGTTCGACGACGACGCCTACGCCGCCGCCCTGGCGGTGGCCCGGGACGTGAACGACGCCCAGCGCCACCTCACCGCCCACCAGTCCCGCCGGGGCAAGCTGCTCACCCAGCGCGCCGCCCTGGTCCCCTGGCTGGAGCTGCCGGTGCCTCTGGACTTTGACGGCACCCGGGAGACGGAGGCCATCTTCGCCGCCGCCCCGGCGGGCCAGCCCAGAGAGGCGGTGACCGGGCGGCTGGACGAGGTGGCGGACCTCTACGACCTGACCTGGTGCGGGGCGGACCGGGAGTTCCAGTACCTCTTCCTGCTGTGCCACCGGTCCCAGTCGGAGGAGGTGCAGAGCGCCCTGCTGGACGCCCAGTGCACCCGGATGAACCTGAAGAACTGGTCGGGCACCGCCCGGGAGAACGACGCCGCCCTCCAGCTGGAGCTGGAGGAGCTGGACGGCTGGATCCAGGGCCGGGAGGGGGACATCGCCGAGAACGCCCCCCGCCAGGGCGAGCTGAAGCTGGCCCTGGACCGGGCCAGGCAGGACGCGGAGCTGGAGCGGGGCAAGCTCCGGCTGCTGGACACCCAGGAGACCTTCTGGATGGAGGGCTGGCTCCCCGCCGAGCGGGAGGCGGAGGTGACCCGGGTCCTGGAGGACTACGCCGTGGCCTTCGAGCTCACCGAGCCGGAGGAGGCGGAGTACCCCCAGGTGCCGGTGAAGCTGAAGAACAACCCCATCACCGCCGCCATGAACCCCATCACCGAGATGTACTCCATGCCCGCCTATGACGGGGTGGACCCCAACCCGCTGATGGCCCCCTTCTTCATCCTGTTCTTCGGGTTCATGATGAACGACATGGCCTACGGCCTGCTCATGGTGCTGGGCACCGCCCTCTACATCAAAATGGCCCGGCCCAAGGTGGGCCAGCGGAACTTTATGATGCTCTTTTTGCTCTGCGGGGTGAGTACCTTCTTCTGGGGCGCCCTCACCGGGAGCTTCCTGGGGGACTTCGTCCCCAAGCTCTCCGGCATCCTGGGCCACCCGGTGGACCTGCCCCACCTCTTCACCCCCATGGACGACACCATCATGGTGATGATCGGCTCCCTGATCCTGGGGGCGATCCAGGTCTTCACCGGCATGGCCATCAGCGTGGTGGAGAAGTTCCGCAAGGGCGACCCCCTGGACGCGGTGTTTGACGAGATCAGCTGGTGGGTCATCATCGCCGCCGGGGCGTGGGCGGTCCTGGGCGGCGGCAACGTGGCCCTGGGCGCGCTGGCCGTGGGCTGGCTGATGCTCCTGGTGGGCGGCACCCGCAAGGCCAAGGGCTTCGGGAAGATCACCTCCGCCGTGGGCATCGTCTACAACGGCATCAGCGGATTTTTCAGCGACATCCTCTCCTACGTCCGGCTGATGGCCCTGATGCTCTCCGGCAGCGTGATCGCCTCGGTGTTCAACACCCTGGGGGCCACCTTCAACAGCGTGATCCCCTTCGTCATCATCTCCCTGATCGGAAACACCCTGAACCTGGTGCTCAACCTGCTGGGGTGCTACGTGCACACCCTGCGGCTCCAGTGCCTGGAGTTTTTCGGACGGTTCTACAAGGAGGGCGGACGGCCCTTCAAACCCCTTATGGTAGACACAAATTTTGTGGAAGTTTTGAAGGAGGAGTAAAAAATGGTTGCTTTTTTTGAAATGATGGGCGGTACGGTCATCGCCATCCTGGGCTCCGGCCTCGCTGTGCTGCTGTGCTGTATCGGCTCCGCCCGGGGCACCGGGATGGTGGGCGAGGCGGCCACCGGCGTCATCTCCGAGGCTCCGGAGAACTTCGGTAAGTGCCTGGTGCTCCAGGTCCTCCCCGGCACCCAGGGCCTGTACGGCATCGTGGCCTGGTTCTTCGCCCTGCTGCAGATGGGCGTGTTCGGCGGCACCAATCTGGTGGGCACCATGACCGTGGAGCAGGGTATGGCCATCTTCATGGCCTGCCTGCCCATCGCCTTCGGCGGCTGGCTGTCCGCCAAGTTCCAGGGCCGCGTGGCCGCCGCCTCCATCAACATCGTCGCCAAGAAGCCCGACGAGGCCACCAAGGGCATCATCCTGTGCGGTATCGTGGAGTTCTACGCCATCTTGTCCCTGCTGGCGACCATCCTGCTGCTGATGTTTACCATCCCCGCCTAAGGGGGGAGCGCCCATGAACGGAATTGAGAAGATCACCGGGCGCATCGAGAGCGACGCGCGGAAAAAAGCCCAGGAGATTCTGGAGGAGGCCCGGGTCCAGGCCAGGAGCGTGACCGACAACTACGCCCGCCACGCCCAGACCCTCCGCCGGGAACTGCTGGACAAGGCGGAGGACCAGGTGCTGCTCCAGGTCCAGCGCATGACCGGCGCCGGGGAGCTGGAGGGCCGGAAGGAGCTGCTGCGGACCAAGCAGGCGCTCCTGGACGAGACCTTCGCCCTGGCTCTGGACAAACTGCGCCAGCTGCCCCAGGAGGAGTACGTCGCCCTGCTCACCGGCTGGCTGGTGAAGGCCGCCCCGGAGGGCAGGGGGGAGGTCATCATGAACCCCTCCGACCGGGCCCGGGTGGGCAAGGACGTGGTCACCGGCGCCAACGAGGCGCTGGCCAAGACCGGGTCCATGCTCACCCTGAGCCAGGAGACCCGGGAGCTCCAGGGCGGGTTCGTCCTGCGGGACGGCCTGGTGGAGGTCAATTGCGCGCTGGAGACCCTGGTGGACCAGGAGAAGGAGACCCTCTACGGCCAGGTGGCCGGGCTCCTTTTCCCGGAAGGCTGACAGGCGGCGAGGAGGGAACGCCGTGTTTATCAAAAAGCCCAGAGAGCCAAAGGACACCGAGTATCTTGCCATCTCCGCCCGGCTCCACGTGTGGGAGACCAGACTGCTGACCCGGGAGCGGCTGGAACAGCTCATCGAGGCCAGAGAGGACAGCGAGGCGGCCAAGATCCTGGCGGACTGCGGCTATCCCGAACCCATCCCCCTCACCCTGCCCAGGGTGGAGAAGTCCCTGGGCCAGGCCCAGGAGGAGCTGTTCACCGAACTGGCCCAGGTGGTGGAGGACCACCCCCAGGTGCTGGACGTGTTTCGCATCAAGTACGACTACCACAACGCCAAGGCCCTGCTCAAGGCGGAGGCCCAGGATCAGGACCCCCAGCGGTTGTTGACCCGGGGCGGGCGGTATGACCCCCAGGCCCTGCTGGAAAACTACCGCCGGGGGGAGCTGGACGGATACAGCCCCGCCTTCCAGGAGGCGGTGACCCAGGCCAGGGACCTGCTGGCCTCCTCCAAGGACCCCCAGCGCTCCGACTTCCTGCTGGACCGGGCCTGCTACGGGGAGATGCTGGAGGCCGCCCACGCCTCGGGCAGTGGATTTCTGACCGGCTATGTGCGCCTGCTCATCGACAGCCTGAACCTCCGGGCCGCCGTCCGGGCCACCCGGGCGGGCCGGGGGCCGGAGTTCCTGGAGCGGGCGCTGATCCCCGGCGGGACGGTGGAGACCAAGGCCGTCCTGGCCGCCCAGGGGGAGGCCCTGGCCAAGCTCTTTCAGGACACCCTCCTCAAGGAGGCCGCCCAGGCGGGCGTGGGCCTGCTGGAGCGGGGCAAGGGGGACATGACCGCCTTCGAGCGGCTGTGCGACAACGCCGTGACCGCCTACATGGCCCGGGCCAAACAGGTGCCCTTCGGCATCGAGACGGTGATCGGCTACCTCTACGCCCGGCAGACCGAGTCCACCGCCATCCGCATCGTCCTGTCCGGCCGTCTGGCGGACATGGACAAGGATCGTATACGAGAAAGGCTGCGTGAGGCCTATGTCTAAATACTCCATCGCCGTCATCGGCGACCAGGCCAGCGTCATGGGCTTCAAGGCCCTGGGGCTGGACGTGCACGTATCCGAGGACACGGAGGACGCCCGAAAGACCCTCCACGACCTGGCCCGGGGGGACACCGCGGTGATCTACATCACCGAGCGCTTCGCCCGGGACATGGCCGCCGACATCGCCCGTTACAAGGACTGCGTCACCCCCGCCGTCATCCTCATCCCCGGCAAGGAGGGCTCGCTGGGCATCGGGATGCGGAACATGGAGAACTCCGTCATGCGGGCCGTGGGGGCGGATATCCTCTAACGGCGCGAGAAGCCGGGGCGCGCCCCGGCACCAATGCAAGCAAGAAAGAAGGGACAGCATTTGAGCGGAAAAATCGTCAAGGTTTCCGGGCCGTTGGTGGTGGCCACCGGCATGGCTGACGCCAACATGGCCGACGTGGTCCAGGTGGGTCCCCAGCGGCTCATCGGCGAGATTTTGACCATGACCGGCGACTCGGCCTCCATCCAGGTCTACGAGGAGACCTCCGGCCTGGGCCCCGGCGCGGAGGTGGTCACCACCGGCGCGCCCCTCTCCGTGGAGTTGGGCCCGGGCATCATCGAGAACATCTACGACGGCATCCAGCGGCCCCTGGAGACCATCATGGCCCAGGCGGGCTCCTGCATCACCCGGGGCATCCGGGTCCCCGCGCTGGACCGGGAGAAGAAGTGGGACTTCACCCCCGTGGCCAAGGCGGGGGACAAGGTGAGCGCCGGAGACGTGCTGGGCACCGTCCAGGAGACCTCCGTGGTGCTCCACAAGATCATGGTCCCCTACGGCGTGGAGGGCACGGTGGAGTCGGTGGAGTCCGGGGCCCACACCGTCACCGACGTGATCGCCAAGGTGAAGACCCCCGACGGCCAGGTCAGAGAGCTGACCATGATGCAGCGCTGGCCCGTCCGCCAGGGGCGGCCCTATGTGAAGAAGTTCCCGCCGGAGACCCCCCTGTGCTCCGGCCAGCGGATCATCGACACCCTCTTCCCCATCGCCAAGGG
>CANQMK010000131.1 GCA_947624895.1 uncultured Oscillospiraceae bacterium | reverse complement strand
CCCCATCCGCCCCCTCAACTGGCGCTCCCCCTACCAGGCCCTGTCTGACTTTGTAACACATCATTGACAAACCTACATTTTTTGAAATTTGCCCCTGCCGAGAGGATGGGGAAAAGGGGCGAAGAAGAGGGAAAGACTTGACACTTCCCCGCCTGTGGAGTAAATTGATGGTGTTCCCTTACCTTTTGGCAAAACGAAAAGGAGGCAGAGAAGGATGAAAAAAGTACTTGCCCTGGCGCTGAGCGCGGCGCTGTTGGTGGGCCTGCTGGCCGGGTGCGGCGGCAAGACCGCTGACCGCGACCGCCTGATCGGCAAGTGGTCCACCACGCTGGACCTGACTGACATCTTCAACCAGGGCCTGGCCGAGAGTGACTTGGGCGCGGACTTCCAGGTGGACAAGTCGGAGGTTGTACTCGTCCTGGAACTGAAGGACGACGACACCTACTCCCTGATCGCTGACAAGGATGCCCTGGCCGTGACCAAGGAGAACATGAGGTCCCAGCTGGAGGAGAGCGTGATCAGCGGCCTGAACCAGCTGTACCCCGGCGTGGATGTGGAAGACGTCCTGGCCCAGGCCGACATGACCGTGGACGAGCTGTTAGACGAGGCCATCCCCCTGGAAACCGTGGTCTCCGCCTATGAGATGGCCGGCCAGTACATGGTGAAGAAAGGCGTGCTCTACCTGTCTGACGGCTTGGACGAGGCGCCGGAAGAGGCTGACGAAGACCGCAACCCCTATACCCTCGACGGCGACCAGCTGACGCTGCTGGGCGAGGAGGACGGCGCCGACCTGATCTTCCAGCGGGTGAGTTGATCTCCCGCGCCTCATCTCCCTGACATAGGCAAGCCCCCGGCCAAAAGGCCGGGGGCTTGCGGCGTTTTTGGGGCGGGGCCACGCCGCCCCCTTGTCGTCTCGCTCAGCAGAACCGCACGCCCTCGTCGGGGGACATGGCGGCGATGCGGGCCAGCGCCTCCACCCGGACGCCCCGGGCCCGGACCCGCTCCCCGCCGGGCTGATAGGCCTTCTCCACAGCCACCCCGGCGCCCACCACCGCGGCCCCCGCCTGGGCGCAGAGGTCCAGCAGACCCAGCAGGGCGTTGCCGTTGGCGAGAAAGTCGTCCAAAAGGAGCACCTTGTCGGTAGGCAAAAGGTACTCCTTGGCGCAGAGGATGGTGTACACGCCCCCGTGGGTGTAACTCTCCACCGGGGCGGTGTAGACGCTCCCGGCGATGTTCCGGGTCCGGCTCTTTTTGGCGAAGAGGACGGGGCAGCCGAACTCCTCCCCCGCCACGCAGGCCAGGCCGATGCCGCTGGCCTCCACGGTGAGGATCTTGGTGACCTCCTCCGGGAAGAGCCGCCGCCACTCCCGGGCCATGGCCCGAAAGAGGGCGGGGTCCATCTGGTGGTTCAAAAACCCGTCCACCTTCAGCACGTCCCCGGCGAAGACCCTGCCCTCCCGGGCGATCCGTTCTTCCAGTTCCTTCATCCTTCCCGACCTCCTTTGTTTTTTCCGCCCCGCGCCCCCTGGGGGAAGGCGGCGGCCACCCATCGGCCGCTCCGCCACCGCCAGGCGCACAGCGCGCCCCGCAGGATCAGATCCACGTCCATGGCCACCCACACTCCCGCCAGGCCCAGGCCCGCCCGGTAGACCAGCAGGGGGGCCAGGGGGATGCGCGCCCCCCACATACACACCAGGCTCAGCACCATGGGGAAGCGCACGTCCTGGGCGCCCCGGAGGGCGCCGGTGAACACGATGCTCAAGGCGAAGAAGGGCTCCGCCACCGAGACGATCCGCAGCATCCGCGCCGCCTCGTCCACCACGGCGGGGTCGGTGTTGAACAGGGCGGCCAACGGGTGGGCGAAGAGGAAGAGGCACAGGGCGGTGGCCACGCAGATACCAAAGCCCAGCCGGGCGCTGAGGCCGCCGAAGCTCCTGGCCTCCTCCCGCTCCTGGCCCCCCACCGCCTGTCCCACCATGGCGGTGGCCGCCGAGGCCACGCCGTAGGCGGGGAGGTAGCACAGCCCCTCGGCGGTGATGGCGATGTTGTTGGCGGCCAGGGCCACCCCCTGGTCGATGGAGGCCACCACGCCGGTCATAGCCACCTGGCCGATGTTCACCATGGCCCGCTCCGCGGCGGAGGGCAGGCCCAGGCGCACCGCCTGACGGATGATGGCCCGGTCGGGCCGAAAGCTCTCCCCCCGGCGGATGGTGTACCGCTCCCCCTGGCGCAGGGCGGCCCAGGTGATGGTCGCCCCGGCGAAGACCCAGGACAGCACCGAGCCCAGCGCCGCCCCCGCCGCCCCCATCCCCGCGCCGGGGAGGAGGAGGGACCGGCCCAGCAGGACCACCGGGCGGGTGGGGTAGATGAAGAAGAAGTTGAACACCACGTTGAGCAGGTTCGCCCCCGTGTTCAGGGCCATGGGGGTCCTGGTGTTGCCCATGCACCGCAAAATGCCGGAGAAGACGGTGCTGAAGCTCTGGAAGAGCAGGGCGTAGGTGTAGACCCGCAGATACCGCTGAGCCTCCCCCAGCACCGGCTCCACCGCCCCCAGCCACATGGGCAGGTGCCAGGCCAGCGCCCGGTAGAGGGCGAAGGCGGCCAGGCCGCACACCAGGGCGGCCAGCGCCCCCTGGCGGATGACCGCCTTGGCCCTGTCGTCGTCCCCCGCGCCCACGGCGTGGGAGACCTGTACGGCGTAGCCCGTGCCCACCCCGGCCAGAATGCCCCCCACCAGCCACAGCGGGGCGGCGTTGACGCTCACCGCCGCCGAGCCGGTCATGCCCAGCGCCCCCACCATGGCCGCGTCCACATAGCTCACCATGGTGGAGAGGATCTGTTCGATGATGGCGGGCCAGGACAGGGCCCACACCACCCGCAGGCGGCGGGAGCCGGAACGCGTTGCCATGTGTCTACACTCCTGTCAGGTCGAAAGGGGGGATGTATCCCGTCTGGGCGGAGGCGGCGTCCTGGGTGAACCCGGGCAGGCCCAGGGCCTCCAGATAGGCCACGGCGCTCCGCAGCTCGCTGGGCCGCAGGACCCGGTGGATCTCCGGGAACGCGGCGGCCCGGCCCAGGGGGAGGTACTGGCCCATGAGGGAGAAGAGCACATCCCCCTTGGGGAAGGTCCCGGCCACCCAGTCCATCACCGCCTTGGCCTCCGGCAGGCCGCCGGGGAGCAGGAGGTGGCGGATGAGCACTCCCCGCCGCAGCAGTCCGTCCTCCACCACACAGGGCCCGGCGGCCTGATACATGGCCCGAATGGCGGCCTGGGCGGCCTGGGGGTAGTCCGCCCCCGCGCCGTAGCGGGCGGCCCGCTGGGGGGAGAGGTATTTCAGGTCGGGGAGCCAGACCTGGACATAGGGGGCCATAGCCCGGACCACCTCCGGCCTGTCATACCCCCCGGAGTTCCACACGAAGGGGATGGACACGCCGCTTTTCTCGATGGCCCGGGGCAGGACGTGGGCGAAGTGGGTGGGGTTCACCAGGTCGATGTTGTGGGCCCCCTGGGCCTCCAACTCCCGGAAGATCTCCGCCAGCCGCTCCACCGAAATGGCCTTGCCGAAGTCCCGCTGGCTGATGGGCTCATTCTGGCAGAAGACGCACGCCAGCGAGCACCCGGAGAAAAACACCGTCCCCGCGCCCCGGGTGCCGGAGATCACCGGCTCCTCCCACCGGTGGAGCCCCGCCCGGGCCACCACCGGCAGGCTGGGCTGACGGCACCGGCCCAGCCCCCGCGCCTCGCCCCGCTCCGCGCCGCAGAGGTGGGGACAGAGCCGACAGATCATCGCCCGCCCCGGGGCCCCAGGCCCCCGGCCTTCCGCCGCCCGCGGGCGGGGACGCCCATCACGCCGTAGCGGAAATACCGCTTTGCCATGGAAAAACCACCTCTATCTCTCAGGTTCCAGCCGGTCCAGGACGGCGGGTAAAAAGGCGGCGAAGGCGCTGGGGACGGAGTAGGTCGCCCGCAGGCCCTCCCGGTCGGCCCACACCCAGCCCGCCGGGAGGGCGTCATGGGGGAGTTCCCCGGCCCAGCCGGTCATGCGCCACTCGATGTGGGTGAAGATGTGCCGGGCCGCCCCCACGAAGGCCACCGGGGGCAGCTCCAGGGGCGGGTCCTCCCCCTCCAGGGCGTTGGGAAACTCCCACAGCCCCGCCAGCAACCCCCGGTCAGGCCGCCTGCGGAGGGCCACCCGCCCACCGTGAAAGAGCAGATACACCCGCCGCTCCTCCACCCGCCTGGGCTTTTTGGCGGACTTGACCGGGAGCGCGCCGGTCAGCCCCTCCCGGTCGGCCCGGCAGAGGCCCCGGGCGGGACAGCGGTCGCACAGCGGCGCGCCGTTGGGCAGGCACACCGTGGCCCCCAGCTCCATGAGGGCCTGGTTGAACGCCCCCGGGGCGTGGAGGGGCATCACCGCCTCCAGCCGCTCCGCCGCCGCCCGCCGCGCGGCGGGGGCGGTGATGTCGGAGAAGTCGGCGGTGAGGCGGGCCACCACCCGCAGGACGTTGCCGTCCACCGCGGCCCTGGGCAGGCCGAAGGCGATGGAGGCGATGGCCCCGGCGGTGTAGTCCCCCACGCCGGGGAGGGCCCGGAGGGCGGCGTAGTCGGCGGGGAAGGCCCCGCCGTACTCCCGGCAGACCACCTGGGCCGCCCGGCGGAGGTTTTTGGCGCGGGTGTAGTACCCCAGACCCTGCCAGCACTTCAACAGCCGGTCCTCGTCCGCCTCCGCCAGGGCCTCCACGGAGGGAAACTCCTCCAGGAACCGCCGGTAGTAGTCCAGAACGGCGGCCACCCGGGTCTGCTGGAGCATGATCTCCGACACCCACACCCGGTAGGGGTCCGGCCTCCCGCCGGGCCCGGGCCGCCGCCAGGGGAGGTCCCGTCGGTTCTCCTCATACCAGCGCAGCAGGGGGATGACCAGCCTGTCCAGTTCCTCCACCGCCGTCCCCTCCCCGCCTTGGATACCCCCAGTATACCACGTCCTCCCGCCTCCCGTCAAACCGACGCCTTCCCACATCTTGTGGTACGATTTGGAATTTCGCACAATATGTAGTTTTCCGCCCTCTTTTGCGGGGAAAAAGAAAAATAAACCGGTCAAAGGTGAAAAAAATCCTTGCATTTCCCTGGGGGAGAGGGTATACTAGAAAACGAAGTGGGAAGGAATGGGGGATTAGTGCCCCCTTTTGGAGGAAAATGGGGGGGTGAGGAAGTTGGGCAGCATCACCGGCACCTACGAGCGCAGTCTGGACGCCAAGGACCGGCTCCTGCTCCCCGCCAAGCTCCAGGACGACCTGGGGACGGCGTGCTACCTCACCATGGGCATCGACCGCTGTCTGGCTCTCTACCCGGAGGCCAGCTGGCGGGTGTTCACCGACCGTTTCGCCGCCCTTCCCATCAGCCAGACCCGCCAGATGCGGGCCCTGTTCGCCAACGCCGTCAAGTGCTGTCCCGACTCCCAGGGGCGGATCACCCTCCCCGCCCGGCTGAAGCAGTACGCCGGGATCACCAAGGACGTGGCCATCATCGGCGTCCACGACCGGGCGGAGATCTGGGACGCCGCCGCCTGGCGTGAGAACGACGAGGAGATGACCCCCCAGCGCATGGCCCAGCTCATGGAGGCTCTGGGGTACTGATGGGGGCCGACTTTGGCCACGAGAGCGTGCTGCTGCGGGAGTGCGTGGAGGCGCTGGCCCTCCGCCCTGACGGGGTGTACGTAGACGGCACCCTGGGCCGGGCCGGCCACGCCCTGGAGATCGTCAAGGCCCTCACCACCGGTCGCCTCATCGGCATCGACCGGGACCTGGCCGCTCTGGAGGCCGCCCCCCGGCGGCTGGAGGGGTATCTGGACA
>CANQMK010000130.1 GCA_947624895.1 uncultured Oscillospiraceae bacterium | reverse complement strand
CGCCGGGGTGGTCTTCACCCCCCAGACCCTCCAGGGCCTGGCCCAGGTGCTGAAGCGGGCCTCCGCCCGCCTGGGCCGCCCGGTCTTCCTCATCTCCGACGAGCCCTACCGGGAGATCGTCTACGACGGCATCGCCACCCCCTGGGCCCCCGACTTCTACCCCAACACAGTGGTGTGCTACTCCTACTCCAAGTCCCTCTCCCTCCCCGGGGAGCGGCTGGGCTACGTCCTGGTGGGGCCGGAGGTGGAGCGGGGCGGCGAGGTCTACGCCGCCGTGGCCGGCGCCGGGCGGACCCTGGGCTACGTGAACGCCCCCAGTCTCTTCCAGCGCCTGTGCGCCGCCTGCGACGGCCTCACCGCCGACCTGTCCATCTACGCCGCCAACCGCCGCCTGCTCACCGAGGGCCTGGGCCAGCTGGGGTACGACACCTCCCTCCCCCCCGCCGGCACCTTCTACTACTTCCTGCCCACCCTGGAGCGGGACGACGTGGCCTTCTGCGAGAGGGCCAAGGCCCTGGACCTGCTCCTGGTCCCCGGCTCCGGCTTCGGCGCGCCGGGGTATGCCCGCCTCTCCTTCTGCGTGCCCACCGCCCGCGTCCAAGGGGCGCTGGAGGTCTTCGGGGCCCTGGCGCGGCAGTACGGGAGGTAAAGGCCATGTTTGAGGGCTTCTCCCCCGCCACCTTCGACTTTCTCTGGGGCATCACCCTGAACAACGAGCGGCTCTGGTTCAGTGAACATAAAGAAGATTATGTAAACTACCTCGCCAAGCCCATGAAGGCTCTGGCGGACCAGGTCTTTGACGAGCTCACCGACCGCTGTCCCGACCGGGAGCTGCTGTGCAAGGTGGCCCGGATCTACAAGGACGCCCGGCGGTACCGGGGCGTGGAGTTTTACAAGACCAGCCTGTGGTTCTCCATCCTCCCCCCGGTGGAGGACTGGCAGGACGCCCCCGGCTTCTGGTTCGAGGTCTCCCGGGAGAGCTGGAGCTACGGCCTGGGGATCTTCCAGCCCAAGGCGGCCACCATGGCCCGCCACCGGGCCAGGATCGACACCGCCCCCGCCCAGCTGGCCCGGCTCAACGCCAAACTCCTGAAACAGGAGGAATTTGTCCTGTCCGGCCAGCGCTACGCCAGGTTCAAGCCCGGCGCGCCCCCCGACCTGGCGGGGTGGTACAACCTGAAGGATTTTAACCTGAGCTACGACAGCGCCGACGTCTCCCTGACCTTCGACGGCCCCGCCCTGGTCCGCCGCCTGGTGGACGGCTTCGCCTTCCTCATGCCCTTTTACGACTATTTTTACCCCCTCTGCGAGGCCGCCCAGCCCTGACCGCCCAAAAACCGGCGAAACCTTCCAGCGAGCCGCCCCGCCGGACGGGGCACACTAGCCTCATCACAAGCATGAGGAGGTGTGCCCGTGGCCCGGAGAGCTCCGTCCCCCATCTGGCTGTTGGCGGCGCTGTGCGCCCTGCTGCTCCTGCTCCGGCCCAGGCCGCTCCAGGCGGCCCCGGCGGATGCGGTCCAGCCGGTGGCCGCCCAGCCCAAGCTGGTGGCCCTCACCTTTGACGACGGCCCCAGCCCCCGCACCACCCCCCGCCTGCTGGAGGGCCTGGACCGGCGGGGGGTGAAGGCCACCTTCTTCCTCATCGGCGCCCAGGCGGAGGAGGAGCCGGACCTGGTGCTCCAGATGGCCCAGAGCGGCCACCAGATCGGCATCCACACCTACGACCACGTGGCCCTCACCGGCCTGAGCCAGGTGGACTTCGACGCCCAGGTGGGCCGCGCCCGGCAGGTGCTCACCGACCTGCTGGGCCAGGCCGACTTCCCCCTGCGTCCGCCCTACGGCGCGGTGGACGACGGCGTGAAGCGCCGGGCAAACGCCCCGCTCATCCTCTGGTCGGTGGACCCGGAGGACTGGTCGGACCGGAACACTCAGCGGGTGGCGGCCCACATCGTCTCCAACGTCCAGGACGGGGACATCCTCCTCCTCCACGACATCTACCCCGAGAGCGTGGACGCCGCTTTACAGGTCATCGACCAGCTCCACCAGGCGGGCTACGCCTTCGTCACCGTGGAGGAGCTCTTCGCCGCCCGGGGCGTCCCCCTGGAGCCGGGTCATGTTTACAGCCGCTGTCCGCCGCCGGAATGACAAAATTTGGTTATTTCCACATCTTGGTTATTCCGTGGCTTTGTATAAGATTGTAAAAAATTTTTCTCCTATCCCGGAATTTTTTTCTGAAAACATCTTGCTTCTCCTGAAAAAATGTGGTAAACTTGACCCTGGAAGAATAAAAAAAGGGACTTTCAGGAGGAGGTACCCCATGTTTCGCACGGGAGACAAGATCGTCCATCCCATGCACGGAGCCGGTGTGGTGGATTCTATCGTCAGTAAGAAGGTCAATGGTGTTACGAGAGATTATTATATCCTCAAGCTCCCTGTGGGTGGCATGGTGGTGATGATCCCCACCTCCAACTCCCAGGAGATCGGCGTGCGCCCGGTGATCGACGCCGCCGGCGCGGACGCGGTGATCGCCGCCATCCCCGGCCTGAAGGTGGACATGACCCCCGGCTGGAACCAGCGCTACCGGGAGAACATGGTCCGGCTGAAGAGCGGCGACCTGCTGGAGGTGGCCACGGTGGTCAAGGGCCTGTCCCACCGGGACGAGACCCGGGGCCTCTCCACCGGGGAGCGGAAGATGCTCCACACCGCCCGGCAAATTCTCCTCTCCGAGCTGGTCCTGGCCCAGGGCTCCAGCTACGAGGAGATGGAGCGCCGGGTCAACCTGGCCCTCAACGGATGAGACAAAAGGGAGAGCCCCACGGGCTCTCCCTTTTTCAGGAAGGAAGGTTTTCGCTATGCTCTTTTTCCGCAAGAAGAAGCGGGCCGCCTACGACGGCCCCTACTGCGCCTGCGTGGTGGCCGCCGCCGGGTCCTCCCGGCGGATGGGCGGCGCGGACAAGCTGATGGCCCCTCTGGGGGGCCAGCCGGTGCTCCTGCGCACCCTCCGGGCTTTGAACGACAGCCCCTGCGTCCAGGAGATCCTGGTGGTCACCCGGAGCGAGCTGCTGGTGACTGTGGGCGACCTGTGCCAGGAGAACGGGCTGGGCAAGGTCACCCAGGTGCTCCTGGGGGGCGAGACCCGGCTGGAGTCGGTGTATAAGGGGGTCAACCAGGTCTCCAAAAAGGCCAAGCTCATCGCCGTCCACGACGGGGCCCGCCCCCTGGTGAGCCAGGCGGTGATCGCCGCCGCCGTGGAGGGGGCCCGGCGCTTCCCCGCCGCCGCCCCGGCGGTCCCGGTGAAGGACACGGTGAAGTCCGTGGAGGGCGATCTGGTCACCGGCACGCCTGACCGGGCGACGCTGCGGCTCATCCAGACCCCCCAGGTCTTTGACGCCGACCTTTTGAAGGCCGCCCTCCAGAAGGCCGTGGACGACGGCGCGGCGCTCACCGACGACTGCGCCGCCGTGGAGCGGCTGGGGGCGGCGGTGGTCCTCACCCAGGGGGAGGAGCGCAACCTGAAGATCACCACCCCCGCCGACCTGGCGGTGGCGGAGGCCCTGCTGGCCCTGGACCCGCCGGAGACGGCCCGGGAGGTGTGACCATGCGGATCGGACACGGGTACGACGTACATCGGCTGGCCGAGGGCCGCCGCCTCATCCTGGGGGGCGTGGACGTCCCCTATGAGAAGGGCCTTTTGGGCCACTCGGACGCCGACGTGCTCACCCACGCGGTGATGGACGCCCTGCTGGGCGCCGCCGCCCTGGGGGACATCGGCCAGCACTTTCCGGACACCGACCCCGCCTACGCCGGGGCGGACAGCCTGGCCCTGCTCCGGGCGGTGATGGACCTGCTGGCCCAGGCGGGCTATCAGGTGGGCAACGTGGACGCCACCGTCCTGGCCCAGGCCCCCAAGCTGGCCCCCCACATCCCCCGGATGCGGGAGAACCTGGCCCGGGCCATGGGGGTGGCGGTGGACCGGGTGAGCGTGAAGGCCACCACCGAGGAGGGCCTGGGCTTCACCGGCCAGAAAGCGGGCATCGCCGCCCACGCCGTCGCCCTCCTGGAGCCCCGGGCCTGAAATCGGCCTCGCGAGGCTGGACGCCGCGGGTCTGCTGGGGCTTCCAAGGTTAAGCAGACGCACCGCGCTTGGACGCGCTGGATATCAAAAGAGAGGACGCCGCGACCGGCGTCCTCTCTTTTACTTGGTTCGTGTCGTGAGGTCAGCGGATCAATACGCCACGCCTTCCCACAGCATGGCCTCGGCCACCTTGAGGAAACCGGCGATGTTGGCCCCGGCCACCAGGTTGCCGGGCACGCCGTACTCCTCCGCGGCGGCGGCGGCGTTCTTGTAGATGTTCACCATGATGTCGTGGAGGCGGCTGTCCACCTCCTCGAAGGTCCACTCCAGCCGGAGGGAGTTCTGGCTCATCTCCAGCCCGGAGGTGGCCACGCCGCCGGCGTTGGCGGCCTTGGCCGGCCCAAAGAGGACCCCGGCGGACTGGAACACGGCCACCGCCTCGGGGGTGGAGGGCATATTGGCGCCCTCGGCCACGGCGAAGCAGCCGTTGGCCACCAGGGCCTTGGCGCCCTCCTCGTCCAGCTCGTTCTGGGTGGCGCAGGGCAGGGCGATGTCGCACTTCACCGTCCAGATGCCCTTGCAGCCCTCCACGTACTTGGCGGTGGGCACGTAGTCCAGATAGGTCTTGATGCGGTCCCGCTTCTGCTCCTTGATGACCTGGATGACCTTGAAGTCGATGCCGTTCTCGTCCACGATGTAGCCGTTGGAGTCGCTCATGGCGATGACCTTGCCGCCCAGCTGGGTGGCCTTCTGGTTGGCGTAGATGGCCACGTTGCCGGAGCCGGAGATGACCACCTTGGCACCCTGGAAGGACTTGCCGGCGGCCTTGAGCATCTCATCGGTGAAGTAGCACAGGCCGTAGCCGGTGGCCTCGGTGCGGGCCAGGGAGCCGCCCGCGCCCACCTTCTTGCCGGTGAGCACGCCGGTGTACTCGTTCTGGATGCGCTTATACTGGCCGAACAGGTAGCCGATCTCCCGACCGCCCACGCCGATGTCCCCGGCGGGCACGTCGGTGAACTGGCCGATGTGCTTGCACAGCTCGGTCATAAAGCTCTGGCAGAAGCGCATCACCTCGGCGTCCGACTTGCCCTTGGGGTCGAAGTCGCTGCCGCCCTTGCCGCCGCCCATGGGCAGGCCGGTGAGGGAGTTCTTGAAGATCTGCTCAAAGCCCAGGAACTTGATGATGGACAGGTTCACGCTGGGGTGGAGGCGCAGGCCGCCCTTGTAGGGGCCGATGGCGCTGTTGAACTGCACCCGGAAGCCCCGGTTCACCTGGACCTTGCCGCTGTCGTCCACCCAGGGCACCCGGAAGATCACCATCCGCTCCGGCTCCACGATCCGCTCCATGATACCGGCGGCCTGGAGGTCGGGGCGCTTCTCGATGACGGGCTGGAGGGACTCCAGCACCTCGTAGACCGCCTGGAGGAACTCCTTCTGGTCGGGATCCTTCTTGGCGACATTCTCATAGACGCCCAAGAGGTATTGGTTGGTCAGGGCCATATCGCATTCTCCTTACAATACGGGCGAGGTATCCGCCCTTGGATTTCGCCCGCTTGCGCGGACTGCGACCCCTATTATACGTCTGTTTTCCGCCCAACGCAAGAAAAATTTTATGAAATTGCAAAACTTTTCACTGCTCCACAAATCGTCCAGTTTTGCCGCCCCTTTTTGCATGACGAACAGGGGCAACTTTCGCCTCCTCCCCGTTTTTCCCCACCCCCCGGCGAAGGCGCGGAGATCGGGGCCCAGGACGGGGACCGGGGCGCCCCGGAGTGTAGGTTTGTCAATGATGTGTTACAAAGTCAGACAGGGCCTGGTAGGGGGAGCGCCAGTTGAGGGGGCGGATGGGG
>CANQMK010000129.1 GCA_947624895.1 uncultured Oscillospiraceae bacterium | reverse complement strand
AAGGTATAGCACCGCACAACTCCCTTGGCTCCCCCTCTGGGGGAGCTGTCAGCGAAGCTGACTGAGAGGGCGAACCTACTTCCACAGACCCCTTTTGAGGAAGCTGACTGAGCGGGCGAACCTCTTTCGACAGACCCCCTCCGGGGACGCCTGCATCAATGCTCTCTCCGTCGCCGCTTGCGCGGCGCCACCTCCCCCAAAGGGGGAGGCGAGAAGGAATTGCGTCCACGCGGCGTTGTCCAGACAAGGCACAGCAAATGCACCGCGCCGAACCTCGCAAGGAACAGCAGGCCTGCCACGCGCTTGCGCCCAGCAGTTGAGAGGCGGCCACGGCGGTCGTTGTGACCAGACCACTTTCCGTCACCGTCCCACATGGTGCCGCCCAGTGGCGGCAACCTTCTGGCGTATTCGTACTCTATCGGGCCGCCGAACGTCGGAGCCGAACGCCATCCAGCATAGCCCCATTCTTTTTCTTTTGGCATTCAAAACCGTTTTCTTTTTCTTCGCGAAGAAAAAGAAAATGGGTTTGGCCCCCGCCGGGAGGCGGCCCGCCCTCCTGCCCCTGGCAGGAAACGCAGACCCGCAGCGTCTAGCCCCGAAAGGTTTAGCAATCTTCAACGCTTAGCCCTGGAATGTCCAGCAGACCCTCAGCGCCCAGGCTTGCAACGTTGTCTTGTAGCCCCGCCGCTGGAAGCTCAAAGCCCACCCGCCCCTGCCTGGTAAAGTAGATGCACCGCGCATATCCTTGCAAAGTCTTGCAGACCTGCCGCGCCCAGGCGCGCCAGGCTCAGCAAGCCCGCAGGGCCCAGAACGCCACCGCGCTGGCGGCGGCCACATTGAGGGAGTCCACCCCGTGGGCCATGGGGATCTTCACGGTGTAGTCGCACTGGGCGATGGTGCGCGCGGCCAGCCCGTCCCCCTCGGTGCCCAGAATGATGGCCAGCCGCTCCTCCCCCCGGAGGCGGGGGTCGTCGATGTCCACGGTGTCGTTTCGCAAGGCCATAGCCACCGCCTTGAACCCCAGGGCCTTCAGCCGCGCCAGCCCCGGCTGGGGCCACTGGTCAAAGCGCTCGCCGATGCGGGTCCAGGGCACCTGGAAGACGGTGCCCATGCTCACCCGGGCGGAGCGGCGGTAGAGGGGGTCGCAGCAGCCGGGGGTGACCAGCACCCCGTCCATCCCCAGCGCCGCCGCGGAGCGGAAGATGGCCCCCACGTTGGTGTGGTCCACGATGTTCTCCAGCACCGCCACCCGCCGGGCGTTCTCGCACAGCGCCTCCACGCTGGGCAGAGCGGGCCGCCGCATGGCGCACAGCACCCCCCGGGTGAGGGGGTAGCCGGTGAGGTCGGCGAGCAAGTCGTCGTCGGCGGTGTAGACCGGAACGTCCCCGCACCGGGCGAGGATGGCCGCGCCCTGGCCGGCGAGATGCTTGCGCTCCATGAGCAGGCTCACCGGCTGGCACCCCGCGTCCAGCGCCCGGTGGATGACCTTGGGGCTCTCGGCGATAAAGATGCCCAGCCGAGGCTCCAGGCGGTTTCGCAGCTGTGCCTCGGTGAGACGGGCGTAGGCGTCCAGCCGGGGGTCTTGAAAGTCGGTGATCTCCACGATATCAGCCATCGGCCCTTCCGCCCTCCCCGCGGTGGAGCGCGTACAGGATCCCCAACAGCGCCGCCGCCGACAGGGCCAGGGGGATCCAGGGCTCCTTCACAAAGCCCACGATCACATAGCCCACCCCGCAGAGGACCGCCACCAGCGTGGCGTAGGGCAACTGGGTCTCCACGTGGTCGATGTGGCGCACCTGGGCGCCGGTGGAGGCCAGGATGGTGGTGTCCGACAGGGGAGAGCAGTGGTCGCCGTACACAGAGCCCGCCAGCGTGGCCCCCAAAGTGGGGATGAGCAGGTCGGAGCCCGTCCCGGCGAAGATCATGGTGACGATGGGGATGAGGATGCCGAAGGTGCCCCAGGCGGTACCCATGGAGAAGGACAGGAAGGCGGCCACGGCGAAGACGATGGCGGGCAGCAGCGCCAGGGGGAAGCGGGTGTTCTGGATAAAGTCGCCCACGAAGTAGCCCGTGCCGATCAGCTCCCGGCACACCCCGCTGAGGGACCAGGAGAGGATGAGGATGAGCATGGGGGGCACAATGCCCTTGATGCCGTCCACGATGCTCTCCATAAACGCCGTAAAGGTCATGAGCCGCCGGGGGAGGTAGAGGACCATGGCGGTGACCAGCCCCGCGAAGGCCCCCAGGGTGAGCCCGGCGGTGGGGTTGGCCCCGATGGCCTGGCTGAAGGGCACGCCGGAGAAGAACCCGCCCACGTAGGCCATGCCCAGGATGGCGCAGACCACCAGCACCAGGATGGGCAGGACCAGATCCAGCACCCGGCCCTTCCCGTCGGGGGCGTCCGCCTGCTCGCCCTGGCCGATCCGCCCGGTCTCCCCGGTGGCGTCGGCCCGCGCCTCCGCCCGCCGCATAGGCCCGAAGTCCATGCCGCCCACGCACAGGGCGAAGACCATCAGCAGGGTCAGCAGGGCGTAGAAGTTATAGGGGATGGTCTTCAAAAAGGCGGAAAAGCCCCCGGCGCTGTCCAGCTCCGAGGCCACCGCCACCGCCCAGGAGGACACGGGGGCGATGATGCACACCGGCGCGGCGGTGGCGTCGATGAGGTAGGCCAGCTTCTCTCGGGAGATGCGGTGCTTGTCGGTGATGGGGCCCATGACGGTGCCCACGGTGAGGCAGTTGAACCCGTCGTCCACGAAGATGAGCAGGCCCAGCAGGGCGGTAGCCAGCCGGGAGCTGCGCTTGCTCTTCAGCCGGGTGCTGGCCCACTTGCCGTAGGCCTGAGAGCTGCCGGAGCGGGTCACCACCATCACCACCGCCCACAGGAGGGCCAGGAAGATGATCATGTAGCCGTTCTCGGCGATCTTGTGGGCCATCATGTCAAAGGTCCGGGCCACCGCGGCCAGCACCGAGGCGCCGGAGGCGAAGGAGTAGATGAGCATACCCGTAAAGATCCCGGCGAACAGGGAGGAGTAGACCTCCCGGGTCACCAGCGCCAGCACGATGGCGATGACCGGCGGCAGAATGGACACCCAGCCGGTGCGGAGCAGTTCCAGTTCCATGTCGTACCCCCCATACAGTTTCGCGCGCTACGCCAATTTTACCCAAAAGGCGCGGCCTTGTCAACAAAGCCCGTCCCGATCGCGGCGGAAATACCACGCCCCCACCAGGATACTCACGACCACGTAGGGGATGAACAAAATGAGGCAAAACAGCGACACGATGGGCGGGAACAGGATACTGATGAGGAACAGGAGCCCCATCACCACCGTCTCAAAGCCGATGAACCGCTGGGCCTTTTTCGCCGGTTCGCCCGCCCCCTTTTTGACCTCCGCGCCCTCGAACTTGGGAAGGTAGTTGCCGACCACTACCAGGATCGCGCCCACCAGGAAGCACACCAGCCGCCGGATATCCAGCTTCCAGCCCAGCCCGTACCCCAGCGTCGCCACCTGGATGACCATAGCCATGACCGGGATGATCCACTTGGTCGCCCGGGTGAACTTTTTCCGCTCGCCGTGGCGATGGGCGTTCCAGTCGTTGACGAAACAGCAGAAGGTCTGCAAAAGCGCCATCAGGACCGGCAGGCCGAACACCACAAACCCTTTGGAGGCGAAGCCGTTGGGCTCATTGTCCAGGTTGAAATGCACCGCCATGACCTCCGGCAGGCGGCCCCAGAGGGCGACCCCCAACAGGATGGGCAGCAGGCACACGGCGCAGGTGAGCGCAAGGCTTTTCCACTTCATAAATTTCACGATCTGTCCCCTCCTAACCCGTAGATCCAGGTCAACACCTCTTCAAAGACGGAGGTGTTCAGCGCGTAATAGATAAAGTTTTTGCTCTTTTCCTCGGTGATGAGGTCGGCGCTCTTCAGCTTCGCCAGGTGATAGGAGACGGTGGCGCCGGTCAGGTCGAACTGCCTGGCGATCTCCCCGGCGGACCGCTTCCCGCCCTTCAAAAGCTGTAAAATATCCCGCCGCGCCGGGTCGGATATCGCCTTCAAAGTCTCGTTCAACCCCATCTTCCTCCCCCTCTCCCATGCTATTTAGAGATATCTCTAAATAGATACTACCACGAACCCCTAACCCTGTCAAGAGCTATTTAGAAAAAATTCTAAATACTCCCCAGCAAACCCCCAAACCCGCCCCCATAAAAACCCAGGGCGGGAGCATCAACCGACGCCCCCGCCCCATTCATCTCCCCGACGAACAGGAATTTTATGAAACATTTTCTTTCGCCAGCAAACAAAAGGTCGTCAACGGGAGAGCGCAAGAACGATCAGCCCTCCCGCCCCGGCCAGAACGCACATCACGCCGCCAAACCGGGTGCCGAAAAGATACCGCTTGGAGGGCTCGCTCTTCGTGTCTGATTTCCAGCTTTCCGTCCACTCAAAAAAGCTGGTTGGCCTTATGAGCATGATGGATCCAACCGCAATTAAGAGGATGGAGAGGATAACATACATTGACATCACCGCTTCGTCTCTTTCAAATTTCCCCGATACCGCGCGATTTAGCTCCCCGACAAGTGGGGAGCTGTAAAATGATCTATGATCAATAGCGCGATGGCTATTATGGTGATGATCGTGAATGACAATAGGTCCCATCCATCAAAAGGCGAAATGGAGAGGATTTTCGCGAGACTAAGATTGATCATGACGCACAAGGGGATCGTCAACCACAGAGAAACCGCGGTCGCGATGATTTTTCTCCCCTTTGATTTTCTGAAAATGAGATAGATGCACCAAAGATAGGCGATGGAATAGAGAGACATTCTAATTCCGATTGTCAGGATCAGACGATTTCCAACAATCCTGCTTATCACATACAGAAACGGAACGATCAAAACGCTAAAGATAGCCAAAGAGCCTGGGAGCCCCTTGCCCCCGTATTTTACAAGCGGTACAAATACCAGCCACGCGAACAGGATCGCGGTGATGGGATACAGCGACCAGGTAAATGTCCCCGATATGGCGATATCGCAAATAGCGCAGACGATGGCCCCAAGGAGCAACAGTCCCGAAAAGGATACGGTCCATATCGTTTGGAGCGATACCATTTTCGCGCTTGCGGTTCTCTCCGCGTAAACCAACGCGTTGTCGATGGTCTTCTCCACCTCCTCAGAGGGAGCGGAGGGGCTCCTTTGCCCGTTCAGCAGCTCGCCTGTCGTCACCCCCAGGATATCGGCCAGCGATGTGAGAAGGGTGATATCGGGACAGCTCAGCCCCCGTTCCCATTTGGAGACCGCTTTATCGGTAATCTGTAATTGAGCGGCCAACTCCTTTTGCGTCAGTTTCCGCTCCTTTCGCAGTTGGGCAATAAATGGCCCTATTTTGCCTTCACTCATAGCGTCGATCCCTCCCCGCGCATCTGCCCGATCACGATCGCATGATATACCAGTCTCACACCATCGGCAACCGACCAACGGTTTAGTCCAGCACAGTAAACCAAAAGTAGAGCCTGCCATAATTTCGCCTGTAAAACGCCCAGGGCGGGGAAATGCCCCCGCCCTGTTTATCTCCCCGACGAATGAGAAGCTGTCGGGGAGATATTCTTCACACACGCCCTGCCAGCCTAGCGGCAAAACGCGTCAGATCCTCCGCAAACTCCTGCGGCTGTTCCAGGGCGGTGAAATGGCCGCCTCGGGGCATAGTGGTGTATTGGACCACGGGATAGTGCTGTTCCACCCACTCCCTTGGCACCGGGAGAATATCGTGGGGGAAGACCGCGATGGCGGTGGGTACGGTGATCGGTCCCATGGTCGGCAGGGTAAAGCTGTTTGCGTGGTAGGCGCGGATGGAGGTGTATGCCGTGTTGGTCATCCAGTAGAGGGTCAGGCAGTCGCAGAGGTCATCCATCGTCAGCAGAGGCCAGTCGCTCCAGGC
>CANQMK010000128.1 GCA_947624895.1 uncultured Oscillospiraceae bacterium | reverse complement strand
GCCCGCAGGCCCACCGTCTTCTTGATGATGAAGAAGAAGATGGTGATGGTCACGGCGGTCCAGGCGGCGGTGGCCGCCATGCCCAGGAACTGGATGCCCAGCTGGCGGAACCCGCCGCCGTAGAACAGGCCGGCCCCGGCGATCTGGTTGGCGCCGCCGGCCACGCCACGGGCGAAGGCGGGGGCGCTGGAGGTGGCCACCAGGCCCACGGAGAGGGTGCCCCAGATGCCGTTCATCATGTGCACCGCCACGGCGCCCACCGGGTCGTCGATGTGGAGCTTGTAGTCCATCAGCCACACGCCGAAGACCACCAGCACGCCGGACACCGCGCCCACCAGGATCGCCCCGGTGGCGTCACACACGTCGCAGGGGGCGGTGATGGCCACCAGGCCGGCCAGGGAGGCGTTCAGGCACATGGACACGTCCGGCTTGCCGTACTTGAGCCAGGTGAAGACCATGCACACCACCGTGGCCACCGAGGGGGCGATGGTGGTGGTGACGAAGATGGAGCCCATCTCCTCGATGCTCACCGCCGCCGCGCCGTTGAAGCCGTACCAGCCCAGCCAGAGGATGAACACGCCCAGGCAGCCCAGAGGCAGGCTGTGGCCGGGGAAGGCGTTGACCTTGGTGACCTTGCCCTGCTTATCCCGGGTGAACTTGCCGATGCGGGGACCCAGCATCCAGGCCCCGATGAAGGCGCAGATGCCGCCCACCATGTGGATGCAGTTGGACCCGGCGAAGTCGTGGAAGCCCAGCTGGGCCAGCCAGCCGCCGCCCCAGGTCCAGTGGGCCTCGATGGGGTAGATCACCGCGGAGATGACGCCGGAGTAGATGCAGTAGGAGAGGAACTTGGTCCGCTCCGCCATGGCCCCGGAGACAATGGTGGCGGTGGTGGCGCAGAAGACCAGGTTGAACACGAAGTTGGACCAGTCAAAGCTGGCGTAGTTGGCCAGGATGTCCAGGTTGGGCATCCCCACGAAGCCGCAGAGGATGTCCTCCCCCAAAAACAGGCCGAAGCCGATGAGGATGAAGGCCACCGTGCCGATACAGAAGTCCATCAGGTTCTTCATCAGGATGTTGCCCGCGTTCTTGGCGCGGGTGAAGCCGGTCTCCACCATGGCGAAGCCCGCCTGCATCCAGAACACCAGGGCCGCGCCGATCAGGAACCAGACGCCGAACACCTCGCTCTGGACAACGCTCAGAATTTCTTCCATCGTTTTGTTCCCCCTTCAAAATTCTCTGTGTTGGTTCGTCAGGACGCAAAAAGGGCGTATCCGGCTTCCGCCGCATACGCCCTTGTATGCCGTGCTTGGGTGGGTGCCGCTTACACCCGGAACATCAGGTCGCCGTAGCTGGGATAGGGCCACGCCTTGGCGTCCACATCCAGTTCCATGGCGTCCACGGTGGCCCGCAGGGCCTCCATGGCGGGGATGATCTTCTCCTTGAAGTACGTGGCCTGCTCCAGGGCCCCCGCCCCGGCGGGGGCGCCGGACTCCAGCTCGTCCAGGGTCTGGACCTGGTCGTAGGCGGTGTCCAGCAGGCCGGAGAGTTTGCCGATGAGGGCGGTCTGGGCGGCGCACTTCAGGCCGCTCACCACCGCCTGCTGGTTCTTCACGCCCTTGGCCAGCTTGCCCACGTAGCCGCTCACCGCGGGGATCACGTCCCGGCGGACCATCTCGGACATGGTGAGGGCCTCGATGTTCAGGGTCTTGGCGTACTCCTCCAGGATGGTCTCGTACCGGGCCTCCATCTCCGCGCGGGTGTAGATCTTGTGCTCGGTGAAGAGCTTCACGTTCTTGTCGTCCATGTAGTGGGGCAGGGCGTCCACGGTGGTCTTCAGGTTGAGCAGACCCCGGCGCTCCGCCTCCTCCACCCAGGCCTCGGAGTAGCCGTCGCCGTTGAAGATGATCCGCTTGTGCTGGCGCACCGTCTCCTTGACCAGGGCGATAGCGTCCGCCTTCACGTCCTGGGACCCCTCCAGGGCCTTGGCGAACTCCTTGAGCTCCTCGGCCACGATGGTGTTGAGCATGATGTTGGGGCAGGCGATGGACAGGGCGGAGCCCAGGGAGCGGAACTCGAACTTGTTGCCGGTGAAGGCGAAGGGCGAGGTGCGGTTGCGGTCGGTGGTGTCCTTGGTGAGGTCGGGCAGGACGTGGACCCCCGTCTCCAGGGTGGCCGTGGCGGTGCCGCCGTAGGCCTTCCCGGACTCGATGGCGTCCAGCACGGCGGTGAGCTCATCCCCCAGGAACATGGAGATGATGGCCGGCGGGGCCTCGTTGGCGCCCAGACGGTGGTCGTTCCCCGCGGAGGCCACCGAGATGCGCAGCAGATCCTGGTACTCGTCCACGCCCTTGACCACCGCGGCCAGGAACAGGAGGAACTGGGCGTTCTCCGCCGGGGACTTGCCCGGGTCCAGCAGGTTCTTCCCCCCGTCGGTGGACAGGGACCAGTTGTTGTGCTTGCCGCTGCCGTTCACCCCGGCGAAGGGCTTCTCGTGGAGCAGGCACACCAGCCCGTGGCGGGCGGCCACGTTCTTCATGGTCTCCATGGTCAGCTGGTTGTGGTCGGTGGCGATGTTGGTGGTGGCGAAGATGGGGGCCAGCTCGTGCTGGGCAGGGGCCACCTCGTTGTGCTTGGTCTTGGCCAGGATGCCCAGCTTCCAGAGCTCCTCGTCCAGCTCCTTCATGAAGGCGGCCACCCGGGGCTTGATGGCGCCGAAGTAGTGGTCCTCCAGCTCCTGGCCCTTGGGGGCCTTGGCCCCCAGCAGGGTGCGTCCGCAGAAGATCAGGTCGGGCCGCTGATCGTAGAGGGTCTTGTCCACCAGGAAATACTCCTGCTCGGGGCCCACGGTGGTGACCACCCGGCGGGTCTGGGTGTCCCCGAACAGCCGCAGGATGCTCACCGCCGCCTGGCTCAGGTCCTCCATGGAGCGCAACAGGGGGGTCTTCTTGTCCAGCACCTCCCCGGAGTAGGAGCAGAAGGCGGTGGGGATGTAGAGGCTGCCGCCCTTGACAAAGGCGTAGCTGGTGGGGTCCCAGGCGGTGTAGCCACGGGCCTCAAAGGTGGCCCGCAGACCGCCGGAGGGGAAGGAGGAGGCGTCCGGCTCGCCCCGGATCAGCTCCTTGCCGGAGAACTGCATGATCACCCGCCCGTCGCTGGTGGGGGAGATGAAGCTGTCGTGCTTCTCGGCGGTGATCCCGTTGAGGGGCTGGAACCAGTGGGTGAAGTGGGTGGCCCCCAGCTCCACCGCCCAGTCCTTCATGGCGCTGGCCACGGCGTTGGCCACCGTCAGGTCCAGGTCCTTCCCCTGGTCGATGGTCTTCCGCAGGGACTTGTACACGTCCTTGGGCAGCCGCTCCTGCATCACGTCGTCGTTAAAGACATGGCTGCCGAACAGCTTGGGGACGGAGGTTTTCTTTTCTTCCATGAGCGCTCCCGCCTTCCTTATAATTTGGGGCTGAAAAAAGGCGCCGGGACCATGCCCCAGCGCCCTTGCTGTGATGGCCCCATTATAGCCCTCCCCCCTCCCCCTGTCAATGGCCGACGGCCATTTTCTGCAAGTATCACAATCCGAGCTTGCAAAATTCTTGTCCCCCTGGGCACATTTTACAAATCCGGAAATACAGATGAAATTTTTCCTTGATTTCGTTGCAAATTTGTCTTGACGGGAGGGGCCGCGTCTGCTATAACTTATGATACATCGGTAGGCAAGGGCGCCCACGGGAGGCGGAGCCTGCCCTTTTTCATATCCGGCGGGCGAGCGGAAAACCAACCATAGAAGAAATGAGGGATCGACCATGCGGGAAAGCTGGCGTCAGGAGGGCTACACCCCCTTTGAGCGCGACGCCTGCGGCATCGGCGCGGTGGTGGACATCAAGGGCAGGAAGAGCCACCGCACCGTGGACGACGCGCTGAAGATCGTGGAGAAGCTGGAGCACCGGGCGGGCAAGGACGCCCAGGGCAAGACGGGGGACGGCGTAGGCATCCTCCTGCAGATCTCCCACCGCTTCTTCTCCCGGGCCTGCGGCGAGCTGGGCCTGGACCTGGGCGGGGAGCGGGACTACGGCGTGGGGATGTTCTTCTTCCCCACCGACCCCCTGAAGCTCTCCCAGGCCAAGAAGATGTTTGAGATCATCGTGGCCAAGGAGGGGATGGAGTTCCTGGGCTGGCGGGAGGTGCCCGTCTGCCCGGACACCCTGGGGGAGAAGGCGCTGGCCAAGATGCCCCGCATCCAGCAGGGCTTCGTGAAGCGCCCGGCGGACGTGCCCCGGGGGCTGGACTTTGACCGCCGGCTGTTCATCGCCCGGCGGGAGTTCGAGCAGTCCAGCTCGGACACCTACGTGGTCTCCCTGTCCAGCCGGACGGTGGTCTACAAGGGGATGTTTCTGGTCCACCAGCTGCGCCTCTTCTACCCCGACCTCCAGCAGGAGGACTACGAGAGCGCCATCGCCATGGTCCACTCCCGCTTCTCCACCAACACCAACCCCTCCTGGGAGCGGGCCCACCCCAACCGCCTCATCCTCCACAACGGCGAGATCAACACCATCCGGGGCAACATCGACCGGATGCTGGCCCGGGAGGAGACCATGTCCTCCCCCCTGCTGGACGCCCACATCGACAAGGTCCTGCCGGTGGTGAACGTGGAGGGTTCGGACTCCGCCATGCTGGACAACACCCTGGAATTTCTGATGATGGCGGGGATGGACCTCCCCCTGGCGGTGATGGCCGCCATCCCCGAGCCCTGGCGGGGGGACAAGACCATGAGTCAGAGCAAGCGGGACCTCTACCGCTACTACGCCATCCTCATGGAGCCCTGGGACGGCCCCGCCGCCGTCCTCTTCTCCGACGGCGACCGCATGGGCGCCGCCCTGGACCGCAACGGCCTGCGCCCCGCCCGGTACTACATCACCTCCGACGACCGCCTCATCCTCTCCTCCGAGGTGGGGGTGCTGGATATCCCGCCGGAGAACATCGTGGTCAAGTCCCGGCTGGAGCCGGGGAAGATGCTCCTGGTGGACACGGTGGCGGGCCGGGTGGTGCCCGACGACGAGCTGAAGGAGACCTACGCCGCCGCCCAGCCCTACGGCGAGTGGCTGGACGGCAACCTGGTCCACCTCCGGGACCTGCCCATCCCCAACCATAAGGTGGAGACCTCCTCCCCGGAGGAGATGGTGCGGCTGCAAAAGGCCTTCGGCTACACCTATGAGGACGTGAAGAACGCCATCCTCCCCATGGCCCGCACCGGCTCCGAGCCCACCGCCGCCATGGGCACCGACGTGCCTCTGGCGGTGCTGGACCACCAGGACCAGCCTCTGTTCAACTACTTCAAGCAGCTTTTCGCCCAGGTGACCAACCCGCCCATCGACGCCCTCCGGGAGGAGGTGGTCACCGACACCACCGTCTACATCGGCGACGACGGCAACCTCCTCCAGGAGCAGGCGGCCAACTGCCGGGTGCTCCAGGTCCACAACCCCATCCTCACCTCCACCGACCTGATGAAGATCAAGGCCATGGACCGCCCCGGCTTCCACGTGGAGACCGTCTCCCTCCTCTACTATAAGAACACCCACCTGAAGCGGGCGCTGGACCACCTCTTTGTGGCGGTGGACCGGGCCTACCGGGCGGGGGCCAACATCATCATCCTCTCTGACCGGGGGGTGGACGAGAACCACGTGGCCATCCCCTCCCTGCTGGCGGTGTCCGCCATGGAGCAGTACCTCATCCGCACCAAGAAGCGCACCGCCATCTCCATCGTGCTGGAGTCCGCCGAGCCCCGGGACGTGCACCACTTCGCCACCCTCCTGGGCTACGGTGCCCGGGCCATCAACCCCTATCTGGCCCAGGAGACCATCGGCGCGCTCATCGACCAGGGCCTGCTGGACAAGGACTTCCACGCCGCGGTGGACGACTACAACTCCGCCATCCTCCACGGCATCGTGAAGATCGCCTCCAAGATGGGCATCTCCACCATCCAGTCCTACCAGTCCGCCCAGATCTTCGA
>CANQMK010000127.1 GCA_947624895.1 uncultured Oscillospiraceae bacterium | reverse complement strand
TTCAACACCGCCATCGCCACCCTCATGGCCCTGGTGAACGACTTCTACGCCAACGGCTGTTCCAAGGGGGATATGCGGACCCTTCTGCTCCTCCTCTCTCCCTTCGCCCCCCACATGGCCGAGGAGCTGTGGGAGCGCCTGGGCTTCAACGCCTCCGGCATGGCCTGCCAGCAGTCTTGGCCCACCTATGACCAGAGCAAGACGGTGGCCAGCGAGGTCACCCTGGCCGTCCAGGTGGGCGGCAAGCTGAAGGCCACCATCCAGGTGCCCACCGACAGCGACGAGGCTACCGTGGTGGCCGCCGCCCTGGCCGACCCCAAGGTGGCGAAGCTGGCGGAGGGGATGGAGATCGTCAAGACCATCCTGGTGAAAAACAAGCTGGTGAACCTGATCTTCAAGCCCAAGGCGTGAGGAAGACCCGCCGCCGAATTTGCCCTCTTGACAAGGGGGATGGACTTGGGTATAATCAAGAACAGTAAAGCCATCGTTATGGCCCTTTTGCGGCGGTTTTCCGCCGTGTCGGAGGGAGGGGAAAATCAATGTCGGAAGTCCGCGTCAAGGAGGGCGAGTCCCTGGAAAACGCCCTGAAGCGGTTTAAGCGCAGCTGTGCCAAGTCTGGCGTGCTGGCTGAGGTTCGCAAGCGCGAGCACTATGAGAGCCCGAGCGTCAAGCGCCGCAAGAAGAGCGAAGCCGCCCGTAAAAATCGCAAAAAGTTCTACTGAGCGAAAGCCCCGGCCAATATCTGGCCGGGGCTTTTTCCATCGGATCAGACCGCGCCTCCGGCCCTTTCCGGGGCGGGACGCCGCCCGCCGGGGGCGAGGAGCGCGTCCAGGTATCCCTCCCGGCCCGGGTCGGGCAGAAAGCCCTCCCGGATGCCCAGGGCGGCGGCCACGTAGAGCTTTTTCGCCATGGAGGCCGGGTCGTCGTAGAGGGTGAAGTGGGCGCTCTGACCGGTGTGCATATAGGTGAAGTAGTGGGCGCACAGCTCGTCGGAGAAGTAGACCGCCGGGGCCCGCTGGCGCAGGAGCCGGTCCAGCTCCTCCCACACCAGGGGCTGGCCGCCGCCGCTCACGGCGGGGAGGGTGAAGTCCTCCGCCGCCCACTCCAGCCCCAGGGCCACCCGCTCCCCGCCGTAGCGCTGGACCGCCTGCTCCAGGCGCTGTTTCAGCGACCCGCCGGAGAGGGCGGTGGGGATGACCACCTTCACCGCCGGGGCGGACAGGGCGTAGTTCTCCGGGACGTAGAGGCTCCAGCGCCGCCGCTGAAAGACGGGGGCCAGACGCTCCAGAGCCCGGCGCAGTACCGGGAGGGCCGGGCCCTCAAAGTCGAAGAACGCCCCTCGGAGCCCGCGGGCGGCGCACTCCCGGACCACCTCCTGGCACAGGGCCTCCGGGTTGCCCTGCCCGTCGCGGTCCTGGAGGTCCGCCACCAGGATCCCCCCCTGGATGGACACGGGCCCCTGGACGCGGAACAGGTGGGGCCCGCTCCCCACCCGGTAGGCCAGGTGGGCGGGGAGGAGGCCGTACCGCTGGGCCTTGGCGGCCTGCTGGGGCGGCGTCATCAGATACAGGGTGAAGTTCTCGGGCAGTTCCACAGACGGTTCCCCCTTGTTCCGCCGGAAAAGCGGTGTTATAATATCTGCGCGCGGCGTGCGAAGCGCGTCGATCTGCAATTTGCCGCCATAGCCGCAAAGCGGCGGTATCTCACCGCTACTCTATGCGGGACGCCAGGTGTTCAGAAGGGGGGAGAGGGGATGTTTTCTCTGCTGCCGTGGAGACAGGCCAGGTCGATCTACGACCTGACCGGCGAGAGCCTGGAAAAGGCCGGGATCCGTCTGCTCCTGGCCGACCTGGACAACACCCTCTGCCCCTACTCGGTCCGGGAGCCGGACCAGCCCCTCCGGGCCTGGCTGGCCGACCTGAAGGCCCACGGCGTGACCCTCTTTCTCCTCTCCAACTCCCGCAAGCCCCGGCGGGCCGCCCACTTCGCCCAGGCCCTGGACATCCCCTACCTGGGCCACGCCGGAAAGCCCAAGACGGGGGGCTTTGCCAAGGCCCTGGCCCAACAGGGGGAGCAGGCCGGGGCCTGCGCCATGGTGGGGGACCAGATTTTCACCGACATCCTGGGGGCCAACCGGGCGGGGGTGCGCTCCATCCTGGTGGAGCCCATCTCCCTGGCGGGCAATCCGGGGCGGTATCTGCGCTACTGGGCGGAAAAGCCCATGCGCTTTTTGAGCCGGAAGCGGACCTGGAACAGGGAAGGGGAGGGATAGCGTGGAGGCGAAATTCGGCCCGGCGGGAAATTCGGACTCCTTCTCCGCCGTGTGCAAGTCCTCTCTGGAGGCCCCCGGCTGGCTGCGGGACTTCGACCTGGACTGCTACGAGTACCAGTGCGGACAGGGCGTCCGCATCCGCAAAGATACCGCCCTGGCCCTGGGGGAGCGGGCCCGGGAGGCGGGGATCAGCCTCTCCCTCCACGCCCCCTACTTCATCAACCTGGCCAACCCCGACCCGGAGAGCGTGAAGAAAAACAGCGCCTACGTCCTGGCCGCCTGCGTCGCGGCGGACCAGATGGGAGCGGGCCGGGTGGTGGTCCACAGCGGCGCGCTGATGGGCCGCCCCCGCCGGGAGGCGCTGGAGATCGCCAAGGCGGGGCTGAAGGACCTGCTGGTCGCCCGGGACGACGCGGGGCTGGGCCATATCGCCCTCTGCCCGGAGACCATGGGGAAGATCAACCAGCTTGGGGACCTGGACGAGGTGCTGGAGCTCTGCCAGGTGGACGAGAGCCTGATCCCCTGCGTGGACTTCGGCCACCTCTACGCCCGCAGTCTGGGCGCGGAGGACGGCCCGGAGGCGTATGAGCGGATGCTGGACAGGATGGCCGCCGCCCTGGGCCCTGACCGGGCCGCCCGCTTCCACAGCCACTTCTCCCGGATCGAGTTTACCTCCAAGGGCGGGGAGAAGTGCCACCGCACCTTCGCCGACCCCGGCGGCTTCGGCCCCGACCCCGCCCCGCTGATGGAGCTGGTGGCCCGGCGGGGGTGGGGCCCCACCTTCATCTGCGAGAGCGCCGGGACCCAGGCGGAGGACGCCTTGACCATGAAGCGGCTCTACCAGGCCGCCCAGAAGGGGTGAGAGGATGGAACACATTCAGAAGATCGCCGCCGGCCTGGAGGGGTACGGGATCGACGCCATGCTGGTGACCTCCCAGCCCGGGGAGTTCTACGCCGCCGGGTTCTACGGGGAGGGGATCGCCCTGGTGGCTCCCGGAGAGGCCCTGTATATCACCGACTCCCGCTACATCGAGGCCGCCCAGAGAGCGGTCACCGCCGCCACGGTGGTGTCGGTGACGCCGGACCAGGGCTATCTCCACCACATCAACGCCTTCCTGGACCGCCTGGGGATCCACACGCTGGGGGTGGAGGAGGACTACCTGTCCCTGGCCGCCTACCGGCGGTACGAGAGCGCCCTCCACGCCGACCTGGTCCCGGCGGGCCGTCTGCTCCTGGACCTGCGCGCCGCCAAGGACCCGGAGGAATTGGCCGCCATGGGGCGGGCCCAGGCGGTGACCGACGCGGCGTTCTCCGCCATCCTGGACTTCCTCCGCCCCGGCCTCACCGAGGCCGAGGTGGCCGCCCGGCTCCAGTATGAGATGCTCCGCCGGGGGGCGGAGCGGATGTCCTTCGACCCCATCGTGGCCTCGGGGCCCAACGGCAGTATGCCCCACGCCGTGCCCGGGGCGCGGAAGCTCCAGCGGGGGGACTTCGTCACCATGGACTTCGGCTGTAAGGTGGACGGCTACTGCTCTGACATGACCCGCACCGTGGCCCTGGGGGAGCCCACGGAGGAGATGGAGGCGGTCTACGCCGCCGTCCTGGCCGCCCAGCGCGCGGGCATCGCCGCCGCCCGGGCCGGGGTGCCGGGGAAGACCATCGACGCCGCCGCCCGGCAGGTGCTGGAGGCGGCGGGCTACGGACTCTACTTCTCCCACAGCTTCGGCCACAGCCTGGGCCTGGAGATCCACGAGGGGCCCAACGCCAGCGCCCGGGAGGAGCGGGTCATGCCCGCCGGGGCGGTGGTCTCCGCCGAGCCGGGGGTCTACCTGCCCGGTCGGTTCGGCGTGCGGATCGAGGACGTGCTGATCCTCCGGGAGGGCGGCTGTGAGGACATCACCCGCTCCCCCAAGGAGCTCATCATTCTTTGAGAATTGGAAAACAAATCCTTGCAATTTTCCGCCGCATAGGTTAGAATAGACAAAAGGGTACGACCCTGGGCCCAGTCAAGACATAGTTTGGAGGAGAGACCAATGATTTCTGCCAGCGAGTTCCGGAACGGCGTGACCTTTGAGATGGACGGCCAGGTGATGCAGGTCGTGGAGTTCCAGCACGTGAAGCCCGGCAAGGGCGCCGCCTTCGTCCGCACCAAGATGAAGAACGTCATCACCGGCGCCGTCACCGAGACCTCTTTCAACCCCACCGCCAAGTTCGAGAGCGCCTTTGTGGAGCGCAAGGACATGGAGTACAGCTATTCCGACGGCGACCTCTACTACTTCATGGACCCGGAGACCTTCGACCTGGTCCCCATCGGCAAGGACACCCTGGGCGACAACTTCAAGTTCGTCAAGGAGAACATGGTCTGCAAGATCAGCTCCTACAAGGGCAAGATCTTCCTGGTGGAGCCCCCCACCTTCGTGGAGCTGGAGATCTCCGACACCGAGCCGGGCTTCGCCGGCAACACCGCCACCAACGTGATGAAGCCCGCCACCCTGGAGACCGGGGCTGAGATCAAGGTCCCCCTGTTCATCAACGCCGGAGACAAGATCCGCATCGACACCCGCACCGGCGAGTATCTGGAGCGCTGCAAGGGCTGAGACCGGCGAACTTTCAAGGGAAAGGAGCTGTTTGTCATGACCATCACGGAAAAAGTCGCGTATCTGAAGGGCCTGGCTGAGGGCCTGGCCATCGACACGGAGAAGTCCAAGGAGGGTAAGCTCCTCCACGCCATGCTGGACGTGCTGGAGGACATGGGCCTGTCCATCGAGGACCTGGAGGCCACCACCGACGAGCTGGCCGAGGAACTGGACGCCGTCTCCGACGACCTGGCCGACGTGGAGGACGACCTCTACGGCGACGACGAGGACGAGGAGGACGAGTTCTTCCAGGTGGAGTGCCCCAACTGCGGGGAACTGTTGGAGATCGACGAGGAGGCTCTGGACGAGGGCGTGATCCAGTGCCCCTCCTGCCAGCAGAAGTTCGTGCTGGACCTCTTTGACGACTGCGAGTGCGGCTGTGACCACGAGCCCCACGACCACGAGCCCCCCCATGACCACCACGGTCCTCACGGCCCCCACGACCACGACGAGGAGCCGGAGGAGCTGCCCCCCGAGCCGCCCAAGAAGCCCCTCAAGCGGCCTGGGAAGAAAGACCCGAAGAAGGACTGAGCTACCGCCGCGCGGCGTCGCCCCCAGGGGCGACGCCGCTTTTTTACAGCTGGGGAAAAAAGATTTTGCCAACCCCCTATGCAAACGCGGCAAAATAAGGTAGAATAGGAACGATAACACATTCCCGTGAAGATGGGGGAATAGGATTACTAGGACTTGGGAGGGAAGGACCTATGAGCGAGGCGAAATACCGCCGCGTCCTGCTGAAGATCAGCGGGGAGGCCCTGGCCGGGACCGCCGGCCGGGGGCTGGACTTTGACGTGATCGGCCAGGTCTGCGACGTGATCAAGAAGTGCCTGAGCGCGGGCGTCCAGGTGGGCGTGGTCATCGGCGCGGGCAACTTCTGGCGGGGCGTGAAGGACGGGGGAGGCCGGATGGAGCGCACCCGGGCCGACCACATGGGGATGCTGGCCACCGTGCTCAACTGCCTGGCGGTGGCCGACGTGATGGAGCAAAAGGGCATCCCCGTCCGGGTGCAGACCGCCCTGGAGATGAAGGCGGTGGCCGAGCCCTACATCCGCTCCCGGGCCATCCGGCACCTGGAGAAGGGGAGGGTGGTCATCTTCGGCTGCGGCACGGGCAACCCCTTCTTCTCCACCGACACCGC
>CANQMK010000126.1 GCA_947624895.1 uncultured Oscillospiraceae bacterium | reverse complement strand
TGGGCGGCCTCCGGGCACTCCAGGATGGGGAAGCCGATGTTGATGGCGTTGCGGTAGAAGATGCGGGCGAAGGTCTCAGCGATGACGCACTTCACCCCGCAGGACTTGATGGCCAGGGGGGCGTGTTCCCGGGAGGAGCCGCAGCCGAAGTTCTTCCCCGCCACGATGATGTCACCAGCCTCCACGGTGGAGGCGAAGTCGGGGTCGATGTCCTCCATGCAGTGGGAGGCCAGGGCCTTGGGGTCGGGGTTATTGAGGTGCCGGGCGGGGATGATCACGTCGGTGTCCACGTTGTCGGCGTACTTGTAGAGTTTCATGTGCCTAGCCTCCTTTTTTACAGCGCGCGGGGATCGGCCACGCAGCCCTGGATGGCCGAGGCGGCGGCCACGGCGGGGCTGGCCAGGATGATCTCCGAGTCGGTGGGGCCCATGCGGCCCACGAAGTTGCGGTTGGTGGTGGAGACGCACCGCTCCCCGTCCGCCAGCACCCCCATGTGCCCGCCCAGGCAGGGCCCGCAGGTGGGGGTGGAGAAGGCACAGCCGGCGGCCAGGAAGATCTCCGCCAGCCCCTCGGCCATGCACTGGCGCACGATCTCCTGGGTGGCGGGGATGACGATGCACCGCACCCCGTCGGCCACCTTGCGGCCCTTGAGGATGGCGGCGGCCTCCCGCAGGTCCTTGATGCGCCCGTTGGTGCACGAGCCGATGACCACCTGCTGGATGGGGGTCCCCGCCACCTCCGTCACCGTCTTGGTATTGGAGGGCAGGTGGGGGAGGGAGACGGTGGGCTCCAGGGCGGAGAGGTCGATGGTCACCACCTGGGTGTAGGCCGCGTCGTCGTCGGCGGTGAAGGCGGTCCATTCCCGGGCCACCCGGTCCTTTAAGTACGCCCGGGTCTTGTCGTCCACCGGGAAGATGCCGTTCTTGGCCCCGGCCTCGATGGCCATGTTGCAGATGGTGAAGCGGTCGTCCATCTCCAGGGAGGCCACCCCCTCGCCGGTGAACTCCAGGGACTGGTAGAGGGCCCCGTCCACCCCGATCCGGCCGATGAGGTGGAGGATCACGTCCTTGCCCGACACGTAGGGGGAGAGCTTGCCCGTCAGCTCCACCCGGATGGCGCTGGGCACCTTGAACCACAGCTTGCCGGTGGCCATGCCCGCGGCCATGTCGGTGGAGCCCACGCCGGTGGAGAAGGCCCCCAGGGCGCCGTAGGTACAGGTGTGGGAGTCCGCCCCGATGATGACCTCCCCGGGGGCGGCCAGGCCCTTCTCCGGGATGAGGGCGTGCTCCACGCCCACCTGGCCCACGTCGAAGAAGTTGGTGATGGAAAAGCGCTTGGCGAAGTCCCGGGCCTTGGCGCACAGCCGGGCCGCGGCGATGTCCTTGCAGGGGGTGTAGTGGTCCAGGACGATGGCGATCTTGTCCCTGTCGAAGACCTGGGTGAGCCCCGCCTTGTCAAATTCCGTGATGGCCACGGGGGTGGTGATGTCGTTGCCCAGCACCAGGGAGAGACTGCCCTCCACCAGCTGTCCGGCCTGGACACTGGGGAGCCCCGCCGCCTGGGCCAGGATCTTCTGGGTCATGGTCATGCCCATGAGATGACCTCCTTTTTTGTTTGGTAGGAACCAGTATGCCAGAGGGCTTGCCAAAAGAATGTAACCTGTGTTACAATCTAAGGACGAGGTGAGAAAATATGTCGGTTTGGCAGGCCCTGGCGGAGGGCCGGACCCCCCGGACCTACGCCCCCGGCCAGATGATCTACCTCCAGGGGGCGGAGCCCACGGAGTTCTACTACCTTCTCTCCGGCTCGGCCCGGAGCTTTCTGTCCTCCCCGGAGGGGGAGGAGCGGGTGCTGACCCTCCACCGGGGGGGCAGTCTCATGGGGGAGGCGTCCTTCTTTGAGGGCTGCCCCCGGGTGTCCTCGGCGGTGGCGGTGAGCGAGTGCCGGGCGGTGGCGGTGACCTGGGAGGGGCTGGAGCGGGCCTTGGCCCAGCACCCGGACCTGGTCATCCCCATGCTGCGGTATCTGTCCCACACGGTGGGCCAGCTCTCCCGGCAGGTGAACGACCTGTCCTTCCGGGGGTCGGAGGGCCGCCTGGCCGCCCAGCTCCTCCGGGAGGCGGACGGGGCGGGGCGGGTGGCAGTGACCCAGGAGGAGTTGGGCTTCCGGGTGGGGGTCACCCGGGTCACCGTGGCCCGGGTCCTCCGGCGGTGGGCCGCCCGGGGCTGGGTGGAGACCGGCTACGGCGCCGTTCGGGTGCTGGACGGCGCGGCCCTCCGGGCGGTGAGCCGGGCGGGGGAGTAGGCCGCCGCGGCGCCCCGGCGGAAGGAGAGGAAAAGCGCCCGACCCCGCCGGGGTCGGGCGCTTTGTCATGGGAGTTCCTCGTCCTCCCAGGGGTACCACCCCAGGATGGTGGGCAGGCTGACGCCTATTTCGTGGAGGTGGCGGACGAACTGGCGCAGGGAGACGATGTGGGACCCGGCCACGAGGAGGTGGTCCAGCAACGGCACACCCACCAGCCACAGCTCCCGGGCCAGGACGCTGGTGGCGTTCAGGTCGCTCTGGGAGAAGAAGGGGAGGGCGTCGGGGTGGTTGTGGGCCAGGATGACCCCCTGGGCCCGGTGGTTCAGCGCCAGCTCGATCACCCGCCGGGTGGGGCAGGATACGGCGGCGGGGCCGCCCTGGGCCACCAGGATGGAGGTGATGGGCTGGAGATCGTCCCCCAGGAGGAAGGCGCAGACCCGCTCGAAGTCCTGGCCGTGGAAGTGGGGGGCCAGCATCGCCTGGACGTCCGCCTGGCTCTTCAACGGGGTGGGCTGAGCGGGGGCGGTGGAGAGGTAGCGCTCCACCAGGGCGGGGATGAGCAGGAGAAAGGCGGCGGCGTTCTCCCCCAGGCCGGGGTAGGACAGCAGGTCCTCCCTGGGGCGGGTGAGGACCTGGCGCAGGTCGTGGTAGGAGTCCAGCAGGGCGTGGCTCACCTCCCGGGCGGGGGTGGTCTCCAGCCCGGCCATGCCCAGCAGATGGGCCAGGAGCTGTACGTCGTTCATCCGGGGGACGTCGATCCCCCCGCGTCGCTTCACCGCCACGGTGTCCCTCGCCCAGGTCAGTTCAGGAAATCCTTGAGCTTCTTGCTCCGGGAGGGGTGGCGGAGCTTCCGCAGGGCCTTGGCCTCGATCTGGCGGATGCGCTCCCGGGTGACGTTGAACTCCCGGCCCACCTCCTCCAGCGTGCGGGCCCGGCCATCCTCGATGCCGAAGCGCAGGCGCAGGACCTTCTCCTCCCGCTTGGTGAGGGTGCCCAGCACCTCCACCAGCTGTTCCTTCAGCAGGGTGTAGCTGGCGGCCTCGCTGGGCTCGGAGGCGTCCTCGTCGGGGATGAAGTCCCCCAGGTGGGAGTCCTCCTCCTCGCCGATGGGGGTCTCCAGGGAGACGGGCTCCTGGGCGATCTTCAGGATCTCCCGGACCTTCTCCACCGGCATATTCATCTCCTCGGCGATCTCCTCCGGGGTGGGGTCGTGACCCAGCTCCTGGAGGAGCTGGCGGGAGACCCGGATGACCTTGTTGATGGTCTCCACCATGTGGACGGGGATGCGGATGGTCCGGGCCTGGTCGGCGATGGCTCGGGTGATGGCCTGGCGGATCCACCAGGTGGCGTAGGTGGAGAACTTGTAGCCCTTGGTGTAGTCGAACTTCTCCACCGCCTTGATGAGGCCCAGGTTGCCCTCCTGGATCAGGTCCAGGAAGTGCATCCCCCGGCCCACGTACCGCTTGGCGATGGACACCACCAGCCGGAGGTTGGCCTCGGCCAGGCGCTGTTTGGCGTTCTCGCCCTTCTTCACCAGGGCCTTCAGCTCCGCCTCCGCCTCCGGGGCGATGGGGTCCTCCTGGCCCTCCTGGCGCATCCGCTCGAACTCGGCCAGCTGTTCCTTGGCCAGGGCCCCGTCGGTCATGGCCTGGGCCAGGGCCACCTCCTCCTCCGAGGACAGGAGGTTGACCTTGCCGATCTCCTTGAGGTACATCCGCACCGGGTCGTCGATGCCGAAGGTGTCCCCCAGGGCGTTGGGGTCCACCATCTCGCTGGCGGGCAGCTCCTCCAGCTCCTCGGCGGGGGGAGGGCCGTCCTGGTCCAGCTCCTCCAGGTTCTCCAGGTTGTCCAGGGGGTCCAGCTCGGCGTAGTACTCGCTGGCGGTGTCGATGCCCATGGACTCCAGGAGGTCGTAGAGCTTGTCCAGCTGCTCCCCCTCCAGGTCCACGTCCTCCAGGGCCTCCATCAGCTCGGCGGAGGACAGCTTGCCCTTCTTTTTGCTCCGCTCGATGAGATCGGCCAGCTTCTCCGCACCGGGGATGCCCTCCAGGGCCTTCAGGATGTCCTGTCTGCCGTGGTCGGCGTGGCCGTGGTTCTCCGGGGCCTGCTCCGCCGGGGCGGTCTGGCCCTCCGGGGCCTGTCCGGCCACCGGCTCCTTTTCCTCCACCGGGGTCAACTTTACCTTTTTCGCGCTCATGGTCCATCCTCCCGCTCTTGTTTCTGTTTTCGCTTCGCCTGGGTGGCCAACAGCTCCGCCACCGGGTCCCGCGCCGGGCCCAGGCGCTTTTCCGCCTCGCCCAGGATGATCTCTATGTAGTCCGCCATGGCCTGCCGCCCCCCGGCCAGGGACTGGGGCTCCTGGAGCAGGCGGGCCAGCAGGTCCCCCTCGTCGGGGGAGAGGTCGCCGTCGAAGACGCCGGGGCTCACCGCTCCGCCTCCCCGGTCCCGGATCAGGCCGAAGAGCCTGCCCCACAGGGGGACGGAGAAGGACTCCGGGGCCAGCGCCCCGCACAGCCCCAGCAGGGTGGGGTCCAGAAAGAGGAGGCGGATCACGCCCTCCTCCGCCCGGGCCGACCGGGGGTTCTCATAGCGCAGGGCCCGGGCCTTGGGCTGGATGTTGGCCGCCGGGGTGAGGGCGGCGCGCTCCTGCCGCCGCCGGGCCTGACGGGCCTCGCCCTTGCGGTGGGCGTCCACCTCGTGGAGGACCGCCTCTTTGGAGATGTCCATCTCCTTGGCCACCCGGGCGGCGTAGATCTCCCGCTCCACCGCGCTGGACAGCCCCGCCAGCACCGGCACCACGTCCTTGAAGTAGGCCACCTTCCCCTCGTTTTTGGTCAGGTCGTGCTTCCCCGCCACCACCTCCAGGCGGTAGGCGGTCTGGTCCTCGCTCCCCGCCAACAGCCGCTCAAAGGCGGCGGGGCCCTGGAACTTGATGAAGTCGTCCGGGTCCTGCTTCACCAGCTCGCCGCCCTCCGTCCGGCGGCGGGGGAGTTGGAGGACGCGGACGTTGAAGTCGGTGTCCCGCAGGACGGTCATGGCCCGCTGGGTGGCCTCCACCCCGGCGGCGTCGTTGTCGTAGCAGAGCACCAGGTCGTGGGTGTACCGGCCGATGAGCCGGGCGTGGTCGGCGGTGAGGGCGGTGCCCATGGTGGCCACGGCGTTGTCCACCCCCGCCTGGTGGAGGGTGATCACGTCCAGGTTGCCCTCCACCAGCAGAAAAAACCCCCGCTTGGTCAGCTTGGCGAAGTTGATGCCGTAGAGGATGGAGCGCTTTTTAAAGAGGGCGGTCTCCGGGGTGTTCAGGTACTTGGGGGCGGAGTCGTCCATCACCCGGCTGGTGAAGCCCAGGATGTCCCCGGCGGCATCGATGACCGGGAGCATCAGGCGGTTGCGGAACTTGTCGTACACCCCGCCGTTCTTCCCCGCCACCGCCAGGCCCGCCTCCAGCAGCTCCCCCTTCTCGTAGCCCTGGGCGGCCATGGCGTGGATGAGGCTGTCCCAGGCGTCCGGGGCGGCGCCCAGGCCGAAGCGCTTGATATAGGTGGGGGTGAGCCGCCGCTTCTCCTGGGCGTAGCGGAGCATGGGCGCGCCCTGGGGGGTCTTGAGGGTCTCGTAGTAAAATCGGGCGGCGGCCCGGTTCAGCTCCAGCAGACGCCTGCGGTGGGCCCGCCGGCGCTGGGCCTCCTGGTCCTCCTCCGGCATCTCCAGCCCCGCCCGGGCGGCCAGCTTCCGCACCGCCTCGGGGAAGGAGAGGCTCTCCATCTCCATGACGAAGCGGATCACCCCGCCCCCCTTGCCACAGCCGAAGCAGTGGAAGATGTGCTTGTCCGGGGAGACGGAGAAGGAGGGGGTCTTCTCCGTGTGGAAGGGGCACAGGCCCCACAGGTTGCCCCCCTTGGGGGTGAGGGCCACGTAGTCGGC
>CANQMK010000125.1 GCA_947624895.1 uncultured Oscillospiraceae bacterium | reverse complement strand
TCCGGCATCAACGGCGTGCTCCGCCCCGGCATCGTCCACCGCATCGACCGGGACACCTCCGGCCTGCTCATCGCCGCCAAGAACGACCGGGCGCACCTGGCCCTGGCCGCCCAGCTCCAGGACCACACCCTCCGGCGGCTCTACCACGGTATCGTGGTGGGGGCCCTCCGGGAGGAGGCGGGCACGGTGGACGCCCCCCTGGGCCGGGACCCCAAGGACCGCAAGCGGATGGCGGTGGTCCCCGGCGGACGGGAGGCGGTGACCCACTACCAGGTGCTGGAGCGCTTTTCCGGCTACACCTACGCCGCCTTCCGTCTGGAGACGGGCCGCACCCACCAGATCCGGGTCCACATGGCCCACCTGGGCCACCCCCTCCTGGGGGACCGGGTGTACGGCAACCCCAAGGGCTACCCCGGCCTGGCGGGCCAGTGCCTCCACGCCAAGGAGCTGACCTTCCTCCACCCCGCCACCGCCGAGCCGGTGACGGTGACGTGCCCCCTGCCCCAAGAGTTTCAGGCCGTTTTGGACAAATTGCGCCGCCGGGAGGCTTGACCGAGCCCCCCGGCGGTGTTATAATAGCCGAGACCGCAGGAAACAGAATAACAGGGGCGCTGGACGCAAGTCCGGCTGAGATGCGGGAGGTAGCGTCCTCCCCGGTCCCTCCAGAGCTGATCCGGGTAATGCCGGCGTAGCGAGAGTATTCGACATATCGTCGTCTCCTTGTACCGCGCCTATCTGGTGACTGCGGTACATTTTTTTAGGAGGAACGACAACATGAGAACGACCGACAAGAACCTGCGCGCCCTGTGCGAGGGCGCCATCTGCGTGGCCATGAGCCTGGTGCTGAGCTTTCTGGAGGTCAACTTCGTCTGGGCCCAGGGCGGCTCGGTGGACCTGGTGATGGTGCCCCTGATCATCTTCGCTGTCCGCTGGGGCCTGGGCTGGGGCCTGGGGGCGGGGCTGGTGTGCGGCGTGCTGAAGTACTTTGTGGGCTCCGGCTTCGCCATCGACTGGGTGTCCATCCTCCTGGACTACGCCGTGGCCTACGCCGCGGTGGGCCTGGCGGGGCTCTTCAAGCGCAAGGACAAGCTGGTCTGGCTGGCCGCCCTGGTGGGCAGCGTGGCCCGGTTCATCGTCCACTACATCAGCGGCATCACCGTGTACGCCCGGTGGATGCCCGAGGAGTTCATGGGCATGAAGATGACCTCCCCCTTCTTCTACTCCCTGATCTACAACGGCGGCTATATGCTCCCCTGCGCCGTGCTGGCCGTGGTGGTCTGCCTGGCCCTGCGGGTGCCGATGAAGCAGTTCCTGCGGGGGGACGACCTGCAGTAAAAAAGACAAAGGGCGGTGGCGACGTGGGCAAATTCGACGGGGTCTTACTGGCCACCGACTTTGACGACACCTACTTCCCCGAGTCCGGCGTCCTGCCCCCGGAGAACCGGGAGGCGGTGGCGTACTTCAAGGCCCAGGGCGGCCTGTTCACCGTGGCCACCGGTCGGGCCCACACCACCTTCGCCCCTAAGCTGGCCGTCGCCCCGGTGAACGCCCCGGTGGTCCTCTCCAACGGCGCCCAGCTCTACGACTTCGCCGCCGGCGTGATGCTCCTGGAGCGCCCCCTGCCCCCCACCATCGCCCCCCACCTGGAGGAGCTGACGCGCCACATCCCGGAGGTGGGCCTGGAGGCGTACCACGGGGAGGACCCCTACATCTGGAACCCCAACCCCTGGACCTGGTATCACCTGGACAAGGCGGGGGTGGGGGCGGAGGAGCGCCCCATCGCCGCCATCCCCCAGCCCTGGGGCAAGGCCATTTTGCACCAGGAGCACGACATCCTCCTCCGGGCCCAGGCGTGGCTGCTGGAGCGTTACGGCGACCGCTACGAGGCCATCTTCTCCAACTTCCATATGTTGGAGATCACCGCCAAGGGGGCCACCAAGGGCGGCATGGTGCTGGAGCTGGCCCGGCGTCTGGGCGTCCGACGGGAGCACATCTACTGCGCCGGGGACAACCAGAACGACCTGCCCATGCTCCAGATCGCCCAGGTGGGCTACGCCCCCGCCGACTGCGCCCCCGAGGTGCGCGCCTGGGGCCCCCACCTGCTCCCCTCCTGCGCGGACGGTGCCATCGCCGCCCTCATCGCCGACCTGGACAAGCGCTACCCCTGACCCCCCGCCTCGCGGAGTTTCGCGCCTCCGGCGCGAAAAAATCATCAATCATTTTTTGCCAGGACATGCGCCTGGCAAAAAATACATCTCGGCCCGCAAACGCACGGCCCGGACGCCGGAGGCGTCCGGGCCGTGCGCTGCGGCGGGCCGCAAACACGCAAAGAAGGGGCCATCGGCCCCTTCTTTGACTTTCAAAAAAAGATTGCAAAACCCACCGTGTGCCGCTATAATAAAAAGGTAAGCCCCCATTCAGACACAGCGAGGTGCAGTTCTATGAGTAAAGACATCGGCATCGACCTTGGCACCGCCTCCATCCTGGTCTTCGTCCAGGGGAAGGGCGTGGTCCTGCGGGAGCCCAGCGTGGTGGCCATCGACAAGAACTCCGGCCGCCTGCTGAAGGTCGGGGCGGACGCGCAGCAGATGCTGGGCCGCACGCCGGGGAACATCGTGGCCATCCGCCCCCTGCGGGAGGGCGTGATCTCCGATTACGACATGACCGAGCGGATGCTCAAGGAATTCATCCACAAGGTAGCCCCCTTCCGCATCCTGAAGCCCCGGGTGGTCATCTGCGTTCCCTCCGGCATCACGGAGGTAGAGGAGCGGGCGGTGATCGACGCGGGCATCCAGGCGGGCGCCCGCCGGGTGTACCTGATCGAGGAGCCCCTGGCCGCGGCCATCGGCGCGGGCATCGACATCACCAAGCCGGACGGCCACATGATCGTGGACATCGGCGGCGGCACCACCGACATCGCGGTGATCTCCCTGTCCGGCATCGTGGAGTCCACCTCCATCAAGATCGCCGGGGACCAGTTTGACGAGGCGGTGATCAAGTATATCCGCCGCAAGCACAACGTCCTCATCGGCGAGCGCACCGCCGAGGAGATCAAGCACCAGATCGGCTGCGTCTTCCCCCGGGAGGAGGAGCAGACCCTGGAGATCAAGGGCCGCTGTCTGGTCACCGGCCTGCCCCGGGTGTTCACCGTCACCTCCTCCGAGATGATCGAGGCCTTCGAGGAGGTCTCCACCCGCATCCTGGAGGCCATCCACGGCGTGCTGGAGCGCACCCCGCCGGAGCTGGTGGCGGACATCTCCACCAACGGCATCCTCATGACCGGCGGCGGCTCGCTGGTCTGGGGCTTTGACAAGCTCATCGAGTCCCATACCGGCATCACCACCCAGGTGGCGGACGACGCCATCTCCTGCGTGGCCTACGGCACCGGCAAGAGCCTGGAGTGGATCGGCGACATGCAGGACGGGACCATGAACATCTCCCGGCAGAAACAAATGGGCTAATACCCCTGGCCGTCCGGCGCCCGCCGGACGGCCCCTCGTTTTTAAAAGCCTCGCAGAGTTTCGCGCCTCCGGCGCGAAAAAATCATAAATCATTTTTTGCCAGGACATGCGCCTGGCAAAAAATACTTCTCGGCCCGCAAACGTGCGGGCTGGACGCCTCCGGCGTCCGGGCCGTGCGCTGCGGCGGGCCGCGAAAAGTTCAAAGAAGTGGCTGCGCCACTTCTTTGACAAGAGCCGGACGGCCCCTCTTTTTTTCTGTTGCCCTCTTTCCCACTACTTATATATAAGGAGAAGTAATAGATGAAAAAGCCCCGCCTGATCGCCCTGCTGTGCGCGGCAGCCCTGCTGGTCGGGCCGAGGCCGCCGCGCTCCTGGCCCGCTTCCTGGACCTGGAGTGACTTCCAATTTTCCCCAGAAGTTCTAAAAATACCCCAAAAGCAGGGGTCCTCCGGCCGTTTCCGGCCCGGAGGACCCCCGACCCGCCCAGGGGCGGGACGTTTGTAGAAAATTGCAAAACCCCCCGGAATTTTCCTGGTCAAAATCGGCGAATTTTCCAACGAAAAGGCTTGACAGGGGGGGGGGGGCGGTCTATAATAGCACAGTAAAGTGCCAAAAGGGTACTTTTGTCCGTGCTCGAAAAAATCAGGCAACCATTTGTAAGGAGGATTGATACCCATGAAGACAAGATGGACCCGCCTGATCAGCGTGCTGTGCCTGGTAGCGCTGCTGATCGGCATGCTGCCCGTGGTGGCCGTGGCCGCTACGGAGGAAGTCACCTATACGGCAGACTTCAAAGAGGTTGAGGTAAACGCGGACCCCGCGAATATGGGGGAAGAGAATTACTTCACCTGCCTCTATGGACCGAAGGATAACGATCACGTTCAGGATTTGTCGGCCAGCAATGATTTTGCCGACGGATATGTGATCGGAAACGCGTTCAGAATGCACGGAGGCACTAAGAAGAGTTCTAACAACGCGCAAGAGGTCTATACGGGTGGCCGTTCCATCAAGTTTACCACGACCACTGCGAACGCTGTTGTCAAAGTTTGGGCCGCCAACGGCGGTAGCAATGCTCGCACAGTGGCCATTTGGGATGCGAGCGGCAATTCGACTGGCGGTGACCCTGTTTCCGTTGCGGCGAAGGCCAGCAGCAAAAACGGTGTTGCCATCGGAACCTTTACGTTGCCTGCCGCGGGCACGTACTACGTGGTTGCTCCCGATAATGGTCTTTACATCTGCAAGGTGACTGTCACCGAGACCAAGACCGTCGAGGACAAGCCCGAGGAGCCCACCCCCGTCAGCGGCAAGGTGGAGCTGGACAAGGACACCGTCGACCTGACGGCCGGCACTTCTGAGACGGTCGTTGCCACCGCCGCCAAGCAGGTCTACGCCGTGGCCGCTGACGCCGACGTGACCACCACTGTGAAGGCCAACGAGGGCGGCACCTACACCGTCACCCTGGACACCGAGGTGAAGGAAGCCAAGACCGTTGAGGTCTATGTGGTGACCGGCGACACCGAGATCAAGACGCTGGAGGCCGCCAAGGCCGCCTACGACGACAAGAACGGCGCGGTCCTCACCGTCAACATCCAGACCGTGCTGGACAAGGACGCCCTGACGGAGGCCGTGGCCGCCGCCGAGAAGCTGGCCGATGGCGTTGTGACCGACGACAACGACGGCGAGAACACCAGCACCCACCAGCAGTGGGTCACCAGCGCGGCCAAGACGGCCCTGGATAAGGCGCTTGATGCCGCCAAGAAGGCCCTGGATGAGGCCACGACCCAGAAAGAGCTGGACGACGCTCTTGAGGCTCTGAAGAAGGCCATGGAGGGCTTCAAGCCCGCGGACGGCAAGAACGAGAACGCCGCCGTGAAGGCGACGAAGGTCGTCCTCAACAAGACCGAAGTGGAACTGAAGGTGGACGAGACCTATAAGCTCACCGCCGACGTGGAGCCCAAGGAAGCCACCGACACCATCTACTGGGCCACCAAGGACACCGACGTGATCTCCCTCAGCGCTGATAAGGGCAAGGAAGTCACCGTCACCGCCAAGGCCAAGGGCGAGGCGACCATCACCGTGACCGCTGGCGACGCCACCGCCACCGTGACCGTCACCGTCACCGAGGAGACCGTGGTGGAGCCCACCACCGATACCGTGGAGGCCGGTGTGTACTACTTCTCCGCCAAGAACAAGGACAACGATCCCTACTGGACCGCCGGCACCGCTGAGCGGGTCTGGACCGAGACCGACGGCAAGGCCCCCGAGGTGAAGGGCGTGACCTTCGGCGGGAACTGGAATTACAGCAACGACCACGGCCCCAACGGCGCCGCTGGTGCCACCATCACCTTCAACGTGGCTAAGGATGACGTGGCGACCACCAAGCTGGTCATCGTCACCTGCGGCTACGGCAACGGCGAGGAGCTGGCCGTTACGGGCGGCACCGTCACCGTTGAGAAGATCACCGACGAGAAGGGCGCCGAGACCGGTCGCGTCTACACCATCACTCCCACCGCCGAGACCGTCACCGCCACCTTCGGTTCCGCCGTGTACGTCCACGGCATCGCTGTGGAGCAGGAGGGTAAGGAGCCCGCTGGCGACGCCACCTACGCCATCACCGTGGACACCGACGCCACCAAGGGCACCGTCACCGTCGCCGAGACCGCCAAGGCTGGCGAGACCGTCACCGTCACCGTCGCCCCCGCTGAGGGCTACGAGGTGGACGCCGTCACCGTCAAGACCGCCAGCGGCAAGGACGTGACCGTCGCCGAGGCCGACGGCAAGTACACCTTCGAGATGCCCGGCGAGGCCGTCACCGTCACCGTCACCTTCAAGGCGACCACC
>CANQMK010000124.1 GCA_947624895.1 uncultured Oscillospiraceae bacterium | reverse complement strand
CAGGACGCCATGCGCTGGGCGGTGCAGAACGGCATCGTCACCGGCAAGGACGGCGCCCGCCTGGACCCCCAGGGCACGGCGACAAGAGCCGAGGTGGCCACCATCCTCCAGCGCTACGTGGAGAAGCTGTAAAAGTCTGAAACACAAGGAGGCCCCCGCCGGGATACCCCGGCGGGGGCCTCCTTCGCCCCGTCGTTCCGTCCCGCCCCGTTGATTTGTCCGCCCCGGGGTGGTATCATACAGATACATAGAAAGCGGCCCGGCGGCGCGCCCGCCGGACCGGAATGAGAGCGGAAAGGGGGCGAGCGTATGGACCGTGAAGCGCTGGAGCGCCTGATCCGGCAGGCGTACGCCGTGGAGGCGGACCGCCCGTGGGCCTCCTACCCCAACTACACCGTCTTCCGCCACCCCGGCAGCCGCAAGTGGTTCGCCCTGGTGATGGACGTGCCCGGAAACCGGCTTGGCCTTCCGGGGGCGGAGCCGCTGGATGTGGTCGACCTCAAGTGTGAGCCGCGCCTGCTGGGTTCGCTGTTGGGGGAGCCGGGGTGCTTCCCGGCCTACCACATGAGCAAGGGGAGCTGGATCACCCTGGCCCTGGACGGGAGCGCCCCGGACGACCTCATCCAGGCGCTGTTGTCCATGAGCTACGACCTGACCGCGCCCCGCCCCGCCCGCCGCCGGGGGAACTGAAAGCCCGCCCCGCCCCAAACGCCCGCCCCGGTCCCAAACGCCCGCCCCGGCGGGCTTTTTTCGCCTCCATCCGCCCCGCGAAAAAATAATTTGAAATTTTTTCACGTACCCCCGCAAAAATGGCTGACAAGCTAAAACACCTGTGCTATAATACCACCATCGAGAGGCCCCCCTCAGAACTGCTTGCGGTAGGCCCGGGGGGTGACGCCGTACTTTTTCTTGAAGGCGTCCTTGAAGTGGTTGCTGTCGGAAAAGCCGCAGCGGAAGGCGATCTCGGTGATGGGGTCGCCGGTGGTGACCAACTGGACGGCGGCGTATTGCAGCCGGAGGAACACCAGGTACTGGTGCAGGCCGATGCCCACCGAGTCCCGGAATTTCCGGCTCAGGTAGTTGGGGCTGTACCCCGCCGCCCTGGCGATGTCGGCGGCGGTGATCCGCTCGGTGAAGTGGCCCCGGATGAACCGGGCCGCCTGGACGATCTGTCGGTCGGTGGTGTGGATATCCGCCGGCAGGCTGTCCGGAAAGCGGCAGGCCCGGCCGCACAGCAGAAAGAGCTCCTGGAGGAGTGCCCGGAGCATGGGCGCCGTCCGGGCGTCGCCCACCCGCTCCTCCCGGAGCATCCGGGCGAAGAGCCCCGCCATCTGCCCCTGGAGGTCCTCCGGGGTCTGGAACATCCGGGTAGCGGCGAAGAACCCCTCCCCCTGGGGCAGCAGCGCCGCCACCGTGTCCTCCAGGTCCCCCCGGAAAAAGTGGACGGTGTCCCGTCGGCAGGCGCCGGAGAGGTAGCGGGTGGAGTGAAAGACCTCCGGGGGGATGAGCAGAAAGTCCCCGGCGGAGACGTCGTACATGGTGTCCTCGATGAAAAACCGGCAGCTCCCGCTCTCCACGTAAAAGAGCTCGAACCAGGGGTGACAGTGGGGCCGGGGCATGGCGAAGCCCGCCTTCCGCACCGCCGCCTCGGCGTAGATGCCCTCCGCCCGCTGTTCCGCCATGGCATCCCCCTCCTCGCAGTGTTGAAAAAACAGTAGTTTTTCTGTATTATAATTGAAAAACAGTGGAAAAGCAAGAAAAACTACTGTACCATAGGAGGGAACTGTGTCAGGCTGGAAAGGGGCGCGGGACTTCTCTATGGAACTTGCGGCGGGGAAAAGGCGATATACGCTGTTTACGGGAAAACAGCTCTTCTGGCTGGTGGTGCCCATCGTGATCGAGCAGATCTTCTCCACCTCCCTGGGCTTTTTCGACTCTCTGATGGTCTCCAACATCCACGCCACCGAGGCGGTGCGGAGCAACGCCAGCAACGCCATCGGCAACGTGGACTACATCAACAACCTCATCATCCAGCTCTTCTCCGCCTTCGCCACCGGTGGGGCCATCGTCACCTCCCAGTCCCTGGGGGCGGGGGACCGGGAGAAGGCCAACAAGGTGGCCAAGCAGCTTTTGATGCTGGTGGTGACCATCGCCCTGGGGGTGGGGGCGGCCTGCCTGCTCCTCAACCGGCCCATCATCCGCCTGTTCTACGGCAACGTGGACCCCACCACCTTCGCCTACCAGCGGACCTATTTTTACGTCACCGCCCTCTCCTTCCCCTTCATCGGCTTGTTCAACGCCTGCGCCGCCCTTCTCCGGGCCCAGCGCAAGAGCCTTTCCACCATGGCCAGCGCGGCCATCAGCTGCGGGGTCAACGTGGCGCTGGACGCCCTTTTGATGTACGTCCTGAACCTGGGCGTTCTGGGGGCGGGGCTGGCCACCCTCTTTTGCCGGGCCATCCCGGCGGTGTTCATGCTGGTCCTGCTGGGCAACGAGAAAAACACCGTGCGGGTGCGGGTGTGGGAGCCCTTCCGCTTTGACGGCGGGACCATCCGGCAGATTTTAAAAATCGCCATCCCCAGCGGGGTGGAGAGCGCCCTGTTCCAGCTGGGCAAGCTGATGACCAACACCTTTGTGAACGTGGGGGTCTACGCCACGGGGGCCAAGAGCCTCACCGGGGTGAACGAGGCGGGGCAGCTGATCTCCATCAACGTCCAGGCCAACGGCAACACCATCGCCAACCAGGTCAACAACTTCGCCTCGGTGGTGGGCGGCGGCGTGGGCACCTCCTGCCTGACGGTGATCGGCCAGTCGGTGGGCACGGGGGACCTGGACCAGGTGAAGCACTATATGCGCCGGATGTTCCTCATCTCCTACCTGGCCAACGGGGCCTGCGTGGGGCTGATCCTCTCCCTGGTGCCGGTCATCACCCAGCTCTACGGCTACACCGCCGAGGCCAAGGCCATCGGGCAGAGCTGTCTCTACCTCTGCCTCATGTTCCAGTTTGTCACCTACCCCCTGTCCTTCACCACCCCCGGCATCCTGAAGGCCACCAGCGACGTGAAATACGTCATGTACTGCGCGGTGATCTCCATGTTCACCATGCGGGTGGGCCTGGCCTTTTTGCTCACCACCGACCGCATCCCCGGCCTGCCCCAGCTGGGGGCCATGGGCTACTGGATCGGGATGTGCTCCGACTGGGTCCTGCGCTCCATCCTCTTCCTCTCCCGCCTCCTGTCCGGCCGGTGGCGGAAGGCGTCCGGCCTCATCCGGGAGCCCGCCCAGCCCGCCTAGCCTCCGCCCACCCGGCCTGTCCCGGCCATCCGATCCAGCCCACCGCCGACCCGTTCCGGCCATCCAATCCAGCCTCCGCCGGCCCGTCCCGGCCATCCAATCCAGTCCCCCACCGTTCCAGACAGCTGTCCAACCTGCCGACCCAGACAGCTGTCCAACCTGCCGACCCAGACAGCCCGGCCCCGCGGGAGCGGGTTTCGCCGAACTTTTTTCCGCCCCCCGGTGGACTTCGACCCTTTTCCCCGCCGGAGGTATAGTACCATCTCCTTTGGGACAAGCTCAGACCAGCACTTCAGCCAAAGGAGAGGACCCGCTATGGCCATCCGCCTCGTCCAGGAACAGAACGACCTGACCGTCTACCTCCAGGGGGAGATCGACCACCACGGGGCCCGGGGGATGATGCTGGCCCTGGACCGGGCGGTGTCCGCCCGGGACCCCCGGGAGCTGACGGTGGACATGGGGGGCGTGGGGTTCATGGACTCCTCCGGCATCGCCGTGCTGCTGCGGTGCTGGCGGCGGCAGGAGGAGACGGGGGGTACCATGCGCGTGCGCCACATCCCCGCCCAGGCCAGGAAGGTCCTGACCGCCGCGGGCTTGGACAGGATCATCCCCCTGGATGACTAAGGAGGCGTACATACCATGATACCCATTCTGAACCAGGCCACCCTACTCTTTCCCTCCAAGAGCAGCAACGAGGCCTTCGCCCGGACCACCGCCGCCTGCTTCGCCGCCCAGCTGGACCCCACCCTGGAGGAGCTGGGGGACATCAAGACGGCGGTGAGCGAGGCGGTGACCAACGCCATCGTCCACGCCTACCCCCGGGAGCTGGGGGTGGTGACCCTCCGCCTGCGCATTCTGGAGGGGGGCATCTTCGAGGTGATGGTGAAGGACAAGGGGGTGGGCATCCCCGACGTGGAGCAGGCCCGCCAGCCCCTCTACACCACCGGGGATGACTCCCGCTCCGGCATGGGCTTCACCATCATGGAGAGCTTCATGGACTGGGTGCGGGTGCGCTCCGCCCCCGGCAAGGGCACCACCGTCACCCTGCGCAAGCGCGTCTCCCCCCGGGCGGGGGGGTCCCGGTGAGCTCCGCCCCCTCGGCGGAGCTGTTGGAGCGGGCCAGGGCGGGCGACCGGGAGGCGGCGGAGCGGGCCATCGCGGAGAACGCGGGGCTCATCTGGTCCATCGTCCGGCGCTACTATGGCCGGGGGGCGGACCCGGAGGACCTCTACCAGCTGGGCTGCCTGGGCTTCCTCAAGGCCATCCAGGGCTTTGAGCGGGAGTACGGCACCCGGTTTTCCACCTACGCCGTGCCCAAGATCGCCGGGGAGATCCGCCGCTTCCTCCGGGACGACAGGCCGGTGAAGGTGAGCCGGTCCCTGAAGGAGCGGGCGGGGCGCATCCGCGCCGCCGCCGCCACCCTGGGGGCCAGCCTGGGGCGGGAGGCCACCCTCTCCGAGCTGGCCGCCGAGACCGGGCTGGAGCCGGAGGAGATCGCCGCCGCCCAGACCGCCACCCAGGCCGTCTCCTCCCTCCAGGCGGAGACGGGGGAGGGGCTGACCCTGGAGAGCACCCTGGGGGTGGAGGGGCCGGAGGAGGAGCTGGTGGAGCGCTTCGCCCTCCGGGACGCCATCGCCGCCCTGGGGGAGCGGGAGCGGCGGGTCATCCTCCTGCGCTACTACCGCGCCATGACCCAGGATCAGTGCGCCCAGGTCCTGGGGGTGAGCCAGGTCCAGGTGAGCCGCCTGGAGAAGCGGGCCATCGCCCGGCTACGGGAACTGATGGGATAGAGGATGGACAGGTCTTGCATTTTCTGTGGGGCATTGGTATAATTCACAATAGCATTTTGGAGCCCACGGCCCTGTGCTGTGGGCGTTTTTGTCAAAAAGGAGAGAAAATTATGGTCGTCGTCATGAAACCGGGTACGAAAAAAGAGGAGATCGAGGCTCTGGCCCAGTCCTTTGAGGCCCAGGGGCTGAACGTGGGCATCACCAACGGCGTGGGCTGTACCATCCTGGGTCTGGTGGGGGACACCACCGCCGTGGACATCGACAAGCTGTCCATCCTGCCCAACGTGGAGCGGATCATGCGGGTGAGCGAGCCCTACAAGAAGGCCAACCGCAAGTTCCACCCCCAGGACAGCGTCATCCAGGTGGGGGACGTCCGGGTGGGCGGCGGCCACTTCGCCGTGATCGCCGGGCCCTGCTCAGTGGAGAGCGAGGCCCAGATGATCGAGGTGGCCCGGGACGTGAAGCTGGCGGGGGCGTGTATGCTCCGGGGCGGCGCCTTCAAGCCCCGCACCTCCCCCTATTCCTTCCAGGGCATGGGTGTCCCTGGCCTGGAACTGCTGCTGGAGGCCAAGCGGGAGACGGGGCTGCCTGTGGTCACCGAGATCATGTCCCCCAAGTACTGCGAGCTCTTTGAGGAGAAGGTGGACGTGGTGCAGGTGGGGGCCCGGAATATGCAGAACTTCGACCTGCTGAAGGAGGTGGGCAAGATGTCCAAGCCCGTCCTCCTGAAGCGGGGGCTGTCCAACTCCTACGAGGAGTGGATCATGTCCGCCGAGTACATCATGAGCGAGGGCAACGAGAACGTCATCCTCTGCGAGCGGGGGGTGCGGACCTTCGAGACCTATACCCGCAACACCCTGGATATCTCCGCCATCCCCGCCATCCACCGCATGAGCCACCTGCCCGTCATCCTGGACCCCTCCCACGCCGCCGGGATGAGCTGGATGGTGGAGCCCCTGGCCCTGGCCGCCGTGGCCGCCGGGGCGGACGGGCTGATCATCGAGGTCCACAACGATCCCCCCCACGCCAAGTGCGACGGCCAGCAGTCCCTCACCCCGGAGAGCTTCCAGGCCGTCATGGGCAAGGTCCGCGCCCTGGTCCCCATGGCCGGCAAGGTGCTGGAGGCATGAGACAGCTTCGGGTGGACCTGCCCGGCAGGGCATACGACATCCTCATGGAGCGGGGGTGCCTGGAGTCCGCCGGCGCGCGGGTGAGGGAGGTCTGTCCCAGGGCCA
>CANQMK010000123.1 GCA_947624895.1 uncultured Oscillospiraceae bacterium | reverse complement strand
ACCGCCTCCAGCGCCCGGCGGGCGGCCTCCATCTGCCGGAGGTTGGTGAGCATCCCCTCTCCCCCGCTCTCCCCCTGGGGGAAGCGGCGGGCAATTTCGTCCTCCAGCTCCTTCAGCCCCTGCCCCGTCTTGGCGCTGACGGCCATAGCCCCGGGGCGGGGCGGGCGGTGGTAGAGGTCGGCCTTGGTGTCCAGCAAGAGGACCTGGCGGCCCTCCGCCCCGGCCTGGGCGGCCAGGGCGGCGTCCTCCTCGTCCAGCGACCCGCCCAGGTCCCGGAGGATCAGCACCAGCGCGGCGCCCTCCATAGCCCGGCAGGAGCGCTCCACCCCCAGGCGCTCCACCGGGTCGTCGGTGTCCCGCAGGCCGGCGGTGTCAGTGAGGCGCAGGAGCACGCCCCCCAGCAGGCAGGTCTCCTCCACCGTGTCCCGGGTGGTGCCGGGGAGGTCGGTGACGATGGCCCGGTCGTAGCCCACCAGGGCGTTGAGCAGGGTGGACTTGCCCACGTTGGGCCGGCCCACGATGGCGGTGGGCACCCCGTCCCGGAGATATCTGCCCCGGTCGTAGGAGGCCAGGAGGGCCCGCAGTCGGGCCGCCGCCGTCTCCAGGGCCGCCTCCACCGTCTGGGGGGTGAAGGGGGCCAGGTCCTCGTCGGGGTAGTCCAGGGCGGCGTGGAAATGGGCCAGCAGGTCCAGCAGGCCGTCGTACACCTCCCCCACCCGCCGGGAGAGGGCGCCCCCCAGCTGGGCGGCGGCCTGGCGGGCGGCGGCGGGGCTGGGGGCGTCGATCAGGTCCGCCACCCCCTCCGCCTCCATCAGGTCCAGCTTGCCGTTGAGGAAGGCCCGGCGGGTGAACTCCCCCGGCCTCGCCTGGCGCGCCCCCTGGGCGAACAGGGCCTCCAGGGCCAGGGTCAGCACCGTGGGCGAGCCGTGGCAGTGGAGCTCGGCGGCGTCCTCCCCGGTGTAGCTGTGGGGGGCGGGGAAAAAAACGGCCAGAGCGTGGTCCAGAGGCGCGCCCGCGCCGTCGGTCAGCGTCCCCAGGGTGAGCCGCCCGGGGACGCCCGTGCCGAAAGCCCCGCCCCGGTCCGGGCGGAAAACCCTTGCCACAACTTGGATACAGCCCGCTCCCGACAGGCGGATCACCCCGATGGCGGACCGCTCCCAGCCGGTGGCGACGGCGGCGATGGCCTCCTCCACGGCGCTCCCTCCTTCTCCTGCTTTTTTGTGGAACTTTTTTTCAAAAACGGGTTGACAGAGTTTTATGTAAATTGCTTTTCCCCCGTTTTCCACGGTGGGCGGACGAGGGAGATGTGGAAAACTTTGTGGAAATGTGGAAGGACGCCCCCGTGGACGGGGGGTCCCGCCGGGGGGTGGGTCGGGGGGATGGCGGGGGGACGTCCCCCGCGGGGGGCGTAAAAAATAATTATCGGTAAACCAACCGGGCTAAACAGGGTTAGCCGCCCGGGGGGAATGACAAGCGCGGGGGCCGCCCGGCGGGCGGCCCCCGCGAGAACGCCGGGCCCCGAGGCGCGCCCCCGCCGGGCGGGGGTCAGACCGCCATGATCACCGGGAGGATCATGGGGCTGCGCTTGGTCTTTTTATAGAGGTAGTCCCCCAGCTCGTCCTTGAGCTGGGTCTTGATGGCGGCCCAGTCGGTGCCGTAGCGGGCCACGGCGTCCTCCACCGAGTCCGCCGCCGTCCGGCGCAGTTCCTCCATCAGGCCCTCCGACTCCTTGACGTAGACGAAGCCCCGGGTGAGCACCTCCGGGCCGGAGATGAGGCCGCCGTCCTCCGCCGACAGGGCGCAGGAGACCACGATCATGCCGTCCTCCGCCAGGTGCTTCCGGTCCCGGAGGACCACACTGCCCACGTCGCCCACGCCGTAGCCGTCCACGAAGACCCGGCCGGCGGGGACGGTGCCGGTGATCCGGGCGGAGCCGGGGGTGAGCTCGATGACCTTGCCGATGTCGGAGATGATGATGTTCTTGGCCTCCATGCCCATCTCCCGGGCCAGCTTGGCGTGGGTCTTGAGCATCCGCTGTTCCCCGTGGACGGGGATGAAGAAGCGGGGCTTCACCAGGGCGTGGATGATCTTCAGCTCGTCCTGGCAGGCGTGGCCGGAGACGTGGAGGGCCCGCTCCCGCTCGTTGATCACCTCCGCGTCCTTGCGGTAGAGCTCGTTGATGACGTTGCCGATGTCGTGCTCGTTGCCGGGGATGGCGGAGGCGGAGATGATGACCCGGTCCCCGGCCTGGATGTCGATCTGCTTGTGGGTGTTGAAGGCCATGCGGGTGAGGGCGGACATGGTCTCCCCCTGGCTGCCGGTGGTGATGACGCAGACCTTCTCCTTGGGCAGGCTCTTGATGTGGGCCAGGTCCACCATGACGTTGGCCGGAATGCTCATGTACCCCAGCTCGGTGGCCACCTTGATGGCGTTCTCCATGCTCCGGCCAGTGATGGCCACCTTCCGGCCGTACTTCACCGCCACCGAGATGATCTGCTGGATGCGGTCGATGTTGGAGGCGAAGGTGGTGACGATGATGCGCTGTTCACAGCCCCGGAAGAGCACGTCGAAGCTGGCCCCCACGCTCCGCTCCGACTTGGTGAAGCCGGGGCGCTCCACGTTGGTGGAGTCGCACAGCAGGGCCAGCACCCCCTCCTTGCCCAGCTGGCCCAGACGGCCCAGGTCGATCATGCCGCCGGAGATGGGGGTGGGGTCGATCTTCATGTCCCCGGTGTGGACGCACACGCCCACGGGGGTGCGGATGGCGAAGGCCACCGCGTCGGCGATGGAGTGGTTCACGTGGATGAACTCCACGGCGAACCGCCCCGCCCGGACCACGTCCCCGGCCTCGCAGGTGATGAGCCGGGTCTTGTCCGCCAGGCGGTGCTCCTCCAGCTTCAGGCGCACCAGCCCCGCCGTCAGCCGGGTGGCGTAGATGGGGGCCTTCACGCTCCGCAGGAGATAGGGCAGGGCGCCGATGTGGTCCTCGTGCCCGTGGGTGAGGAAGATGCCCCGGATCTTGGCGGCGTTCTGGATGAGGTAGGTGAAGTCGGGGATCACCACGTCCACGCCGTACATATCCGTGTCCGGGAAACCCATGCCCACGTCTACGACGATGATGTCCCCTCCATACTCATAGACCGTCAGGTTCTTGCCGATCTCGTTGAGTCCGCCCAGAGAGATGATCTTCAGTTTTTCTGCCATACGTTCGCTCCTTTTTTCATCTGGGCACAGCAAAACAACACCGGCACGGCTCTCGGTCTGTATACCGAGGCCACGCTAGCGCGCCGCGCCCGCTGTGGGGTCGTGGTATGTTCCGCGTTTCCTGGAAGAGATACCAAAATTCAGCGCCTGTTGGTCAGGCGGGAAAGCCATACTAAGCAAGAGTATTATAACACACTTTTTCCCAAATGTATACCTTTATTTCTCTCCCCTTCCAAAAAATTTTTCCTGGCCCGGTTCATATTTTATTTACACTCCCCCTATTGACAATTCCCGGTTCTGGTGGTAGCATGGGTTAGCACTCGGAAAGAATGAGTGCTAACCTGACGGAGAGGAGGCGGCGCTCTTGGAGCTGACAGACCGACAGAAGCGGGTCCTGCGGGCCGTGGTGGAGATCTATATCGAGACGGCGGAGCCGGTGGGGTCCAAGTCCATCCTGGAGCGCTCCGACCTGAACGTCTCCTCGGCCACCATCCGCAACGAGCTGGCCGAGCTCACCGCCCAGGGCCTGCTGGAACAGCCCCACACCTCCGCCGGGCGGATCCCCGCCCCCAAGGGCTACCGGCTCTATGTCAACGCCCTGATGGAGGAGCACCGGCTGAGCGTCCAGGAGACGGAGCGGCTCAACGAGGCGCTCCACCTGAAGATGCGGGAGCTGGACCGGGTGATGGATGAGGCCGGACGGGCCATCTCCCAGCTCACCCGCTACCCCGCCTTCGCCCTCTCCTCGGGCACGCCCCGGGTGACGGTGAAGCGCTTCGACGTGCTGATGGTGGACCACAGCGCCTTCATCGCCGTGGTGATGACCGACAACAACCACCTCGCCAACCGCCTGTTCCGCCTGCCCCAGACCCTGGATCGGAACCAGCTCCAGATGCTGGCCTCCCTCCTCAACGGCTCCTTCACCGGCCTCACCCTGGAGGAGTTCACCCCCCAGCTGGTCCGGGCCGCCTCCCAGGCGCTGGGGGACGAGATGGGGCTGGTGCCCATGGTGATCTCCTTCACCATGGAAGTGCTGGAGGAGCAGCGGGGCAAGATGGTGAAGACCGCCGGGCTGGACAGCCTGCTGGCCCACCCGGAGTACCAGGACCTCTCCCGGGCCCAGCCGCTGATGCGCTATCTGTCCCAGGCGGAGAACATGGGCTCCCTCACCGTCCCGGAGGGGCAGACCACCCGCATCCTCATCGGCCCGGAGAACGTCCACGAGGCGCTGAAGGACTCCAGCGTGGTGCTGGCCACCTACGACATGGGGGACAACACCCGGGGCGTCATCGGCGTGGTGGGCCCCACCCGGATGGACTACGCCACCGTGCTGGCTCGGCTGGAATACGTGGCCCAGAGCCTGAGCCGCCTCTTTGAGCGCGGCCAGCTGCCCGACTCCACAGAGAAGGAGGACCCCTGATCCATGAGCGAGAAAAAGAAGAAGTCCCACGCCCCCGCCCCCGAGACTCCGGAGGCGGAGGCCCCGGCCACCGAAGTCCAGGGCCCGGAGACCCAGGAGACCCCGGAGGTCCAGGAGGTCCAGGAGACCGCCCCGGAGACCCAGGGCGGCGACCCCCTCCAGGCCCAGGTGGAGACCCTGCGGGCCCAGGTGGCGGCCCAGGAGGAGAAATATCTCCGGCTGTGCGCGGAATATGATAACTACCGCAAGCGCACCGCCAAGGAGAAGGAGGCCACCTGGGGCGCCGCCACCGGCCAGGCCGCCAAGGCCATCCTCCCGGTCTACGACAACCTGGAGCGGGCCCTGAAGCAGGAGACCGCCGACGAGGCCTACCGCAAGGGCGTGGAGATGACCATGGTCCAGCTCAAGAAGGTGCTGGCCGAGCTGGGGCTGGAGGAGATCCCCGCCCTGGGACAGCCCTTCGACGCCGCCCTCCACAGCGCGGTGATGCACGTGGAGGACCCGGAGCTGGGGGAGAATATCGTCAAGGAGGTCTACCAGACCGGCTTTAAGCTGGGGGAGAACGTGATCCGCTACGCCATGGTGGTGGTGGCCAACTAGCCGCCCCGCCGGAGGCGTTTCACCCACTGTTAATAAAAATCATGGAGGTATACTACTATGTCTAAAATCATCGGCATCGACCTGGGCACCACCAACTCCTGCGTGGCCGTCATGGAGGGCGGCGAGGCCGTCGTCATCCCCAACGCGGAGGGCAACCGCACCACCCCCTCGGTGGTGGCCTTCTCCAAGGACGGGGAGCGGATGGTGGGCCAGGTGGCCAAGCGCCAGGCCATCACCAACCCCGACCGCACCATCTCCTCCATCAAGCGGGAGATGGGCAGCAGCTACAAGGTCACCATCGACTCCAAGGCCTACACCCCCCAGGAGATCTCCGCCATGGTCCTCCAGAAGCTGAAGGCGGACGCGGAGGCCTATCTGGGCCAGAGCGTCACCGAGGCGGTGATCACCGTCCCCGCCTACTTCACCGACGCCCAGCGCCAGGCCACCAAGGACGCCGGCAAAATCGCCGGGCTGGACGTGAAGCGCATCATCAACGAGCCCACCGCCGCGGCCCTGGCCTACGGCGTGGACAAGGAGACCTCCCAGAAGGTGATGGTCTACGACCTGGGCGGCGGCACCTTCGACGTGTCCATCCTGGACATCGACGACGGGGTCATCGAGGTCCTGGCCACCGCCGGGAACAACCGCCTGGGCGGCGACGACTTCGACAAGTGCGTCATGGACTGGATGGTGGAGGAGTTCAAGAAGGCTGAGGGCATCGACCTCACCGGCGACAAGGTGGCCATGCAGCGGCTCAAGGAGGCCGCCGAGAAGGCCAAGATCGAGCTCTCCGGCGTCACCAGCTCCAACATCAACCTGCCCTATATCACCGCCGACGCCGCCGGTCCCAAGCACCTGGACCTCACCCTCACCCGGGCCAAGTTCGACCAGCTCACCGCCCACCTGGTGGAGGCCACCGCCGGCCCCGTCCGCCAGGCCATGAGCGACGCCGGCCTCAGCGGCGGCGACATCTCCAAGGTCCTGATGGTGGGCGGCTCCAGCCGCATCCCCGCCGTGCAGGACATGGTGAAGAAGCTCACCGGCAAGGAGGGCTTCAAGGGCATCAACCCCGACGAGTGCGTGGCCATGGGCGCGGCGCTCC
>CANQMK010000122.1 GCA_947624895.1 uncultured Oscillospiraceae bacterium | reverse complement strand
TCTACGCCCTCATCCCCTACGGCGCGGAGGTGGACGGGGACCTTTGGGCCGGGGTGGGGATCGGGGCGGCCTTCACCCTGGTACTGGGCCTGCTGGTCTGGCTCTACCTCCGCCGGGACAGGCTGGACGACGCCGCCCTCCTCACCGCCGCCCTGGTCCTGGCCGTGGGCGTGCCCCTGCTGCTGCCCCATATGCACGAGCGGTACTTCTTCCTGGCCGACGTGCTCGCGGTGGTCTGGTGCGCCGCGGATATCCGCCGTCTCCCGGTGGCGGCGGCGGTGCAGACCGCCTCCCTGGGGGGCTACCACGCCTACCTGGTCCTGCGCTACGCCTTCCCCATGTCCTGGGGCGCGTGGATGATGGTCTTCGCCCTGGCCGGGGCGGTCTGGGTCCTGGCCAGTCAGCTCGCCGCCCCGGGGCGGGGCCGGGGGGCGCGCCCGGCGGCGGAGGCGGCAAAACCTCCCCGCGGGCGAAAAAAGAGGAAGGGCTGAACCGGGCGTTTTTTCGACTTTTCCCTTGAAATTTCGCCAGGGATACGCTATACTTGACCCTACGACAGAGACGGGCGGGGCGCTGCCCCGCCCGTTCCCCCACCGGGGCTTGATTTTCCACAAAATGGAGTGGTGCCATCGTGAGCAAACAGATCAAGCGGGCCGCCCAGCGGCCCCAGAGCGCCGGCGCGGCCCGGGCGCTGGCCGCCCTCCCCTTCCTGGGGGGGCTGGCCTACTTCTTCGCCGTCTGCCTGTGCGGGCCCTCCACCATCAAGGTCACCGCCCTGGTCCTGGCCCTGCCGACGATCGCCGCCTTCGTGTGGCTCCTGCGGTGGCGGGACCGGCTCTCCCCCACCCTGATCGCCCTGGCGCTGGTGTGTCTGATGGGGGGGCTTTCCACCCTCTACGCCGTGTCCGGCAAGTTCGCCCTCTACGAATTCCTCAAGCTCCTGTGCGCCCTGTTCCTCACCCTCGTCCTCCTGGCCTTCTGCCGGGGGAGCGACCCGGGCCGGGCCATCGCCCAGGTGCTGTCCACCTTCTCCGCCCTGGCGGGACTGGTGAGCATCGACCTGCTCTCCACCCGCCTGGTGAGCGGCGCGCTCCTGGGGGTCCTGGGCTGGTTCTCCCCGGACTACACCGGCCTGGCCGGGGTGGAGCCGGGGGTGCGGATGGTCTCCCTGTTTGAAAACCCCAACTTCTTCGCCGGGGTGGTGGGCCTGGGGACGCTGCTCTCCCTGTCCCTGGTCCTGGCCGAGCCCCAGGGGGGTCGGCGGGCGGCCCACGTGTGCCTGCTCTACGTCAACGCCCTGGCCTTCCTCCTGGCCTTCAGCATGGGGGCCAGCGCCTCCATCGCCCTGGCCTTCCTGGTCTTCCTCCTGCTGGAGCTGCCCCAGCGCCGCGCCGGGGCGCTGGTCCTGATGGTGGAGACCCTGCTCCTGGCCGTCCTGGCCGCCGCCCTCATCTCCAAGACCGCCTTCCAGGCGTGGGACGGCTTCCAGCCTATCCCCCTGCTGTGCGCCATCGCGGGGTCGGCGGGGCTGTGGGCCCTGGACCGCTTCGTGGGCAGCCGCCTGGCGGAAAAGCTCCAGGGCAAGGTGGTGCTGGCGGTGCTGATCGGGCTGGCGGCGGCGCTGGGCATCTTCGCCCTGGTCGCCACCCACTGGACCTCCGGCATCACCCTTGGCCAGGGGGAGACCCTTCGCCGGGCCCTCTACCTCCAGCCGGGGGCGTACACCCTCCAGGCCGACCCGGCGGAGGCGCCGGTCACCGTCCTGGTGGAGAGCCAGAACCAGCGGGACACCATCATGCACACCTCCTCCACCCTGTATGAGGGCCCCCTCTCCTCCGCCTCCTTCACCGTACCGGAGGACAGCCTGGTGGTCTATTTCAACTTCACCGCCCAGGGGGAGGTCCGGCTGGCGGCGGTAGACTGCCAGGGGGACAGCGGCGGCCAGTCCGTCCCCCTGGGCTACCCCCTCCTCCCCGGCTTCGTCGCCAACCGCCTCCAGGGCCTGCGGGCCAACCAGAACGCCATCCAGCGCCTGGTCTTCTTCTCCGACGGGCTGAAGATCTTCCGCCGCAGCCCGGTCATCGGCCTGGGCATGGGGGCCTATGAGAACGCCATCCGGGGCGTCCAGAGCTTCGACTACCAGACCAAGTACGCCCACAACCACTACATCCAGACCCTGGTGGAGACCGGGGTGGTGGGCCTGGTCCTCTTCGTGGGCCTGCTGGCGGTGTCCGCCGCCTGCGTCCTGTTCGCCCGGCGGAAGCGGGGGGAGGACGGCCAGGCGGTCTGCCACCCCCTCACCCCCGCCCTGGGGGCGGCGGTGGTGTTCATGGCGGTCCACGCCGCCATCGAGGTGGTCTTCTCCACCTACCCCTACCTGCCCATGGCCTTCGGGGTCTTCGCCCTCATCGGCCTGTGCTGTGGGGACGCCCTGCCCCTGCCCAAGCCGGGCAAGCGGGTCCAGGCAGCGGTGTTCGGCGTCATGGCGGCGCTGGTGGCGGTCTTCCTGGTGGCGCTGCTGTGCAACGTCATGGCGGACAGCACGGTGGACCGCAAGCAGGCGGCCCACAGCCTGAGCCTGAGCGATCTGCGGGACGCCGCGGAGAACGACCCCTTTGAGTGGGCGGACTACGCCCTGTCCTACGTCAACAGCGTGACCACCATGCACGCCGACGGCACCCAGCTCAGCGACACCAACCTCTCCCTGGCCGCCCGCTACGCCCAGAAGCTGGAGCGGGAGGACTCCAACACCATCCCCCGGTATCTGGCCCAGTACTACTTTGAGATGGGCCAGCCGGAACAGGGCTTCGCCATGATCGAGAAATACGTCACCTACGTCTCCGCCAGCCCGGAGACCTGGAACCTGGCCCTGAGCATCCTGTCCAACTACGACACCGACCACGACCCCGCCTACCACCAGTCCGCCCAGAGGGTGGTCCAGATGCTGGCGGACTGGAACCAGGCCAACATGGGCACCATCGTCCCCGACGCGGCCCTCCAGCCCTTCCTGGACCACATCGCCCAGTAAGGTGCCGCCATGATCCGACAAAATCAGCGCCTGCTCAACACCCTGAACGTCTTCACCGACGCGGTCATCCTGCTGGGGGCCCTGCCCCTGGCCTACTGGCTGCGCTTCACCGTCCTGCCCGGTGGGATCCGCAGCTTCCCCCTGTCCCGGTATCTGTGGCTCAACCTGTGCCTCACCGCCTTCCAGTTGATCCTCTTCGCCTTCTTCGGTCTCTACGGCTCCTTCCGCCACACCCGGCTGCGCCAGGAGCTGCCCCGGCTGTGGCAGGCCTCCCTCATCAGCATGGCCCTGCTGTTCAGCTGGCTGTTTCTGGGCTACGGCACCCACTACTCCCGCCTGACCTGGGGCATCTTCTTCTTCCTCAGCGTCGCCGCTTTGAGCCTGAAGCGGGCCGTCCTCCGGCTGATCCTCCGGCGGGCCCGGCGGCTGGGGTTCAACCAGAAGACGGTGCTCCTCATCGGCTCCGGGGAGATGGCCCGGCGCTACTGTCGGGAGCTGAGCGCCGACCCCTCTTTGGGCTACCGGGTGGCGGGCTATCTGGCCGGGGGCCAGGGGGCGCTGCCCGACGAGCTGGCGCGCCTGGGGACACTGGAGGAGCTGGAGCGGGTCCTGGAGACCCAGCCGCCGGACGAGGTGGTCTCCGCCCTGGAGCTCTATGAGTTCTCCCGCACCCCCCGGATCATCCAGGTCTGCGACAAGGCGGGGATCCGCCTGTCCATCATCCCCCCCTACGCCCAGTTCATGCCCAGCCACCCCCAGTTCGACGAGCTGAACGGCATCCCCCTGATGAACGTGCGCCGGGTGCCGCTGGACTCGGTGTTCAACGCCTTCTGCAAGCGGGCCATGGACATCCTGGGCTCGGCGGTCCTGCTGGTCCTCGCCTCCCCGGTGATGCTGGTGTGCGCCGTGGGGGTGAAGCTCTCCTCCCCCGGCCCGGTGATCTTCCGGCAGCGGCGGGTGGGGCGGAACAACAAGCCCTTCGATATGTATAAGTTCCGCTCCATGCGCCTCAACGACGCCCAGGACTCCGCCTGGTCCACCGCCCGGGACGACCGGCGCACCCGGTTCGGCTCCTTCCTCCGCAAGTGCTCCCTGGACGAGCTGCCCCAGCTCTGGAACGTCCTCCGGGGGGACATGAGCCTGGTGGGGCCCCGGCCGGAGCTGCCCCACTTCGTGGAGCAGTTCAAGGAGGACGTGCCCCTCTACATGGTCAAGCACCAGGTCCGCCCGGGCATCACCGGCTGGGCCCAGGTGAACGGCTTCCGGGGGGACACCTCCATCGAGGGGCGCATCCAGTGCGACATCTACTACATCGAGCACTGGAGCCTGCTGTTCGACATCCAGATCCTCTTTATGACCCTCTTCCGGGGCAAGTTCCTCAACGGTGAGGAGCTGGCCTCCGGCCAGGATAAGGAGACCTCCCCATGACCCGACGCGTCCTGTTCACCGCCTCCACCGCCTCCCACATCCGCAACTTCCACCTGCCCTACCTGCGCCGCTTCCGGGAGCTGGGGTGGGAGGTGACGGTGGCCTGCGGCGGCCCCGTGGGGGATCTGCCGGAGGCGGATCGGGTCCTCCCCCTGCCCTTCCGCAAGAAGATCACCGCCCCGGCCAATCTCCGGGCCACCGCCCTCCTCCGCCGGGAGCTGGGGGCGACCCGCTATGACCTGGTCACCACCCACACCGCCCTGGCCGCCTTCTTCACCCGCCTGGCCCTGCCCCGGTCCGGGCCCCGACCGACGGTGGTGAACATGGTCCACGGGTACTTATTCGACCTCCAGGACCCCGGTTTTCGGGACAGGCTGCTGCTTGGGGCGGAAAAGCTCACCGCCGGGCGCACCGATCTGGTACTGGCCATGAACCAGACTGACCTGGAGACCGCGCAAGCCCTCTCCCTGGCCCCTCGGGTGGCGTACATCCCCGGCGTGGGGGTGGACTTTCGCCGTCTGGACCCCGCCCTGGCGGCGGGGCGGGCGGCGGAGCGCCGCCGCCTGGGCGTGGGGGAGGGGGAGTTCCTCCTCCTCTACCCCGCCGAGTTCTCCAGGCGGAAGGACCAGCCCACCCTCCTGCGGGCCCTGGCCCGTCTGCCGGAGGGCGTGACCCTGGCCCTGGCCGGGTCGGGGACGGAGTTGGCGCGCTGTCAGGCCCTGGCCCGGGAGCTGGGAGTGGAGCGCCGGGTGCGCTTTCTGGGCCAGGTGGCGGAGATGGGCCCCTGGTTCGCCGCCGCCGACGCCGCCGTCTCCTCCAGCCGGAGCGAGGGGATGCCCTTCAACATCATGGAGGCCATGTACGCCGCCCTCCCGGTGGTGGCTACCGCCCGGAAGGGCCACACCGACCTGCTGACGGACGGCCAGAGCGGCCTCCTCTTCCCCGTGGGGGACGACGCCGCCTGCGCCCGGGCGGTGGAGCGGCTCCTCCGCGAGCCGGAGCTGGCCCCCCGCCTGGGGGAGGCCGCCCACCGGGCTGTCCTGGACTACGCCCTGGACCGGGTCCTGCCCCAGGTGATGGACGCCTACCTCTCCGCCGTCCCCGCCCCCGCGCTGGTGTGAGCGAAAGCGCCGGACGGCTGGGCTGAGGGGACGTGGGAAGCGGTCCCCGCCCCCGGGCTGGTGTGAGCGAAAACTTGTGAAAAGAGGCCGTCCGGCGGTTGCCGGACGGCCTCTTTTTCCAATCGGGTCAGGTCTCTTACTCCACGTCCTGGAGGGCGTCGTAGCCCTCCTCGCCGGTGCGGACCTTCACCACGTTCTCCACGTTGTAGACGAAGATCTTGCCGTCGCCGATGTGGCCGGTGTAGAGGGCGCGCTTGGCCGCCTCGATCACCGCGCGCACGGGGATCTTAGACACCACCACGTCCAGCTGCACCTTGGGCAGCAGGGTGGCCTCCACCTTGACCCCGCGGTAGTACTCCGGCGCGCCCTTCTGGGCGCCGCAGCCCATGACGTGGGAGACGGTCATCCCGGTGACGCCCAGGTCCATCAGGGCCTTGGTCAGCCCCTCCAGGCGGTTCTCCTTGCACACGATCTCCACCTTGGTGAACCGGGGGGCGTTGGGGTCGGCGGGGGCGGGGGTGAAGGACGGCTCCGTCTTCACCGGCACCGCCTCGGCCATGGGCACGTCGCCCTCCACGGCCAGGGCCTCGGAGTAGTCCACGCTCTCAGGGGCGAAGGAGAAGCCCGCGTAGGCGGAGGGCAGGCCGTGCTCGGCCTTGTCCAGGCCCTCGATCTCCTCCTCGGCGGAGGCCCGCAGGCCCACCGTCTTCTTGATGATGAAGAAGAAGATGGTGATGGTCACGGCGGTCCAGGCGGCGGTGGCCGC
>CANQMK010000121.1 GCA_947624895.1 uncultured Oscillospiraceae bacterium | reverse complement strand
GCCGGGAATCTCCGGCAGAAAGCGTAGCTCACCGTGGCAAAGTGCGGGATACGGTCCAGCAGGTTGTATCCCAAAAACCAGCGGAAAGCGATGGAGTCGTTGATCCGCCGCCAAGTCTCCCGCAGGGAGGGGATGCCGTAGAGGTGCTGCAGCAACACCATCTTGATGATCACCACCGGGTCCACTGGCGGCCGCCCCTCGTGCTTGTAATACGGGTCCAGCCGCTCGTATATCCAGCCATAATCCATGACCTTCTCTATCTTCCGCAGAAGATGGTCCTTCGGTACCAAGGCGTCTATGTCCGTGACTACTACGTCCCGCCGCGCGTCCTTGCTCCATTCCTCCATGTCGGTCACCTCTCTGAAACTTTTGGAACTATTATACACCTTTTGGGGGGAAGGGGGAAGGGTTTTTTGACAAACTGAAGCCCCCGGGCGATTGCCCGGGGGCTTCCCTTTTCTATACACCCAATGCGCAACAATGGGACTACAGCGGCGGGCAGGTTTGGAACCTACCTCTACGAACAGATCTCAAATTCGATATATGATTCGTACGGGCAGATTTGAAACCCGCCCGATGGCAGGGCGGTGCGGTGAACGGAAACGGGCCGATGTGGTCATCGGCCACTACGGCGTTATTCGAGCTGGGCTGTGGGCGGAAGATGGGCCGCCCAGTACCCTGCACGACCTCCCACATTTTTTCCTCCCCCCGCCCGCCTCCGGTTTGCCGGAGACGGGGTTTTTATTCTCCTATATCCGACTTTCACTACAAAGCTCCCGCTTTCCGATAACAAAAACTTATGTCAACGTCGCCCAAATCCTGTCAATTTTGGTGTGTCTTGTGTGTGTCTTATAAATTTTTTTGGGAAATTCTGCACTGGAAATTCAGTCCTCGGTGGGCCAGAAGGTGAGCTTGTCCACCTCCTGGACCAGCTCGGGGATATCCTTGTGGGTGTAGCGGTCGGTGACGTCGCGCTGGCTGTGGCCCACGATGAACATGATGGCGCCGCGGCGGACACCGGCGCTGTCCAGGGCGGAGACGAAGGTGTGGCGGGCGTCGTGGGGGGTGTGGCGCATGTCCATGGCTTCCATCACCCGGTCGAACCAGCCGTACTTGTACTGGGAGTAGGTCATGGGCCGGTCCCGGGCGTCGTGGACGATGTGCCCCCGGCTGGTGTTCAGCAGGAACCGCACCACCGGCAGGATTTCCCGGTGCAGGGGCACCCGCCGCCGGGCCGCCTTGGTCTTTGTGCCCCGCAGGTCGATGTACCGCTCCTCCAGGTTGACGTCCTCCCGCCGCAGCTCCAGCAGCTCCCCCACCCGCAGGCCCGTGTACAGCAGGAGCAGCAGGGACGGGAACAGGTTGGAACTCCGCAGGCGCTCTGGCTCCCCGGGCACCGCAAGGCCCATGCGCCAGGTGTTCCAGAGGATGGCAATCTCCTGCGGGGTGAACACGGCCCGTTTCGTGGCCCGTTCGTCGGCGGTGAGCTCCACGAACTGGGACCAGTCGCGCTCGATGATGCCCCGGCTCTGGGCCCAGCGGAAGACCATGTGCATCAGTGACCGGACCTTGGACTGGTAGCCCCGGCTCTTGCCGCCCATGTCCACGATGACCTCCTGGAGCTGCGCGGTCCGTAGGTCCCGGATGGGCGTGTCCCAGACCCGGCGGCAGAAGGCCATGGCGCTCTCGGTGACCCGGCGGGTGCTGGGGAACTTCTCGAAGTACTCCGGGCTCCACAGGTCGTAGACCTGCCGGAAGGTGGTCCGCAGCAGGCCCGGGTCCTTGGGGTCCCTGTTGTACTCCGCCAGCGCCATGATGGCCTCCCCCCGTGTGGCGTAGTAGCCGATGGTCATGTACTTCTGCAGGTCCGGGCAGCACTCCCGGGGCACCCACCCCACCGTGACCCGCGCCCGGTAGGGCCTCCGCCGGTTCCCCGGCAGCCTGGAAATGCCCCCATAGCCGTTTGGATTTCTCATAATGTCGACCTCCTGAAACAAATTTTAGGTATAGAGGTGATTATGAGATAAATTTGTAAAATGCGCAATGCAGGAACTGGAAATGTGCGAAATTTGATTGATTTTGAGGCAGGCCGAATTTCCAGTACAGATTTTCCCAAATAATTTTACAAGACACACACAAGACACACAAAGATTGACAGTATTTGGGCGGCGTTGACATAAGTTTTTGTTATCGGAAAGCGGGAGTTTCGCGGCGAAAGTCGGATATAGGAGAATAAAAACCCCGCCTCCGGCGAACCGGAGGCGGACGGGGGGAGGAAAAAATGCGGGGGATTTGATTGATGTAGGGGCGCTTGAGGAAAAAGGAATGTCAGACACAAGGCTGACTGAGAGGACGGATCTTGTCTATCTTCCATCCCTCTGATACGCCGTGCGGGCCGCCGCCCACGGCGGTCCGGTCCCTCCGTTCATTGCACCGCCATGCCACCGGGCGGGTTTGGAACCTGTCACCCGCAAAATGATTGCGCCCAATTCTTCTCGTAGGGGAGGGTTCCAAACCCTCCCGCCCCCCGACCACGGGACATCGATTCCCCCGCCGTAGGGGCCGCCGCCCACGGCGGCCCCATCCCCCGCCTGCCGACTGCCCCACTCAATCATGATCATGAAATGTGGTACGCAACTGCGTGAGTGGCATTAATTTGCGCCAGGACTAAAACGAAAAACCCGGCCCCGGGCAAAAGCCCGAGGCCGGTAAAATCAACTGAACAGATTTTTGAAGAGATTAGGCACCGGCAGCAGTGACTGTCAGGGTGTAGTCGGTGCAGGTGATGTTATCAGCAGCAACGACAACAAGATAAAACGTCTCTGCAGTCAACGCTGTAGTCAAATCAATCTTGTGATCCGCAACACTGCCACCAACCTGCATGACGCCTTCCTTGAGATTAGTACCATCAAAGATATCGTTGATGGTATGAGTGCCAGAAGCAGAAACCTTATAAATGGTGGAGCCAGCAGGCTTCAGAGCATTCAACTTGGCCCAAGTCACAGACCCTTCAGCAGGAAGAGTAATTTTAATGGAGTGATCCGTATTGTTCACAGTGAACTGACCGCTCTCATCCATGTTCATCACGGAATCATTGCTCTTCACGCTGGTGACGTACACGGCCAGAGCCTTGTTCACGCCACCCTCCGTGTTGAAGACAACGGCGACTTCGATGGTCACACCGGCCTCATTGAAGGAGGTGAAGTTGTTACCGGTGATGTCAGAAATCACATCGTCGGTGATAGCGACGGCCTTACTGCCGGTACCAGCCAGGTCAGTGGCGACAACCAGAGTGCCCTGATAGTATTCATTTACGTACTTGGCAGTACCAGTGACATTGGCCGCAGGAACAGGAACCAGACCGCCCTGATCGTTTACGTTGACAAAGCCAGCCGTACCAGCATACAGAGTCTTACTGCTGAGAGTGGTCTTCTCGCCCTTCAGGTAAGCCTCATAGGCGTAGACGGTACCCTCGGCGGTGGTGGTGGTGCTATACTTGCCGGTGTAGTAGTAGATGGTCTGATCAACGATCTGCGCGCTGACGGAATCAATCAGGCCAGCGGTGTACACATTAGTACCACCGACTGTGTTGTAGTATCCGGTCTTGACCTTCTGGCCAACCAGACCGGCCACGCCGTGAACCACCTTCACGGACAGCGGGTTGGTGGTGTTGCCATAGATACCAGTGACGATGAAGGTCACGGAGTCGGGATTGCCGTAGACATTGGCACCGCTAGTCGCGGCAGTCAGGCCAACAACGTTGGAGCCGGACTTCACCGTAACGGAGGTGTCATCATTCTCGCTGGAACCGGCAGAGGTATCGTCGTCATTGCCCACGATAGCGATGGTGTTAGCAGAGGGAGCCTTCAGCAGATAGCTGTCGTTGGAGCTCAAGGTCACGGAGTAAAGCCCACCGTAGTGGACAGCAGCAGGATTGTTTGCCTGGTTCAATGTATCTGTCTGGGTGGAATACATCGCGTGCCAGAACGGGTTGTCAGTGGTGCTCGAACCGGTAGCAGTATCGATATAAACCAGCTCACTCGTGCCGTCGGAGAAATACAGCAGGCCCATCAGCTTCTGGGAGGGTGCCCCCAGCTCGTTGACCTCGGTACCCACACCAAAGGCGGCCAGATAGGCATACCCGCGGCTGTTCACGTTGGCATCCTTGGCCCAAATCGCGGTGACCTTGCCAAAGGTGTCCAGAACGAAGTTGTACTCGATACCCAGCGTGCCGGTGCCGGCAGCGGGGATGCTGCCCAAGAACTTGGTATCCTGAGCGCTGGTCAGGGACGGCGTACTCGCCTGCTGATAAGCGGTGCCGCCCAGGGTGAAGGTCCTGACGCCGGTGGCGCTGACTGCAGAGCCACTGTAGACGCCAGTCAGGATTTCCGCCTTCTCGACGTTCACCACGGTGCCGTCGCCGATTTCGGTGACGCGGACGATGTCGCCCTTCTCCAGGGTGTCTTTGGTGGAGACAACAGCGTTGGTGTACTTCTTGGTGTAGTTCTCAGCAACAAAGTTGTAGGTGATAACGGTCTTGTCGTTATCGGTCCGGGTGGTGATGTTGCTGATCATAGCCACCTGAGTCTTGAGCTGGATGGTGTAATCTACCCTGAGGTCATCATGGTTAGAAATCACGATGACAGCCACGTTGGGGTCACTGAGGGTTTGGGTACCGGCGGTGTAGTTCACCATCTTATTGGCAGCAGCCAGGGTGTCAGCATCGAATCCGGCCGCAGCAACAGAGGCTGCAAATTTGCTGCCCTCGCAGGTAACAGTCGAAACCTTCTTAGCGGCATCCACAACAGCATAGACAACGCCGTTGGTGTTGCCCCTGCCGGTGGTGGTGTAATACACCTTCACCTGGTGACCAATCAGGTCCAAGCCAGCCTCACCCTTGAAAGTACGAAGGGCGGTGGAATTGCCAGAGGGAACATTAATTGTAATGGTTCCATCGTCGGCGCTATCAGCGTCGTTGTCAGCGCAGGCAGTCAGAACACCCAGAGCATAGAGGTTGGTTACACCGCTATTGTTAGTAGTAGCGCCCTTGAACACCGTCTGATAAAGGGGAGCGTAGTCGCCCTCGTTGCCGGGGGTAAAGGTGATTTGCCCGTCAGGGCTCACAGTCCAAGTTCCTCTGCTCTCAACTTTAGTGGACATCAGAGTGTTGAAGCTCATCTGAGCGGCGATCTGACGCTCCAGGGGCTGATCGCTGATCTTGCCGCTGGTGACATCGGCGTCCAGGTCATGCTTCCGCAGGTCGGTGACAACGCGGAGCTCCCAGCCGTCGCCGGTGTACTTGGTGCCGTCCTCGCCAAGAGCAACCAGGACCATCTTACCGAACTGATAGCCGGTCACCTTTTCCTCGGGGCGGAAGGTCCCGTCACCAAAGCCGGACACGACGCCCATGGTGCTGCAGTAGTTGATGGCGCCGGATCCCCAGTAGCTGGCGGTCACGTCGGAGAAGGATTTCGCGCCGGGGAGCAGCTTCACGGTATCAGGGCCAAGCAGCATCTTGGCGATGATGGTGACCGCCTCAGCACGCTTCAGCGTGTCGGTCGGCCGGAACCCGCCCTCGTCGCCCGTCAGGACGCCCAGCCCAGTGAGCACCGCGACGGCCTCTTTGTTCTCGATCTTGTCCGCGTCCACGTAGTCAGCGCTGGCAGGAAGTACCATCACACCAACCACCATGACGACAGCCAAGACCAAGCACAGGGTCTTCTTCAGAGTCTTCATGTAGTGTTTCCTCCTTAATAAAAATCCCACTTTTCACTCCGTCACTTTTCACATGCATTTTTGCTGATTTCCCGTAAAATCACCGAAAAAACATGATTCTCAAACCAACTGGAAATTGAGTGTGTGTCTTATGCGTGTCTTTCACAGATTTTAGGAGAAAAAATGCTCGCTATTTCTTGGGATCGGGAGTATACTAGGGGAAAGGAGGGAGCATATGAAGCGGGTTTTTTGTGGTTTTTTGGCGGTTTTGGTGATGGTTTTGACGGCGGGGTGCGGACCGGCGGAGGCGCCGGGGGAACCGGCTGTCGGGCCGGACGTGCCGGAGGTGCCGGACGTGAGTGACGTGCCGGAGGCGCCGGAGGTGGTGGAGAAGCCCATCGTGGCGCCGCGGTTTTCGGCGGAGGAGCTGCCGCGGATGGACGGGTCCACCTCCACGGCGCCGCTGGCGGCGGCCATGGTGAGCATGATGCTGGGGGTGGACGAGGCGGAGGCGGAGCGGTACATCAGCTTCAACCGGACCACCAACTCCTACTACAATCTGCTCTACGACAACGCGGACATCCTGATCGCCAGCGAGGGCAACGCGGAGGTCTACGCCGTCCGGGAGGAGATGGGCTTCGAGTGGGAGCAGACGCCCTTCGCCATCGACGCCTTTGTCTTCGTGGTCAACGAGGGCAACCC
>CANQMK010000120.1 GCA_947624895.1 uncultured Oscillospiraceae bacterium | reverse complement strand
GAGGAACTGCGGGCGCTGGAGAACGCCTTCTCCCGCTCCGGCTTCACCCAGGGGTACTACCTGGGCGAGACCGGCCCGGAGATGTTCGGCGTCCGCGCCGAAGGAGACCCCCCGGAGAGCCTGTTCGCCGCCGCCCGGGAGAGCTTCCGCCGGGAGACGCCCCGGGTGGGCCTCTCCCTCACCGCCGCCCTCCGGGCCGGACAGCCCGCCGCCCTCTCCGTCCAGGATGACCTCGGCCATATCGTCCAGGTCCAGGGCGCCGTCCCGGAACCCGCCCGCGCGCGGGCAACCACCCAGGAGGACGTCCGGGGGCAGCTGGGCAAGACCGGCGGCACGCCCTACGCCGTGACCTCCATCCACCTGACGGTAGACCCCGGGCTGGCGGTACCCAAGTCCGCGCTGAACGCCCTGCGCCGGGAGGCGCTGGAGCGGCTGACCGACCTGCGCGCTGCCCCGCCCCCGCGCCGGGTGCTGCCCGACACGCCGACCCCCTCCGTCCCCGGCCCCTCCGGGCCGCCGGAGTTTATTTTCTCCCTCCGCGCCGCGGGGCAGCTCACCCCGGAACTCTGGGCGCTGCCCCACCGCTTCATCGACCTGCCCGCCGCCGCCTTTGTCCGGGACCCGGAGCGCGTCCGGGCGGCTCGCGCGGACGGGGCGAAGTTCCGGGTGGCCCTGCCCCGCGTCTGCTGGGACAGGGAGCGGGTTGAGCTGGACGCCCAACTGGACGCCGCCGCCGCCCTGGGCGCGGAGGCCGCCCTGGTGCCCACCTGGGATCTCTTGCAGACGGCCAAAGATCACGGCTTTCCCTGCTGGGGGGACTTCGGCCTGGGGGTGTACAACTCCCGGACGCTGGAGGCCATGGCCGACCTGGGCTTCGCCGGGGCCACCGCCTCCTTCGAGCTGAAGCTGCCCATGGTCCGGGACCTGTCCAAGCCCCTGGCCCTGGAGGCCATCGTCTATGGCCGCCTGCCCCTGATGCTGTTGGAGCAGGCCCCCGGCGGGAGGGCGCGGGACGGTCTCACCGACCGCCTGGGCCTCACCTTCCCCCTCCTCCCCGCCTTCGGCGGACGGTGGGAACTGTTCAACAGCCAGGTGCTCTACCTGGCGGACAAGGGGGACTGGAAGGCCCTGGGCCTCTCCGCGGGCCGACTGGTGTTCACCGACGAGTCCCCCCAGCGCTGTGCCGCCGTGGCCCGGGAGTACCTCCAGGGCGGGCGGCCCCCCAAGCAGTTTACCCGCGGCCTCTACTACCGGGAGGTGGAGTGAGGCCCGTCTTTGATGAAAAGGAGCGATCTTCATGCCGGACAGCCACATCCGCCTCGCCGTCAAGGCCCTCTCCCCCCAGGCGGTCCTCCCCCAATACGCCACCCCCGGCTCCGCCGGGATGGACCTCCACGCCTGTCTGGACGGGCCGGTGACCATCGCCCCCGGCCAGCGGGTGAAGATCCCCACCGGCCTGGCCATCGCCCTGCCCGGCCCGGAGTACGCCGCCTTCCTCTTCCCCCGCTCGGGGCTGGGGGTGAAGGCGGGGATCACCCTGCCCAACTGCGTGGGCGTGGTGGACAGCGACTACCGGGGCGAGGTGGTGGTGGGCCTGGTGAACCTCTCCGACGCCCCCTACACCGTCCAGCCTGGGGACCGGATCGCCCAGATGGTCCTCCTGCCCGTGGCCCGGGCGGAGGTCCAGGTGGTGACGGAGCTGGACGAGACCGCCCGCGGCGCGGGCGGCTTCGGCTCCACGGGAAAGTGAGGGGGCCATGGACATCGTCTTGGCAAGCGCCTCCCCCCGCCGGAGAGAGCTGTTGACCCGGATGGGCCTGACCTTCCGGGTGGTGGTCTCCCACGCCGACGAGGCGGTGGACAAAACCCTGCCCTCCCAGGAGCAGGTGCGGCGCGTCTCCCGCCGTAAGGCCGACGCGGTGGCCGCCCTGGAGGGCCCGGAGCCCGTCATCATCGCCGCCGACACGGTGGTATCCATCGACGGCCTGGTCCTGGGCAAGCCCGCCTCCCCCCGGGAGGCGGAGGAGATGCTCGCCCGCCTCTCCGGCCGGGAACACCGGGTCTTCACCGGCGTCACCGTGGCCCAGGGGGAGCGGCGGACCACCTTCCACCAGGAGACCGCCGTGGTCTTTCGGGCGCTGACGGCGGGGGAGATCGCCGGGTACGTCCGCACCGGCGAGCCCATGGACAAGGCGGGGGCCTACGGCATCCAGGGCCGGGGCTCCCTGCTGGTAGAGCGCATCCAGGGGGACTACTTCAACGTCATGGGCCTGCCCGTGTGCCAGCTGGGGCTGGTCCTGGGGGAGTTCGGCGTCCCGCTCCTGGAGGAAGGAGGGCGGCCTTGAAGAAGCTGTTCCAGTCCAACGGCGGCCTGCTGGTGCTCATCGCCCTGCTCCTGGCCGCCATCACCCTGGTCCTCTCCCTGATCCTCTCCGGGGCGGACCCCCTGGCCAATCTGTGGGGGGTGGTGACCACCCCCTTCCGCGCCGTGGGAACGGCGGCGGCGGACTGGGCGGAGCGGTCCTTCTCCCACCGCTACCGGGAGGAGGTCCTGGCGGACGAGGTGGAGCGCCTGCGCCAGGAGCTGGCCGCCGCGGAGCGGCAGGTCCGGGAGGGGGAGGCCGCCCAGGAGGAGAACCAGCGCCTCCGGACCCTGCTGGAGCTGCGCCAGCGCCGTTCCGACCTCACCGACCTGGAGAGCGCCACCGTCACCGCCCGGGCCCTGTCCAACTGGGAGTCCTCCTTCACCATCAGCAAGGGCAGCAACTACGGCATCCAGGAGGGCCAGTGCGTCATCGACGCCTATGGCAACCTGGTGGGCGTGGTGCGGGAGGTGGGCCTGAACTGGGCCACCGTCCTCACCGTGGTGGACACCGACATCGACATGGGCGGCAAGGTCTCCCGCCCGGGGGAGCAGATCTCCGCCGTGCTGGAGGGGGACTTCGCCCTGATGACCCAGGGGCGGGTGAAGCTGTCCTACCTTCCGGAGGACATCCAGCTCCGCTCCGGGGACCTGGTGCTCACCTCCGGCCGGGGCGGGGTCTATCCCCCCGACCTGGTGGTGGGGACGGTGGAGTCGGTGGAGAACGACCCCTCCGGCATGACCCGCTACGCCGTGGTGGCCCCCCGGGCGGAGCTGGACACCCTGAACCAGGTCTTCGTGGTAAAATCCTTTGACATCGTGGAGTGAGCTATGACCACACAGGATCAAGTGCGCAAATGGCTCTGCTACGCCCTGGGAGTGCTCCCGGTGTGGCTGGCGGAGACCCAGATCCTCAACCGCGTCCCCCTCTTTGGGGTCATCCCGGTGCTGCTGCCTCTGGCGGCGGTGGCGGTGGCCCTGTGGGAGGGGGCTCGGTGCGGCGCGGCCTTCGGGCTGTGCCTGGGGCTGGTGGCGGACGCCACCTACCCCGGCGCGCCGGGGGGGATGACCCTGGGCCTGTGCGCCCTGGGCCTGCTCACCGGGGCGGTGAGCCAGTACGGGGTCCGGCAGACCTTCGTGGGCTACCTCCTCTGCTCCGCCGTGGCCATGGGCGCGCTGGAGCTGGTCCGGGTGGCCTGGTGCCTGCTCACCCGCCTGGGCCCCCTCCCGGCGGTGGCCCTGGTGGCGGCCAAGGAGGGGCTGTGGAGCCTGTGCTTCACCCCGCTGATCTATCCCATCTTCAAGCTCATCTGTCGTCTGGTCGGCAGCCGCCGACCGGGAGGCGCCTATGGATAAGCGCCGGGAGTTTTTTCGGGTGGCGGCGCTGGTGGTCCTGCTGGGGGCGGTGCTGGCCTGCTTTTTCTACCTGCTCTACGACCTCCAGGTGAACCGCCAGGCGGAGTTCCAGGCCCGGATGGTCAAGGCGGTGGGCCGGTCTGAGACCGTCCCCGCCGCCCGGGGGGAGATCACCGACCGCTATGGCCGCCCCATGGTCACCAACCGGGTGGTCTACCAGGTCACCCTGAACACCTCCCTCATGGGGGAGGACCGGGACGACATCCTCCTGGAGCTGATGGAGGTGGCCCGGGACAGCGGCATCACCTGGCCGGACACCCTCCCCCTGGATCGGGAGGCCCCCTACGCCCTGGACTGGGACCGGGCGGGCAGCGGGGCCAGGAAAAACTACCAGGCCCTGGCGGAGGAGCTGGACTGGACGGGCGAGGACAGCGCCGCCATCCTGGCCCAGCTCCGCAAGACCTATAAGCTCTCCGACGACCTCTCCGACGGCCAGGTCCGGGACCTGGGGGGCGTGCTCTACGAGCTGTCCCTGCGCGCGGAGGAGATCACCTGGTCGGAGTACGTCTTCGCCCAGGACGTGGACATCGACTTCATCTCCACCGTCCGGGAGCGGGGCCTCACCGGGGTCACCACCTCCCCGGTCACCACCCGGAACTACGCCACCACCTACGCCGCCCACATCCTGGGCCACACCGGGGACATCCTCCGGGAGACCTGGCCCACCTACAAGGAGCAGGGCTACGCCATGAACGCGAAGGTGGGCATTGACGGGGTGGAGAAGGCCTTCGAGCCCCTCCTGCGGGGCCAGTCCGGCACCCAGGTGGTGGAGCGCAACGCCCGGGGCAAGGTGGTGTCCCAGTCCTGGACCCAGGAGCCCCAGCCGGGGTACGACGTGGCCCTCACCATCGACCTGCCCCTCCAGCAGAAGGTGGAGGACTGCCTGGCGGAGAAGCTGCCCTCCCTCACCGAGGACGTGGGGGGCGGCGCGGCGGCCATGATCGACATCCACTCCGGGGCGGTGCTGGCCCTGGCCTCCTACCCCACCTACGACCTGTCCGTCTACCAGAACACCGCCCGCTACCAGGAACTGCTCAGCGATCCCCTGCGGCCCCTGAACGACCGGGCCACCTCCGGGCTCTATCCCCCCGGCTCCACCTTCAAGATGCTGGTGGCCGCCGCCGCCCTGGAGGAGGGGATCATCACCCCCTCCACCCTCATCCGGGACACCGGGCGCTACACCTACTATAAGACCCCCCAGCCCCAGTGCTGGATCTACCGCCAGTTCGGCTCCACCCACGGCAACGTGAACGTCTCCAAGGCCATCGAGGTCTCCTGCAACGTCTTCTTCTACGACGTGGGCCGCCGCCTGGGCATCCAGAAGATCGACGAGTACGCCGCCCGCTTCGGCCTGGGCCAGGCCACCGGCATCGAGCTGCCGGAGAACACCGGGGTGGTGGCCGGGCCGGAGTACACCGAGAAGGTCCTGGGCCAGACCTGGTACGACGGCTCCACCCTCTCCGCCGCCATCGGCCAGGAAAACAACCAGTTCACCCCCCTCCAGCTGGCCAACTACACCGCCACCCTGGCCAACGGCGGTACCCGCTACGCCGCCCACCTCCTCAAGAGCGTGAAGGCCCCCGGCTCGGCCCAGACGGTGGAGGAGTACCAGCCCCAGGTGGTGGAGACCATCGACCTCCACCCGGAGAACCTGGCCGCCATCAAGAAGGGGATGCTGGACCTGACCACCACCGGCTCCCTGGGGAGTTACTTCCGGGACCTGCCCTTCCAGGTGGGGGCCAAGACCGGCTCGGCCCAGGTGGCCAACTCCACCTCCAACGCCGTGTTCGTCTGCTTCGCCCCCTACGACGACCCCCAGGTGGCCCTGGCCCTGGTGGCGGAGCAGGGGGGCAGCGGCAGCGACCTGGCCGGTCTGGCCGCGGACATCCTGGACTTCTATTTCAGCGCCCCCAGCGGTTTTACCACCACCGTGGAGGAGAACACCCTCCTGCGGTGAGATCGTGAAATGTTATTCTGAGCATGAGGTGATGAGCTTGTTTGACCCCGCCATCTTCCACCCACACGACCCCCGGTGCAAATCCCCCGTCGGGGGCGTGGCCGCCGGAAAGAGCGTGACGCTCTCCCTGTATCCCCCCCGCTCCCTGGGCTATCTCCAGGCCCAGGTGACCTTCCGCTTCGAGCAGTGGGACAACTACACCGAGACACACCCCATCCCCTGGGTGGACCATCGACTGGGCGTGGATACCTTCTCCGCCGCCATCCCCATCCCCCCGGACTACCAGGGTCTCATCTGGTACACCCTCCGGGCGGACTTCACCAACGAGCCCTACGTCATGGAGTCGGAGGAGTTCCAGCTCACCGTCTACGACGGCGCCGACAAGGTCCCCGACTGGTTCGGCCTGGGGATGTGCTACCAGATCTTCCCCGACCGCTTCCGCCGCCTGGCCCTGCCCGCCGAGACGGGGCCGGGGGACCGCATCCTCCACCAGCGCTGGGACGAGGCCCCCTTCTACAAGCCGGAGCCGGGCCGGGGGGTCACCAACCGGGACTTCTTCGGCGGCTCCCTGAAGGGGGTGGAGAGCAAGCTGGACTACCTGGCCTCTCTGGGGGTGGAGACCATCTACTTCTGCCCCATCTTCGAGGCCCTGGAGAACCACCGCTACGGCACGGCGGACTACGA
>CANQMK010000119.1 GCA_947624895.1 uncultured Oscillospiraceae bacterium | reverse complement strand
TCGCCCCAGTACCGCTGGCGGGAGAAGACCCAGTCCCGGAGCTTGTAGTTCACCTTCTCCCGGCCGATGCCCTTCTCCTCCAGCCACTTGGTCATGACGGGGATGGCCTCTTTGACGGTGAGGCCGTTCAAAAACTCGGAGTTCACCAGGATGCCCGTGTCGTCCTTGGCGGTGAACGCCTCCTTCTGCACGTCCTCCCCGCCGGAGACCACCTCGATGATCTCACAGCCGAACTTCTTGGCGAAGGCCCAGTCCCGGGTGTCGTGGGCGGGGACGGCCATGATGGCGCCGGTGCCGTAGGAGGCCAGGACGTAGTCGGAGATGAAGATGGGGATCTCCTTGCCGTTGACGGGGTTGATGGCCCGCACGCCCTGGAGCTCCACGCCGGTCTTCTCCTTGTCGGCGGTGAGCTCGGTGCGCTCAAAGTCGCTCTTCCGGGCGGCCTTCGCCTGGTAGGCGGTCACCTCGTCCCAGTTGGCGATCTGGTCCTTCCACTTCTCCAGCAGCTTGTGCTCCGGGGAGACGACCATATAGGTGGCGCCAAAGAGGGTGTCGCACCGGGTGGTGAAGACGGTGAGGGAGTCCCCGGTGGTGACGGGAAAGTCCACCTCCGCGCCGGTGGAGCGGCCGATCCAGTTCTTCTGCTGGATCTTCACCCGGTCGATGTAGTCCAGCTCGTCCAGGTCGTCGATGAGCCGCTGGGCGTACTCGGTGATCTTGAGCATCCACTGGCTCTTCTCCTTGCGGACCACGGGGGCGCCGCACCGCTCGCAGACGCCCTCCACCACCTCCTCGTTGGCCAGCACGCACTTGCAGGAGGTGCACCAGTTCACCGGCATGGTGGTCTTGTAGGCCAGGCCGTGCTTGTAGAGCTGGAGGAAGATCCACTGGGTCCACTTATAGTAGGTGGGGTCGGTGGTGTTGATGACCCGGTCCCAGTCGAAGGAGTAGCCCAGCATCTGGAGCTGGTTGGTGAAGTTCTCGATGTTGTCGTGGGTGACCTTGGCGGGGTGGATGTGGTTTTTGATGGCGTAGTTCTCCGTGGGCAGGCCAAAGGCGTCGTACCCCATGGGAAACAGGACGTTCAGCCCCTCCATCCGCTTCTTCCGGGCCACCACGTCCATGGCGGTGTAGGGCCGGGCGTGGCCCACGTGGAGGCCCTGGCCGGAGGGATAAGGGAACTCCACCAGGGCGTAAAACTTGGGCTTGTCACCGCCGGTGGGGGCGGCGAAGGTCTTCTCATCCAGCCACCGCTTCTGCCACTTTTTCTCGATGGCGCTGGGATCGTACTTCATCTTCTCAACACTTCCTTGGTTCTCGTTTGGGATAAACGCCGCGTTATTACATCATGGCTGCGGGCCTTGGTTCGGCTCGCGCGCAGATATTATAGCGAAAGTTCAGGCGGATTGCAAGGGGGATGTGTCACTGGGGAGTGACGATGCCGGTCAGGTCCAGGGGGACGGCGTCGCTCCACAGCCGCTCCAGGTTGTAGAACTCCCGGGCCTCGGGCATGAAGATGTGGATGACCACGCTGGAGTAATCCAGCAACACCCACACCCCGCCCCGGTGACCCTCGATGTGGTGGGGTTCCTCCCCCAGCTTCTTCAGGGTCTCCTCGCACAGGTCGGACAGGGCCTTGACCTGGGTGGAGGAGGTGGCGGTGCAGATGACGAAGTAGTCGGCCAGGGTGGTCACGTCGGTGGTCTCCAGCACGGTGAGGTCGCCGGCCTTCTTGCTGTCCAGGGCCTTGGCGGCGGCCAGGGCCAGTTCTTTCGGGGTCATGGGATCGCTCCTTTCCTCAGCGGTGAAACGGTTCAGTCCATGGGGATCCCGGCGGGGACCTCATTGGCCGGGTCGGAGGCCGCGGGGGCCTCCGGGGGCTGGGCCGGGGCGTCGGAGGGCGCGGCGGGCTCGTCCCCGGCCTCGTCCTCAGAGCCCTCCGCGGGACTCTGGGTGGGCTCCGTCGACTCGTCGGAGGGCGCTTCGCTCCCCGTCGGCTCCTCTCCGTCGGGGGCGTCGCTGTCGTCCGGGCGGTCGCTGGAGTCAGACTGTTCGCCGGTCTGGGGGTCGGCGGAGGCGTCGGGGGCCTCGCTCCCCTCCGGGGCGGGACTGCCGTCGACCTCCGGGACCTCCGAGGCGTCCGGGCTCTCAGAGGGCTCGGCGGTGGGCTTCGGGGTGGGCTCCGGCGTGGTCACCACCGCGGCGGGCTTGGGGTCGGTGTAGATGGGGGCCTTGCCGGTGCCGGTGCCGCTGTACGTGTAGTAGCCGGTGGAGGACTTGTACTGCAAAATGTGCAGGGCGTCCATGGTCAGGTCCTCTTTATAGGGGTTGAAGCTGTCATTGAGCAGACCCAGCAGCTCTTCCGGGTTGGCCTGGACGTAGGACTCACCCCTCACCGTGACGGGGGTGTTGGGCATGGTGGTGAAGGTCACGTTGTCCATCTTCAGTCCGCCGAAGATGGCCCGCTCCGCGAAGGCGACCAGGTTGCCGATGGTCAGGTCGGTCTGCACCTCCTCCACAAAGATGGAGGAGAACTCGTTGATCTTGGTGACGTTCTCCACCTTCAGGCACTTTTTGACCACTTCCTTCATCAGCGCCTGCTGGGTCTCGATGCGCCCCAGGTCGCCGGTGGCGTAGCCCATGGAGAGGGAGTTGTTGTGCCGCCAGCGCACCACGCCCATGGCCTCCTGGCCGGTGAGGACCCGCTTGCCCTTGGGCACGTTGATATAGAGGTCCTGGGCGGGGTCCCGGTACTCCATGTTGAAGGGGACCTCGAACTCCACCCCGCCGATGGCGTCCACCAGCCGGCCAAAGGCCTCCCAGTTGACCACCACGTAGAAGTCGGGGACGAAGCCCATCATGTCCCCCACGGCCTCCTTCAGGTACTCGATCCCCTCTTTTTTGCTGTCCTTCTTGGCGTAGTAGAGCCCCAGGTTCCACACGCCGTTGAGCTTGCGGTTGTGGTCGGGGTGGCGGGCGTCCACCATGGTGTCCCGGGGGAGGCTCATCACCGACAGCTTCTGGTTGGGAATGTCGTAGGCCACCAGCATCATGGTGTCGGTATTCCCGCCGCCGCCGGTGTCCCGGCCCGCCACCAGGAAGGTGTAAAAGCCCTCCTTCCGGGGGTAGTCCCGCATCGGGTTCTGGGGGGGCAGTATGCCGGTGTCCGGGTCGGCGGTCTGCTCCGCGGAGGCGGGGGGCTGGATCTCCGGCAGCACCGCCCAGGTCTTATAGACGGCGAACAGGACGATCGCCACCGCCGCCAGGACCGCCAGGACGATCAACAGGATCTTCGCCCACCGGGGCATCCCGCCCCGCCTCGCCTCCTGGGGCGCGGCCTCCTCCTGTCCGGGCTGGATCGGTCCGCTCTTTTGGGGCTGATTTTTCTCCAGGCGTGAGCCGCCCCGTCTGTGTCTATTCATGCTCCCATTCCTTTCCGTGCTGTAAAGAGTTCAGGGCCGCGCGGGTGTTGGGGTGGACCTCCCGGCCCTTCTCCTCCATCTCCGCGATGGACATCTCGCACCCCAGGGCCACGGCGGCGTCCAGGTCGGTGTAGGCCAGCGCCCGCAGCCGCTCCACGCCGGGGAAGTCCCGGTGTGGCTCCATGTAGTCGGCCAGGTAGATGATCTTCTCCAGAAGGGTCATGTCCCCCTTGCCGGTGGTGTGGTAGTAGATGGCGACCTGCTCCTCCAGGGGCTCGCCAAAGACGTGGCAGGCCAGGGCCGCCCCGGTCTTGGCGTGGAGGAGCTTTTCCGACTGTCGCTCCAGCTCGTCCAGTTCCACGCCGTACCGCCGGCAGACGGCGAAGTGCTCCTCCACGGTGTAGTACTTGGTACAGTCGTGGAGGATGGCCGCCCGGCGGGCGTGGTCCACGTCGGCGCCCCAGCGCCGGGCCAGCTTCACCGCCTCCTCCTCCGTCCCCTGGACGTGGGGGATGCGCTTGGCGCGCATCATGGAGTAGCTCACCGCCCGGAGCTGGTCATCGGGCAGATGGGCCAGGTCCACCTTCACGCCGTAGAGCCCCTTGCGGAGGATGTATCCGAACACCTGGCTCCACAGGAGCCCGGAGGCCGCCTGGAGCTCGCCCGCCGCCAGGAGCTGGCGGACCTGGCTGGAGGATACGTCCACCACCTCGGGCAGAGCCACCGCCATCGCCCGGGCGCCGAGGCTTTGGCTCAGGCGGCGGGCCTGCTCCTCCAGGGGCACCAATTCCTCCCGGGGGGAGCGGGTGAACCCGCAGATCCCTGCCACGGCGCAGATACGCTCCGGCGTGCGCCAGGTGTGGAAGGACAGGAACATATCGCTGCCCATCACCAGCCACAGCTCGTCCCCCGGGTACTGGGCGGCCAGGGCCTCCACGGTGTCCGCCGTGTAGCTGGCCCCCTCCCGCTGGAGCTCCTGCCCGTCCGCCGCCACGCTGTCGGCGGGCGGGATGCCGTCGGCCATCATGGCGGTCATGACCAGTCGGTCCTCCGCCGGGGCAGAGGCGTCATCCAGCGCCTTGTGGGGCGGCTGTTTGGCGGGGATGAGGAGGAGCTTGTCCAGCCCCAGCCGGGCCTTGATCTGGGTGGCGGCGGCCATATGCCCCAGGTGGGGCGGGTCGAAGGTGCCGCCGTAGACGCCGATTTTCATAGCATTCCCCCTCACTGGCCTTCTACCCGCCTGGCGGGCTTGACCAGCACGATCTTATCTCGCTTGTCCTTCTTATGACTTGGACGGTAGAGGACGAATTTCGTTCCGATGACCTGGACCACCTCGGACCGGGTGGCCTTGGCCAGGGCCTCGGCGGCCTCCCGGGCGGAGAGCAGGGAGTTCTCCAGCACCCGGCCCTTGATGAGCTCCCGGGCCTCCAGAGCGTCGTCCGCCTGGGCGATCAGGTTGTCCCCCACGCCGTCCTTGCCGATGTGGAGGATGGTGTCAATGCCGTTGGCCAAGCCCCGCAGCTGGGCGCGCTGTTTACTGGTCAAGTCCACGCAGATATCCCTCCAATTCCACCTTGAACTTCTCCAATGCCCTGCCCCGGTGGGAGATGGCGTTCTTTTCCTCCGCCGTCATCTGGGCGAAGGTCTTCCGCAGGGCGGGGACGAAGAACACCGGGTCATAGCCGAAGCCGTTCTCCCCCTGGGGGGCGTAGGCGATGGTGCCGGGGCACTCCCCCCGGGCGGTCAGCACGTCCCCGCCGGGGAAGCAGGCGGTGACCACCGAGACGAACTTGGCCCCCCGGTCCATCTGGCCCCGCAGCGCCTCCAACACCAGCCGGTATCGCTCCTGGTCGGACAGGCCCTCCCCGCCGTAGCGGGCGGAGTACACCCCCGGCGCGCCGGCCAGGGCGTTGACGCACAGGCCGGAGTCGTCGGCGATGGCGGGCAGGCCGGTGGCCTCCATCACCGCCCTGGCCTTCAGGAGGGAGTTCTCCTCGAAGGTCTCCCCTGTTTCCTCCACGTCCACGTCTACGCCCACCTGGGACTCCAGGACCACTTCCACATCCATATCCCCCAAGATGCGCTGGAGCTCCACCAGCTTGTGGGGGTTTTTGCTGGCCAGGACAAATTTCATCTCGTCTCTCTCCTCACCGGCCCAGGGCCTCGTTTTGCAGACGCAGGAGTTCGCCGATCCCCTGGGCGCACAGGCCCAGAAGGGCCTGCTGCTCCTCCAGGGTGAAGGCCCGGCCCTCGCCGGTGCCCTGGACCTCCACCAGGCGGCCCTCCCCGGTCATGACGCAGTTGAAGTCCACCTGGGCGGCGCTGTCCTCCTCATAGCAGAGGTCCAGCAGGGGCACATCCTCCACGATGCCCGCCGACGCAGCGGCCACCTGGCCGATCAGGGGGTCTTCCGTCAGCACCCCGGCGTCCCTCAGCCGCCGGCAGGCCAGGGCCAGGGCCACGTAGCCGCCGGTGATGCTGGCGGTGCGGGTGCCCCCGTCCCCCTGGATCACATCGCAGTCCACGGTGATGGTCCGCGGCCCCAGCTTCGCCCGGTCTACGCAGGCCCGGAGGGAACGGCCCACCAGCCGCTGAATCTCCGCGCTCCGGGGGGACAGCTTCAGCTTGGCGATGTCCCGGCGGCTCCGGGAACGGTTGGCCCGGGGGAGCATGGCGTACTCCGCCGTCACCCAGCCCTCCCCCTCCGGCACGTGGGGCGGCGCGCCCTCCTCCACCGAGGCGGCGCAGAGCACCTGGGTGTTGCCGCAGGTGATGAGGGCGCTGCCCTCGGCGAACTTCAGATAGTCGGTGACGATCTCCACCGGCCGCAGCCGGTCGGGGGTCCTTCCGTCGATGCGCGTCACGCTCGTCCCTCCTTCAGATCAGGGCCTGGGCAAAGGCTACGGGGTCAAAGGGCATCAGGTCGTCCACGCCCTCACCCACGCCGATGTACTTCACCGGCAGGCCCAGCTCGTGGGCGATGGCCAGGACGATGCCCCCCTTGGCGGTGCCGTCCAGCTTGGTGAGGACGATGCCGGTGAGGCC
>CANQMK010000118.1 GCA_947624895.1 uncultured Oscillospiraceae bacterium | reverse complement strand
TGCTGAAGATCGAGATGCACTTCCTCCCCGACGTGTACGTCCCCTGCGAGGTGTGCAAGGGCAAGCGGTACAACCGGGAGACGCTGGAGGTCAAGTACAAGGGCAAGAGCATCTACGACGTGCTGGACATGACGGTGGATGAGGCCCTGCCCCTGTTTGAAAACCTCCCCAAGCTCTACAACAAACTCAAGACCCTGGCGGAGGTGGGGCTGAGCTATATCAAGCTGGGCCAGCCCTCCACCGAGCTCTCCGGCGGCGAGGCCCAGCGGGTGAAGCTGGCCACCGAGCTGTCCCGGCGGTCCACCGGCTCCACCATCTACATTCTGGACGAGCCCACCACCGGCCTCCACACCGCCGACGTCCACCAGCTGGTGACCGTCCTCCAGCGGTTCGTGGAAGGGGGGAACACGGTGGTGGTCATCGAGCACAACCTGGACGTGATCAAGACCGCCGACTACCTCATCGACCTGGGCCCCGAGGGGGGCGACGGGGGTGGACAGGTGGTGTGCGCCGGGACCCCGGAGGAGGTGGCGGCCTGCCCGGAGAGCTACACGGGGCGGTATCTGAAGCCCGCCCTGGAGAGGAGATAGAAATGGAACTGCTGAGCTGGCTCAACCGGACCGTGGCGGGGAAGTGCGTATTCACCATGCTGGTGTCCATGCTCCCGGTGGTGGAGCTGCGGGGGGGCATCCCCTTCGGCGTGGCCGGGCTGGGTCTGCCCTACCCCGTGGCCTTCTGGGCGGCGGTGGCGGGCAACCTGATCCCCGCCCCCTTCATCGTCCTGTACATCCGGCGGGTCTTTTTGTGGATGCGCCGCCGTCTGCCCCGCTTTGGCGCCCTGGTGGACCGCCTGGAGGAAAAGGCCCATCTGAAGGGCCGCAAGGTGAGCCGCTACCGCACCCTGGGCCTCTACCTGCTGGTGGCTGTCCCCCTGCCGGGGACGGGGGCCTGGACGGGGGCGCTGGTGGCCGCCTTCCTGGACATCCGCCTGCGGAAGGCTATGCCCGCCATCTCCCTGGGGGTGGTCACCGCGGGGCTCATCATGACCGCCCTCACCGCCGCGGGGGTGAACCTCTTCGCCTGAGCACCGCCGCCCCCGCCCCGGCATAGGCTGGGGAGAGGTGATGGACATGGCGGCGGCGCTGGAGGTGCTGGGGGCCCTGGCGATCTCCTATCTTCTGATATATCCGATCTGGGCCCTTCTCTACGGGCCAAAGCCCCCCAGGGGCGGGGCGGGAAGGTGGACGCATGGAGCAGACGCCGGAAAAATTGGACGGGCGGGTGGAACAGGTCGTTTTCCGCAACGAGGAAAACGGGTATAGTGTCCTGCGCCTCCGGGTGGAGGGGGAGGAGGAGCCGGTGACGGCGGTGGGCTGTCTGCCGGGGGTCTCCCCCGGGGAGAGCCTGAGCCTCACCGGGACCTGGACCCACCACCCCGCCTACGGGGCCCAGTTCAAGGCCAAGACGGCGGAGCGCCGGATGCCCTCCGGGGCGGCGGCCATCCTGGAGTACCTCTCCTCCGGGGCGGTGAAGGGGGTGGGCGCCATCACCGCCCGGCGGCTGGTGGAGGAGTTCGGGGAGGACACCCTGGACGTGCTGGAGAACCACCCCACCAAGCTGCTGGCCCTGCCCGGCTTTTCCATCAAGCGGGCCCGGGACATCTCCCACAACTTCCGGGCCCAGCTGGGCATGGGGCGGCTGCTGGATTTTCTGCGCCGTTACGACCTGCCCGTCGACCTGGCCATGCCCCTCTACCGCCTCTACGGGGAGGAGGCGCTGGAGGAGGTGAAGGGGAACCCCTACCTCCTCACCAGGCCGGAGCTGGAGGTGCCCTTCCCGGCGGCGGACGCCCTGGCCGTCTCCCTGGGGGTGGACGCCACCGACCCCCAGCGGTTGGAGGCGGCCCTGCTCTTTGAACTGCGGCACAACGCCGGAAACGGCCACACCTTCCTCACGGCGGACAAGCTCCTGGAGGCCACCGCCCGCCTCCTCTCCCTGGAGGGGCCGGCAAGCCTGCTGGGGGCGCTGGAGGACCTGACCCGGAGCGGTCAGGCGGCGCGGGAGACGGTGATGGGCCTGGACTGCGTGTACCTCGCCGAGCTCCACGAGGCGGAGGTCCACGTGGCCGCCCGGCTGGAGGAGATGAGCCGGATGGAGATGGAGGCCCCGGCGGAGCTGGAGCGGACCCTCGCGGACATCCAGGCCGCCCAGGGCCTCACCTACGCCCCCCAGCAGGTCCAGGCGGTGGAGCTGGCCGCCCGGAGCCAGGTGATGCTCCTCACCGGCGGGCCGGGGACGGGGAAGACCACCTCCCTCCGGGGGGTGCTCACCCTCTTTGAGCGCATGGGGCTGGAGACCGCCCTGGCCGCCCCCACCGGCCGGGCGGCCAAGCGCCTGGGGGAGCTGTGCGGCCGGGAGGCGTACACCATCCACCGCCTGCTGGAGGCCCACTTTGACGGCAAGACCGGCAAGCTGGTCTTCTCCCACGACCAGTCCGACCCCCTGAAGGCGGACGCGGTGATTGTGGATGAGACCTCCATGGTGGACATCTCCCTCATGTCCGACCTGCTGGCCGGACTGCGGGGGGAGGCCAGGCTGGTGCTGGTGGGGGACCCCAACCAGCTGCCCTCGGTGGGGCCGGGGGCGCTGCTGGCCGACCTGCTCCGAAGCGGCATCCTCCCCTCGGTATCGCTGGAGACGGTGTTCCGCCAGGCCGCCCGGAGCGCCATCGTCCGCAGCGCCCACGAGATCCACCACGGCGTCCTGCCCCAGCTGAAGAACAGGGGGGAGGGGGACTTCTTCTTCCTCTCCCGCGTCAAGAGCGACCAGGCGGTGGACACCATCGTGGAGCTGGTGGGCCGCCGCCTGCCGGAGAACATGGGCATCCCCTCCGCCCAGGTCCAGGTCCTCTCCCCCACCCGGAAGGGGCCGACGGGGACGGTGGAGCTGAACCGCCGCCTCCAGGAGGCCCTGAATCCCCCCGATCCCCAAAAGCCCCAGCGGGCCTATGGCAGTCAGGTCTTCCGCCTGGGGGATCGGGTGATGCAGGTGAAGAACAACTACGACGCCATGTGGACCGACCGGGCCAAGAACGAGTCCGGCCTGGGGGTGTTCAACGGGGATATCGGCCACGTGGTGGATGTCTCAGAGGACGGGGCGGGGCTGACGGTGGACTTTGACGGCCGCCAGGTCTTCTACCCCGGGGACGCCCTCAATGAGCTGGAGCTGGCCTACGCCGTCACCGTCCACAAGGCCCAGGGCAGCGAGTATCCGGCGGTGGTCTTCGCCTGCGTGGAGGCCGCGCCCATGCTCCTCACCCGCAGTGTGCTCTACACCGCCGTCACCCGGGCCAGGAGCCTCTTTGTGGCGGTGGGGGACAAGCGGGTGTTCGCCCGCATGGTGGAAAACGACCGCCCCCAGCGGCGCTACTCCGCCCTGGCCGCCCGTCTCCGGGGGGAGTAGGGGCCGGGCACACACTCCCTCTGGACATTCGCGAAGTTTGTGCTATACTATACTCTGTGCCGATATGGGACACCGGAGAGATTTTGATACATAGGAGGAATTTGTCCGTGGACGACCGATCGTGGCTCACGCTGACCGTGGCCCTTGCCGTGCTGAACCTCTGCACGGCGTGTGTTTTGTGGTTCCAGCTCGCCCCCAGCGACAACCGGCTTAAGCGCTTCCTCATCCGCCTCACCGGCCACGGTGGGGAGAAGGTCTCCGAGGAGGAGATCATGCAGATGGTGGACGCGGGGGAGGAGCTGGGCGCCATCCAGCAGGAGGAGCGGGAGATGATCGAGAACATCTTCGAGCTCAACGACACCACCGCGGCGGACGTGATGGTCCACCGCACCGACATGGTCCTGCTGGACCGGGAGGCCGCGCCGGAGGAGATCCTGGCGGCCATCGAGAGCACCGGCCTGTCCCGCTTCCCCGTCTACGGGGAGGACCCGGACGACATCGTGGGCATCCTGAACGTCCGGGACTATCTGCTCAACACCCAGCGCCCCGACCCCCGGCCCCTGGGGGAGCTTCTGCGGGAGCCCTACTTCATCCCCGAGACGGTGCGGACCGACGCGCTGTTCCGGGATATGCAGGAGCGGAAGGTCCACATGGCCATCGTGGTGGACGAGTACGGCGGCACCGCCGGACTGGTCACCATGGAGGACTTGCTGGAGGAGATCGTGGGCAAGATATATGACGAATTCGACCCCGCCGACGAGCAGGAGATCATCCCCCTGGGGGAGAACACCTGGCGGGTGGCCGGCGGCGTGGAGCTGGAGGAGCTGGAGGAGGCCCTGGACATGACCTTCCCCGAGAGCGAGGACGCCGACTACGACACCCTGGGCGGCCTCATCTTCGCCCACCTGGACGTGATCCCGGAGGACGGCAGTCAGCTGGACCTGGAGCTGGATGGGCTGGCCATCCACGTGGACTCCATCGCCGACCGGCGGGTGGAGTGGTGCACCCTCACCAAGCTGGCCCCCGACCCTATGGACGTGCTGGCCCCCGGCGAGAGTAAGGAGAAGACGGAATGACCGAGCGCTTTCGCAAGTCCATGGAGACCCTGGAGCTGCCCCGGGTGCTGGAGCTGTTGGCCCAGGAGGCGGTGACCCAGGAGGGGAAGGAGCGGGCCCTGGAGCTCCTGCCCGAGACGGACCTCCCCAGCGTCGATCGCCTCCAGGAGGAGACGGCGGCGGCTTTTTCCATGCTCACCCTCCACGGCACCCCCGCCCTGTCCGGCGTCCGACCGGTCAGGGCGTCTTTGCAGCGGGCGGACCGGGGGGGCAGCCTGAACACCCGGGAGCTGCTGGACGTGGCCGGGGTGCTGCGCTGTGCCCGGAGCGCCAAGGAGTACGGCGACGCGGCCCAGAACACCGTCATCGCCCACCTGTTCCGCTCCCTGGCGGTCAACCGCTACCTGGAGGAGAAGATCACCGGCTCCATCCTCAGCGAGGACGAGATCGCCGACGCCGCCAGCCCCGAGCTGGCCGATATCCGCCGCCACAAGCGCGCGGCGGCGGGGAAGGTCCGGGAGGTTTTGAACCGGCTCATCTCCTCCAACCAGGCGAAATATTTGCAAGAGGCCATCATCACCCAGCGGGGCGGGCGGTACGTGGTGCCGGTGAAGAGCGAGCACAAAAACGACATCCCCGGCCTGGTCCACGACGTGTCCGGCTCCGGGGGCACCTTCTTCATCGAGCCCATGGGGGTGGTGAAGGCCAACAACGAGCTCCGGGAGTTGGAGGCCAAGGAGGAGAAGGAGATCGCCCGGGTCCTGGCCGCCCTCTCCGCCGAGTGCGCCTCCTTCCAGGAGGATATCTCCATGGACTACGACCTGCTGGTGATCCTGGACGGCATCTTCGCCCGGGGCAAGCTGGCCGCCCGGATGAACGCCATGCGCCCCCGGCTCACCGACCGGGTCACCTCCCTGAAAAAGGCCCGCCACCCCCTCCTGGACCCCAGGAAGGCGGTGGCCAACGACCTCTGGCTGGGGGAGCGCTTCGACACCCTGGTCATCACCGGCCCCAACACCGGGGGCAAGACGGTGACGCTGAAGACCATCGGTCTTCTGACCCTCATGGCCCAGTGCGGCCTGCACATCCCCTGCGCCGACGACTCCGCCATCGCCGTGCGGACCCAGGTGCTGGCCGACATCGGCGACGAGCAATCCATCGCCCAGAGCCTGTCCACCTTCTCCGCCCACATGACCAACATCGTGGGCATCCTGGCCGACGCCGACGAGGGCGCCCTCATCCTCTTTGACGAGCTGGGGGCGGGGACCGACCCGGTGGAGGGGGCGGCCCTGGCCGCCGCCATCCTGGAGCGGAGCCGGGAACTGGGGGCGCTGGTCTGCGCCACCACCCACTACGCCGAGCTGAAGCTCTACGCCATGACCACCCCGGGGGTGGAGAATGCCTCCTGCGAGTTCGACGTGGACTCCCTGGCCCCCACCTACCGCCTGCTCATCGGCGTGCCGGGCCGCTCCAACGCCTTCGCCATCTCCCGACGGCTGGGGCTGGGGGAGGAGGTCATCGACCGGGCCCGGGCCCGGGTGGACAGCGAGAACGTCCGCTTTGAGGAGGTGCTGGACCGGCTGGAGCGCCAGCGCCGGGCCATGGAGGAGGAGACCGCCCAGGCCGCCCGTCTCCGCCGGGAGATGGAGGTGTCCGCCCAGGAGGCCCAGGCCTACCGCCAGACCCTGGAGAAGGAGCGGGAGAAGGCCGCCCAGCAGGCCCGGAGCGAGGCCCAGGACATCGTGGACGAGGCCCGCCGGGCCGCCGACGAGATCTTCAAGGAGCTCAACCGGATGCGCAAGGACGCCCGGGCGGACACCAACGAGGCCCGGGTCTCGGTGCGCTCCAAGCTGAACCAGGCGGAGGAGGCGGTGCGGGCGAAGACCCCCGACCTGCCCGCCCCGCCCCCCACCCGCCCCGCCCAGGCGGGCGACCGGGTGGAGGTGCTGGCCATGGG
>CANQMK010000117.1 GCA_947624895.1 uncultured Oscillospiraceae bacterium | reverse complement strand
ATGCGGGTCTTTGACGGGCATTGTGACACCCTTTCCCGCTGTCTGGAGACCGGGGAGACCTTTGTACAAAACACGGGCCATTGGAGCCTTGACAAGGCAAAAGCCTTTCCATCTTGGGCGCAGTTTTTCGCCGTCTACACCGGCCAACCGCCCCAGCCGGGCCAGTCTCAATTTCCGCTTTTTCTCGCCCAGGGGGACATTTTGAGGCGGGAGATGGAGGCAAACCCTGACCGGATCGCCCTCTGCGTCACCGCCCGGGACTGCCGGACGGCCTGGGAGGCGGGGAAGGTGGCCGCCTTCCTCTCGGTGGAGGGGGCGGAACTGCTGGACTGCGACCTGGACCGCCTGCGCCAGGCCCGGGCCATGGGGGTCCGGGCGGTGAACCTGACCTGGAACTACGCCAACGCCCTGTCCGGCTCCAACTTGGAGGAGACAGACCGGGGCCTCAGCGCCCAGGGGAGGGAATTTGTCCGGGAGATGGGGCGGCTGGGGGTGCTGGTGGACGTGTCCCACCTGTCCGACCCCGGCTTTTGGGACGTGGCGGAGCTGGCCCAGGGACCCTTTTTCGCCAGCCACTCCAACAGCCGGGCCCTGCATTTTCACCCCAGGAACTTGACGGACGACCAATTTACTGCCATAATGGAACATCATGGGACGGTGGGGCTGAACCTGGCCGCCCAGTTTCTGCCCGGGGCGCCCACCCTGGACGACGTTGTCCGGGTGCTGGAGCACTTCCTGGACCTGGGCGGGGAGGACACCGTGGCCCTGGGGGGCGACTGGGACGGTATCCAGCGCGCCCCCGCCGGGGTGGAGGACATCACCGGCTGGGCCGCCTTTTACCGCCGACTGGAGGACCTGGGATACAGCCGGGAACTGCTGGAAAAGCTGTTTTACAAAAATCTGATGAGAGTGGTGGAGCGAGTATGTACTATGTGAGCACCCGTGACGCGGCCCGGCGCCTGACCGCGTCCCAGGCCATCGCCCAGGGCCTTGCCCTGGACGGGGGGCTGATGACCCCGGAGGTCTTTCTCCGCCTGCCGTCCAACGCCCTGGAGGTGATGAAGGGGATGTCCTACGCCCAGCGGGCGGTGTACGTCATGGGCCCCTTCCTCAGCGAGTTTTCCACCGCGGAGCTGAACGCCTTCGCCCAGGCCGCCTACGGCGGCGGCAAGTTCGACTGCCCCGAGGTGGCCCCCGTCCGCCAGGTGGACGAGAACACCTACTGCCTGGAGCTGTGGCACGGCCCCACCTGCGCCTTCAAGGACATGGCGCTCCAGATGCTGCCCCACCTGCTCACCGCCTCCCTGAAGAAGAACGGGGAGCGCAAGCGGGTGTGCATCCTGGTGGCCACCTCCGGGGACACGGGGAAGGGGGCCCTGGAGGGCTTCAAAGATGTGGAGCAGACCAAAATTTTGGTCTTCTACCCCCAGAACGGCGTCTCCGCCATCCAGGAGCTCCAGATGGTCACCCAGGAGGGGGGCAACGTGGGCGTGTGCGCCGTCAAGGGCAACTTTGACGACGCCCAGACCGGGGTGAAGCGCCTCTTCGCCGACGAGGAGCTGCGGGAGAAGCTGGCCAAGCGCCGCTGGTTCCTCTCCTCGGCCAACTCCATCAACTGGGGCCGGGTCCTGCCCCAGATCGTCTACTACGTCTCCGCCTACTGCGACCTGCTGGCCCAGGGGGCGATCCAGAACGGCCAGGCGGTGAACGTCTGCGTCCCCACCGGGAACTTCGGCAACATCCTGGCCGCCTACTACGCCAAGGCCATCGGCGTGCCCATCGCCAAGTTCATCTGCGCCTCCAACGCCAACAATGTCCTCACCGACTTCCTCCAGACCGGCGTCTACGACAAGAACCGCCCCTTCTACAACACCCTGTCCCCCTCCATGGACATCCTGGTCTCCAGCAACCTGGAGCGCCTGCTCCTGGCCCTCACCGGGGACCACGCCCAGGTGGCGGGATATATGAAGGAGCTCTCGGAGACGGGGCGGTATCAGGTCTCGGACAAGGTGCTGGACAAGCTGCGCCAGGAGTTCGCCGCCGGGTACTGCGACGACGTCCAGACCAAGGCCCAGATCGCCAAGACCTGGCAGGCGCACCGCTACCTCATCGACCCCCACACCGCCGTGGCCTTCCACGTGCTGGAGGAGTACCGCCGGGAGACGGGGGATCAGACCCCCGCCATCGCCGTCTCCACCGCCAGCCCCTTCAAGTTCTGCGACGGGGTGCTGGACGCCCTGGGGGTGACGGAGCGGGCCCAGGGGCTGGACATCCTGGACCAGCTGGCCCAGGTCACCGGGCGGAACGTCCCCGCGCCCCTGGCCGGTCTGCGGGGGAAGGAGCCCCGGTTCACCCAGTGCACCGAGAAGGAGCGGATGGTGGACCAGGTGCTGGAGATGCTGCGTTGAGGAAAGGGCAGGTGAGGGCGTGGCTCTGTTCGCCATAGGCGACACCCATCTGTCCCTGGGCGGGAGCAAGCCCATGGACGTGTTCGGCGGCGCGTGGGACCATTACGTGGAAAAGCTCCGCCAGGGGTTCTCCGCGGTGGGAGACGATGACACGGTGGTCCTGTGCGGCGACCTCTCCTGGGGGATGACCCTGGAGGAGGCCCTGCCCGACTTCCAGTTCCTGGACGCCCTGCCGGGGACCAAGTACATCGTCAAGGGCAACCACGACTACTGGTGGACCACCGCCAACAAGATGCGGACCTTCTGGGCGGAGCGCGGCCTGACCACCCTCCGCCTGCTCCACAACAGCTGTGCCTTTTACGGCGACGTGGCCCTGTGCGGCACCCGGGGCTGGTTCTTCGACCCCCAGCAGGCCGCCGCGGAGACCGACAAGGTCTACCGCCGGGAGCTGATCCGGCTGGAGTGTTCCCTCCAGGCGGCGGGAGAGGCGGCGGAGAAGCTGGTCTTTCTCCACTACCCGCCCAAGTACCAGGGCTACCTCTGCCAGGAGATTGTGGACCTGCTGGAAAAATACCGGGTCTCCCGGTGCTTTTACGGCCATTTGCACGGCCCCGCCCACAAGCTGGCCATCCAGGGCGAGGCGGGCGGGGTGGACTATCGGATGGTGTCGGCGGACTATCTGGGGTTCGCCCCGGAAAAAATTTTGGACTGAGGGGAAAAAAGGGTGGCATTTTTTTCCCGTATCTGTTAGAATGGTAGCGTTGCGGGCCTGTTGCGGCCCAGTTTCGCTGTGACAAGGGGTCGCGGCCCAACAGGAGGAAACAGAAACATGAAGGTAACAAGTAAGACCCAAGGCGAGCACAACACGGTAGAGCTGGTCATCGAGGTAGACGCCCAGACCTTTGACGAGGCGGTGAACAAGGTCTACCTGCGTCGGCGCAAGAACATCAGCATCCCCGGCTTCCGCAAGGGCAAGGCCCCCCGGAAGATCGTGGAGTCCATGTACGGCGCGGGCGTCTTTTACGAGGACGCGGTGCAGGACCTCTACCCCACGGCCTATGAGGAGGCGGTGAAGCAGGAGGAGCTCCAGCCCGCCGCCTACCCCAAGATCGAGGTCACCAGCGTGGGCAAGGAGGGCTTCACCTTCAAGGCCGTCGTGGCGCTGAAGCCGGAGGTGAAGCTGGGCGCCTATAAGGGCCTCACCGCCCCCAAGACCGCCGCCGAGGTCACCGAGGCGGACATCGACAACGAGCTGACCCCCTACATCCAGCGGGCCACCCGCCTGGTGGCGGTGAAGCGCAAGGCCAAGCGGGGCGACACCGCCGTCATCGACTTCGAGGGCTTTGACAACGGCGTGCCCTTCGAGGGGGGCAAGGGGGAGAACTTCAGCCTGGAGCTGGGCTCCGGCACCTTCATCCCCGGCTTTGAGGACGGCGTCATCGGCATGAAGGCCGGGGAGGAGAAGGACCTGGACGTGACCTTCCCGGAGGACTACACCCCGGAGTTGGCCGGCAAGCCCGTGGTCTTCAAAGTCAAGGTCCAGGAGGTCAAGGAGCCCCAGAAGCCCGAGCTGGACGACGAGTTCGCCAAGGACGTCTCCGAGTTCGACACCCTGGCCGACCTGCGCAAGGACCTGGGGGAGAAGCTGAAAGCCCGCCGGGAGAGCCAGGCCAAGTCCGACTTCGAGCGGGCCATCACCGACCAGCTCATTGAGAACACCGAGGCGGACGTGGCGGACGCCATCATCGAGCAGGAGGCGGACCGGCTGATGGAGGACTACGCCCGGCGGGTCCAGAGCCAGGGCATCCCCTTTGAGCAGTACCTGTCCATGATGGGTCTGAGCGTGGAGGCCCTCCGGGCGGAGGCCATGGTGGGCGCCAAGCGGCGGGTCATCAACGAGCTGGCCCTGGAGGCGGTGGCCAAGGCCGAGGGGCTGACCGTCTCCGACCAGGAGAAGGCGGAGGAGTACGAGCGCCTGGCCAAGGAGTACGAGATGGACGTGGAGAAGGTCAAGCTGGCCGTGGCCGAGGAGGACCTGGAGCGGGACCTGATGCTGAAGAAGGCGTCCCAGTTCGTCCTGGACAACGCCAAGGACGGCAAGGCCCCCGCCAAGAAGTCCGAGAGCAAGAAGCCGGCGGCCAAGAAGGTGGAGGGCGAGAAGAGCGCCGAGAAGAAGCCCGCCGCCAAGAAACCGGCGGCCAAGAAGGCGGCGCCCAAGAAGGCCGAGGAAGAGAAGTAACCAGGGGAATAACCGACGCGGGGCAGGGTTATACTTTCGTGTAATACTGTCCCGCACCCATTTTTCGCAAAGGAGAATGCCAACTATGCCTCTCATTCCTTACGTCATCGAGCAGACCAACCGGGGCGAGCGGTCCTACGATATCTTCTCCCGCCTGCTCAACGACCGCATCGTCATGCTCAGCGAGGAGGTCAACGCCGCCACCGCCAGCGTGGTGGTGGCCCAGCTCCTGTTTTTGGAGGCCCAGGACCCGGAGAAGGACATCCAGTTCTACATCAACAGCCCCGGCGGCTCCATCACCGACGGCATGGCCATCTACGACACCATGCAGTATATCAAGTGCGACGTGTCCACCATCTGCATCGGCCTGGGGGCGTCCATGGCCGCCTTCCTCCTCTCCGCGGGGGCCAAGGGGAAGCGCTTCGCCCTGCCCAACGCCGAGATCATGATCCACCAGCCCTCCGCCGGGACCCAGGGCCAGGTCACCGACATGGCCATCCACCTCAAGCGCTTTGAGGTCATCAAGAAGCGGATGAACACCATCCTGGCGGCCAACACCGGCAAGAGCGTGGAGGAGGTCACCGCCGCCTGCGAGCGGGACAACTTCATGACCGCCGAGGAGGCCCTTCAGTTCGGCCTCATCGACAAGGTCATCACGAACCGGGAGTAAGCCCAGCCCTTTTTTGAGGTGATACCATGCCCAAGCAAGAAAATATCCGCTGCTCCTTCTGCGGCAAGCCCCAGGAGCAGGTCAGCCGCATCATCGCCGGACCCGGCGCGTATATCTGCAACGAGTGCATCCACCTGTGCATGAGCATCCTGGAGGAGGACGGCATCGAGGACGAGCAGGTCCATCTCCCGGAGGAGCAGAGCCTGGAGTCCATCCCCACCCCCCAGGAGATCCACGCGGTGCTGGACGAGTATATCATCGGCCAGGAGGAGGCCAAAGTGGCCCTGTCCGTGGCGGTGTATAACCACTATAAGCGGGTCTACCTGGGCGGCGAGGACGACGACGTGGAGCTGCAGAAGAGCAACATCCTCCTCATGGGCCCCACCGGCTGCGGCAAGACCATGTTCGCCCAGACCCTGGCCCGGGTCCTCAAGGTCCCCTTCGCCATCGCCGACGCCACCACCCTCACCGAGGCCGGTTACGTGGGCGACGACGTGGAGAACATCCTCCTGCGCCTGGTCCAGGCCGCCGACTACGACGTGGAGCTGGCCCAGCGGGGCATCATCTACGTGGACGAGATCGACAAGATCGCCCGGAAGAGCGAGAACACCTCCATCACCCGGGACGTGTCCGGGGAGGGGGTGCAGCAGGCGCTGTTGAAGATCCTGGAGGGCACGGTGGCCAACGTCCCGCCCCAGGGGGGGCGGAAGCACCCCCACCAGGAGTTCATCCAGGTGGACACCCGGAACATCCTCTTCATCTGCGGCGGCGCCTTTGACGGCATCGAGAAGATCATCGAGAACCGCCTGGACCGCAAGACCATCGGCTTCGGCGCCCAGATCCCCACCAAGCGGGAGCGGGAGCGGGCCAACCTCCTCCGGGAGGTCCAGCCCCACGACCTGCTGAAGTTCGGCATCATCCCGGAGCTGGTGGGCCGTCTGCCGGTGGTGGCCACCGTGCAGGCCCTGGACCGGGGCCAGCTGGTGGATATCCTCACCAAGCCCAGGAACGCCCTGGTCAAGCAGTATCAGAAACTCCTGCGCTATGACGACGTGCAACTGGAGTTCCAGCCCGAGGCCCTGGAGGCCGCCGCCGACGCGGCGCTGGAGCGGGGGATCGGCGCCCGGGGCCTCCGGGCGGTGCTGGAGGGGGTCATGACCCAGATCATGTACGACATCCCCAGCCAGAGCGACATCGTCAAGGTCACCGTCACCCC
>CANQMK010000116.1 GCA_947624895.1 uncultured Oscillospiraceae bacterium | reverse complement strand
TTCTTTTGGCATCCAAAACCGTTTTCTTTTTCTTCGCAAAGAAAAAGAAAATGGGTTTGGCCCCCGCCGGGAGGCGGCCGCCCTCCTGCCCTTGGCAGGAAGTACAGACCCCCTCCGGAGGCGCCTGCATCGACGCCCTCTCCGACGCCGCTTGCGCGGCGCCACCTCCCCCAAAGGGGGAGGCGAGAGGGAATTGCGTCCGCACGACGTTGTCCAGCCCCGCCACTGGAAGCCAAAAGCCCACCCGCCCCCGCCTGAGACAGCAGATGCACCGCGCCTATCCCTGAAAGACACAGCAGACGCACCGCGCCTCGCAAGAGATCGCGCCCCCGCGCGCAAAAGGCCTCCGGGGGAGTCCCGGAGGCCTTTGGCATATGCGTGGCGCGGCCTTTACCAGCCGAACCAGCTGAAGGGGTCGATGACGTAGCCGCCGCTCTGGCCGCCGCTGGAACTCTGGCCGCCGGAGTTCTGGCCGCTCTGGCTCTGGGAGGCGCTCTGGTTGTCCGGGGTGGCCTCGTCAAAGGTGAGGGTGAGGGTGATGAGCTTGGCCTCCCGGTCCACGGTGAGGGTGACGGTGTCCCCGGCCTTGTGGGCGTCCCGGGCGGCCAGGAAGGCGGGCTGGCCGTCGATGGGCTGGTCGTCCATGGCGGTGATGATGTCCCCCTGGCGCAGGCCCGCCTTGTCGGCGGCGGAGCCGGACACCACGCTCTGGACATAGGCCCCGCCGGAGCGGCCATACCGGGCGGCCTCGGTGGCGTTGGCGGTGGAGAGGGAGACGCCCGCGTAGGGCTTACCGGTGACGTAGCCCCGCTCGATCAGGTCGGTGAGGACGGACTTCACGTCGTCGATGGGGACGGCGAAGCCGATGCCCTCAATGGCGGTCTGGGTGGAGCCGTTGTTGGAGTATTTGGAGTTGGTGATGCCCACCACTTGGCCGTAGAGGTTGAACAGCGGGCCGCCGGAGTTCCCGGAGTTGAGGGCGGTGTCCGTCTGGAGCAGGTTCATCACCACCCCCTCCGAGGTGGTCACCGGCTTGTCCAGGGCGGAAATGATGCCGCTGGTCTCGCTGAAGGTCAGCTCCCCCAGGGGGTTGCCGATGGCCACCACGTCCTGGCCCACCACCAGCTCGGAGGAGGAGCCCAGGCGCACGGGGGTGAGGCCCTGGGCCTCCACCTTCAGCACCGCCACGTCCAGGTCCTCCTCATACCCCACCAGGGTGGCGGGGTAGTTGGTCCCGTCCTTGAACTGGACGGAGATGGTGGGGGCGTCATCCACCACGTGGAAGTTGGTGAGGATGTAGCCGTCCTGAGAGATGACGAAGCCGGTGCCGGTGGCGGGGCGGGCCACCGTCTGGCCCCAGACGTTGGTGGCGTCCCGGGTGAAGATGCCCACCACCGAGTCCACGTTGGAGGCGTACACCTCCGACGGGGTGAGCAGCTTGCCCTCCTCCGGCTGGGAGAGGGTCACCACCGCGGGCGTGGTGCCCTGGTAGATGACGGTGCCGCCGGAGAGGGCGGCGGCCATGGACCCGGCCCGCTGGGCCAGCAGGGCGCCGCCCACCCCCGCGCCGCCGCCCACCAGGGCGCAGCACAGCACCAGGGCCAGCACCTTGGGCCACCGCCTGGTCCGCTTGGGGGCCGGGGCGGGAGGCGCGGGGGGCTCGGGCGGGGCGACTTGGTAGTCGCTGTCCGGACGGGGGGGACGGTTGTAGTCACTGTAATACATGTTGATCGCTCCTTCGCGGTTTCGCTTGAACTGACAGCTTCAGGATACCCGCCAGTTGTGTCAAAAGTGTGACGAAATTACGTGACATTTTTGAATTTCTTCCAGGGGAAAACAGGCCCCCGCCCACAAAAAAGCCGCCCGGCAAACGCCGGGCGGCTGTGGGTTCCGCGGGTCAGCGGATGGCCATGGTCTTGACCTCGTCTTCCAGCTGGGCCAGGAACTGCTCCAGGGGCATGGCCCCCTGGTCCTCCCCGGAGCGGTGGCGGACGGAGACGGTGTGGTTCTCCACGTCCCGGTCCCCCACCACCAGCATATAGGGCACCTTCAGGAGCTGGGCCTCCCGGATCTTCTTGCCGATCTTCTCGTTGCGCAGGTCCAGCTCCACCCGGAAGCCCGCCTCGTCCAGGGCCTGGGCCACCTGGCGGGCGTAGTCGTCGGAGCGGTCGGTGATGGTGAGGAGCTTCACCTGCACCGGGGCCAGCCAGGCGGGGAAGGCCCCGGCGAAGTGCTCGGTGATGACGCCGATGAACCGCTCGATGGAGCCCAGCACCACCCGGTGGATCATCACCGGGCGGTGGCGCTCCCCGTCCTCCCCCACGTACTCCAGCTCGAAGCGCTCAGGCAGCTGGCTGTCCAGCTGGATGGTGCCGCACTGCCAGGTGCGGCCCAGGGAGTCAGCCAGGTGGAAGTCCAGCTTGGGGCCGTAGAAGGCGCCGTCCCCCTCGTTGACGGTGTAGGTCTTGCCCATGTCGGTGATGGCGGCCTTGAGGATGTCCTGGTTGCGCGCCCACTCCTCCTCCGTGCCGATGTGGTCCTCCGGCATGGTGGACAGCTCGATCTCGTAGCTCAGGCCGAAGGTGGAGTACACCTCGTCGAAGAGGCGCACCGTCTCCTGGATCACGTCCTTCATCTGGTCCCGGGTCATGAACACGTGGGCGTCGTCCTGGGTGAAACAGCGCACCCGGAACAGGCCGTGGAGGGCGCCGGAGAGCTCGTGGCGGTGGACCAGGCCCAGCTCCGCCATCCGCAGGGGCAGTTCCCGGTAGGAGTGGGGCTCGCTGGCGTAGACCAGCATCCCGCCGGGGCAGTTCATGGGCTTGACGGCGAAATCGGTGTCGTCGATGACGGTGGTGTACATATTATTCTTATAGTGGTCCCAGTGGCCGGAGCGCTCCCACAGCTGGCGGTTGAGCATGATGGGGGTGGAGATCTCCTGGTAGCCGTACTTCTTGTGGACCCGGTGCCAGTAGTCCAGCAGGGTGTTGCGCAGGACCATCCCCTTGGGCAGGAAGAAGGGGAAGCCGGGGCCCTCGTCCCGGAGCATAAAGAGGCCCAGCTCCTTGCCCAGCTTCCGGTGGTCCCGGCGCTTGGCCTCCTCGATGCGCTCCACATAGGCGTCCAGGTCCTCCTTCTTGGGGAAGGCCACGCCGTAGATGCGCTGGAGGGTCTGGCGGGAGGCGTCCCCCCGCCAATAGGCGGCGTTGCAGGCGGTGAGCTTCAGGGCGTTGCCCTTCACCCGGCCGGTGGAGTCCAGGTGGGGCCCGGCGCACAGGTCGGTGAACTCCCCCTGTTTGTAGAAGGAGATGACTTCCCCCTCCGGCAGGTCCTGGATGAGCTCCACCTTGTAGGGCTCGCCCTTCCCCTCCATGAGGGCCAGGGCCTCCGCCCGGGGCAGCTCGAACCGCTCCAGCTTCAGCTTCTCCTTGCAGATATTCCGCATCTCCGCCTCGATCTGCGCCAGGTGCTCCGGGGTGAAGGCGAAGGGGGCGTCCATGTCGTAGTACCAGCCCTCGTCGATGGCGGGGCCGATGGCCAGCTTCACCTCCGGCCACAGCCGCTTCACCGCCTGGGCCATGATGTGGGAGCAGGTGTGCCAGTAGGTCTTGCGGTACTGCTCGTTGTCAAAGGAATACTGATTGTTTTCGTCGGCCATAAAAATTCCTCCTTGTATTCGGGGAGAGGAGAAAAAACGCCCCACCCCTGCCAGGTCCAGGGGTGAGGCGGTCTGCCCCACGGTTCCACCCTGCTTGCGGGGCGCGCCCCGCCGCTTGTGTCCCCCGGTAACGGGAGGGTCCCGGCCCGGTCGTCCCGGGCGGCTCGGGAGTGGTGACGGCGATCCGTCCCGTAAGGCCCTTGCAGCACAGGGGGCCTCTCTCTGGGCGGGAGGTGGAGGGCCGCGTCTCCGTCGGCGCCAGTTTTCAACTAGGGATGATATCACGCCCGCCCCAAAAAGTCAAGGCCCCGCGCCCTCCCTTGCAATCCTGTAAAATTGATGATACAATAGGGAAAATTTTTAAAATGCGGGGGCCTTGGCCGCCGCCGGGAGAGGACTATGAAATACGAAAAATGGGAGGCGGCGATCCCCGCCTCCAAGGCGGGAGGTCAGCCGGACCTGGTGCGGCTGGTGCTGGCCGCCCGGGGGATCGTGGACGAGGGGGCGGCCCGGGCCTTTCTGCGCACGGACGAGGGCCTGCTCCACGACCCGGCGGCCATGCGGGACCTGTCCGCCGCCGCCGCCCGGCTGGAGCGGGCGCTGGCGGCGGGGGAGCGGATCGCCGTCTACGGGGACTACGACGTGGACGGGGTCACCGCCACCTGCCTGCTCTACGACTTCCTCCGCCGCCGGGGGGGCCAGGTGGTCTACTACATCCCCCGCCGTCTGGAGGACGGCTACGGCCTGAACCGGGCGGGGCTGGACGCCCTGCGGGTCCAGGGGGCCAAGGTGGTGGTCACCGTGGACTGCGGCATCACCGCCGTGGACGAGGTGGAGTACGCCAAGGACATCGGGCTGGAGGTGATCGTCACCGACCACCACGCCTGCAAGGAGACCCTGCCCGACGCGGTGGCGGTGGTGGACCCCCACCGCCCCGACTGCCCCTACCCCTTCGACGGCCTGGCCGGGGTGGGGGTGGCGCTGAAGCTGGCCATGGCTATGGGGGCCAGGCTGGACGACTACGCCGACCTGGCCGCCCTGGGGACGGTGGCGGACGTGATGCCGCTGGTGGACGAGAACCGGGCCATCGTCGCCCGGGGGCTGAAGGCGCTCAACGCCGTGCCCCGTCCGGGGCTCCAGGCCCTGCTGGAGGCGGCGGGGGCGGAGGAGAAGGTGAGCGCCGTCACCCTGGGCTACACCCTGGCCCCCCGGATCAACGCCGCGGGCCGACTGGGGGTGACCCAGGTGGCCATGGACCTGCTGTTGAGCCGGGACCTGGCCCAGGCCATGCCCCTGGCCCAGGAGCTGTGCGAGCTGAACCGCCGCCGCCAGGCGCTGGAGGGGGAGATCTTCGACAGCTGCGTGGCGCGGGTGGAGGCGGAGACCGCCGGGGCCGGGGCCATCGTCCTGGCCGGGGAGGGCTGGCACCAGGGGGTGGTGGGCATCGTGGCCTCCCGCCTGGCCGAGCGCTTCCAGAAGCCCGCCTTCATGATCTCCCTCCAGGAGGGCATGGGCAAGGGCTCCTGCCGGAGCGCGGGGGAGCTGTCCGTCTTCGAGGCCCTGCAGAGCGCCCAGGACCTGCTGGAGGGCTTCGGGGGCCACGCCATGGCCGCCGGGTTCACCGTGCGGGAGGAGAACATCCCCGCCCTCCGGGACCGGCTGGACCGCTGGACGCGGGAGAACCGGGGGCCGGACCACCCGGTGAGCCTCCGGGTGGACGTGGCCCTGCCCGACGCGGAGGCCCTCACCCCCCAGGCGGTGGAGGCCCTGGAGCGGCTGGAGCCCTTCGGGGCGGGGAACCCCAAGCCGGTGTTCACCCTGCCCCGGGCGGTGCTGTTGAACATGAACCGGGTGGGCCAGGACGGGAAGCATATGCGCCTCTACCTGCGCTGTAAGGCTCAGCGCCTGCCGGGCATCTTCTTCTCCTGCCCCCAGGAGGGGTGGGAGTTCCAGGAGGAGGACCGGGTGGACCTGGCCTTCACCCCCCAGATCAACGACTTCCGGGGGCGGCGGAGCGTCCAGCTGGTGATCCAGGACCTGCGCCCCACCCCCTGCTCCTACCAGCGGGACCGGAGCATTTTGCGCAAGTACCGCTCTGGCCGACCCCTCACCGCCCTGGAGGCCCAGGCCCTCATCCCCAGCCGGGTGGAGTTTGAGGGGCTGTGGCGCTACCTCCGGGCCCAGGGGGGCACGGTGGTGGACAACCTGGGGAGCGTGACCCGGGGCTGTGCCCAGTGGTCGGGGGCGGAGGAGAGCCTGTGCCGCACCCAGATCGGCCTGGAGGTGTTCCAGGAGCGGGGGCTCATCGCCCTGGAGGGCCGCCGGGAGGACCTGCGGGTGACGGTGCTGCCCCACGGGGGCAAGGTGGAGCTGGAGGCCAGCCCCATCCTGGTCCAGCTCCACGCCTGGGCCGCCGGGCGCTGACCTGTTTTTCGCCGCCTCCGGGCGGCCAACTCCCAAGGAGGGATGGCTATGGACGCGATCATGGAAGAATATCGGACCCTGGCGGACAAGGTCGCCGCGTACAGCCCCCACGCCGACCTGGCCCGGCTGGAGCGGGCCTTCCTCTACGCCCGGGACCAGCATGAGGGCCAGCTGCGCAAGTCCGGGGAGCCCTATATCATCCACCCCATCCACGTGGCCATCATCGTGGCGGAGCTGGAGCTGGACGAGGACGCCATCATCGCCGCCCTGCTCCACGACTGCATCGAGGACACCCGCTCCACCCACGAGGAGATCGCCAAGCTCTTCGGCGCCACCGTGGCGGACATCGTGGAGGGGGTCACCAAGCTCACCCGGATGCAGTACGTGAGCAAGGAAGAGGAGCAGATGGAGAACCTGCGCAAGATGCTCATGGCCATGAGCAAGGACATCCGGGTCATCCTCATCAAGATCTGCGACCGGCTCCACAATAT
>CANQMK010000115.1 GCA_947624895.1 uncultured Oscillospiraceae bacterium | reverse complement strand
TGTCCAGCTCGCAGTTGGTGCCGGGGAAGACGGGGATGACCGCCCGGGGCCGGGCCACCTTGTGCTTGGCCACCAGGGGGCTGGGCTTGTCCCAGGAAATGGGCGCCACCGTCTGGCGCTCCCCCGCCCGGTTGGGGTAGATGTCCTCCAAGACCCCCTCGTTCAGGGCCAGCAATTCATCAATATCGGCCCGCTCGTCCCCCAGGTCGATCGCCGGCTCGGCGGTGGTCACGCCGAGCCGCTCCACGTCGGGCAGGTCCACCTCCCGGCTCAACTCCGCCAGGAGCATCCCGGGGCAGGGGACGTACCAGGGAATGTCCCCGTCCCCCTCCGCCCGGAAGCCGATCCGGTTGCCGAAGGACATTTTCATCACGCCCTCGGCCAGGCCCCGCTCCACCGCCCAGGCGGCCTGCACCACCCCTTTGCGGCACAGGTCGTGGAACCGCTCCCATTGGTCCTTCCACCCCTGATCGCCATGGGCGACGAAGCGGTACACCGGGTGCCCCGGCGCTTTGAACTCGTTGGAGATCACCGCCCCGGCCCGGATGGGGGCGATGGCGAAGGAGAGGAGGGTGGGGGGCACGTCCAGGTCCAGGAAGGACCCGGACATGGAGTCCTTGCCCCCGATGGCGGCCCGCCCCAGCTCCAGCTGGGCGGTCAGCGCCCCCAGCAGGGCGGCGAAGGGCTTGCCCCACCGGGCCGGGTCGTCCCGGAGCTTCTCGAAGAACTCCTGGAGGGTGAGGTAGACGTCCTTGTAGTCCGCCCCGGCGGCCACCAGCTTGGCGACGGAGGTGACCACGGCGCTGTGGGCCCCGGCGTAGGGGTCGGCGGACAGGGCGTCCGGGTCACAGCCGTAGGCCATGACGCTGGCCTGGTCCGTCTCCCGCCCCGGCTCCACCGGGAAGAGGGCGGCCATGGTCTGCTGGGGGGTGCGCTGGGTGGCCCCGCCGAAGGGGGCCAGCACGCTGGCCGCCCCGATGGTGGAGTCGAACCGCTCCGCCAGGCCCCGGCGGGAGGCGCACTTCAGGCTCCCCGCCATCTCCCGCAGGTCGTGGAACAGGGGGGCCTCAAGCCCCGCCCGGTCCACCGCCTCCACCCGGACCTTGGCGGTCTTCACCGCCCCGTTGGTGTTCAAAAAGGCCCGGGACAGGTCGGCCACCGTTCTGCCCCGCCAGGTCATCACCATCCGGGGCGTTTCGGTGACCACCGCCACCCGGTACGCCTCCAGATTTTCCCGCTCCGCCGCGGCGATGAAGGCCGCCTCGTCCTGGGGGGCCACCACCACCGCCATGCGCTCCTGGGACTCGGAAATGGCAAGCTCGGTGCCGTCCAGGCCGTCGTATTTCTTCCGCACCGCGTCCAGGTCGATCTCCAGCCCGTCGGCCAGCTCGCCGATGGCCACGGAGACGCCCCCGGCGCCGAAGTCGTTGCACCGCTTGATGAGCCGGGTCACCTGGCCGTCCCGGAACAGCCGCTGGATCTTCCGCTCCTCCGGGGCGTTGCCCTTCTGCACCTCAGAGGCCATGGTGTCCAGGCTCTTCAGGTCGTGGCTCTTGCTGGAGCCGGTGGCTCCGCCGATGCCGTCCCGGCCTGTGCGGCCCCCCAGGAGGATGACCACGTCCCCCGGCGCGGGCCGCTCCCGGCGGACGTTGGCCGCCGGGGCCGCCCCCACCACCACACCGCACTCCAGGTGCTTGGCGATGTAGCCGGGGTGGTACAGCTCGTCCACCAGCCCGGTGGCCAGGCCGATCTGGTTGCCGTAGCTGGAGTAGCCCGCCGCCGCCGTCTGGCACAGCTTGCGCTGGGGCAGCTTGCCGGGCAGGGTCTCGCCGATGGGGGTCCGGGGGTCGCCGCAGCCGGTGACCCGCATGGCCTGGTGGACATACGCCCGACCGGACAGGGGGTCCCGGATGCACCCGCCGATGCAGGTGGCCGCCCCGCCGAAGGGCTCGATCTCGGTGGGGTGGTTGTGGGTCTCGTTTTTGAACATCAACAGCCAGGGCTCCTCCGCCCCGTCCACCGGGGCGGAGACCTGGATGGAGCAGGCGTTGATCTCCTCGCTCTCGTCCAACTCCGGGAGGAGGCCCCGCTTCTTCAGCGCCTTGGCGGCGATGGTGGCGATGTCCATCAGCGTCTGGGGCCGGGCGGCGGCCTTCTCCGGGCCGTAGACCTCCTCCCGGGCGGCCAGATACCGCCCGTAGGCCTCCCGCACCGCGGGGTCGGCGATGTCCACCCCCTCCAGGTGGGTGGAGAAGGTGGTGTGGCGGCAGTGGTCGGACCAGTAGGTGTCCACCACCCGGATCTCAGTGACGGTGGGGTCCCGGCCCTCCTCCTGGAAGTAGCGCTGGAGGAATTTCAGGTCCTCCAGGTCCATGGCAAGGCCCATCTCCTTCAAAAGGGCCGCCAGCTCCGCCCCGCTCTTGTCCCGGAAGCCCGCCACCGTGGGCACGTCGGGGGGCTCGGGGTAGGTCTGGGCCAGGGTGGCGGGCTTGTCCAGGGAGGCCCGGCGGCACTCCACCGGGTTGAGCAGATAGCCCCACACCGCCTCCACCTGCGCCGGGGTCAACGTCCCCTGGAGGAGGTAGACGTCCGCGCAGCGCACCAGGGGGCGCTCCCCGCCGGTGAGCATCTGGACGCACTGGCAGGCGGAGTCCGCCCGCTGGTCGAACTGGCCGGGGAGGGCCTCGATGGGCACCACCTCCGCCGGTCCGTCCACCGGGGGCAGGGCCTCGTCGTAGACCATGTCCACCTGGGGCTCGGCGAAGACGATGGCCTTGGCGCGCTCAAAATCCTCCCGGCTCAGACCCTCCACGTCGTAGCGCTTCAGCGCCCGCACCCCGGTCAGACCCGCCAGGCCCAACTGCTGGGCCAGGTCCCGGCACAGGGCCTGGGCCTCCACGTCGAAGCCCGGTTTTTTCTCTACGTAACAGCGAAATACCATATCTTTCTCCCCCTCGCCTCCCGGCGCGTGTTATCCGATCTTCCAGTTCTCCAGCCGGTGGAACAGGTTCCCCTGGGTGGGGTCCGCCCCCTCCACCTGGCCCCACTGGGTCAAAAGCTGGGCGTTTTTGAAGCAGATGGCGGCCAGGGGGACCTGCTGGGCCCACCGGTCGTAGAAGTCCGTCCACTCCCCCGACTGCCGGGCCGCCCAGAGGGCCTGGGTCAGCGCCCCGTCGGAGAAACCGCCGTAGCACAGGCCGCTGTCCCGGGTGAGGAAGGGGCTGGGGTCCAGGTCCCCCGTCAGGCGGCACTCCCCCAGGTAGAGGTCGAAGTCCCCCTCCTCCAGCGCCGTCTTGTACGCCTCCCAGGAGAGGGTCCGCACCTGGACGGTCAGGCCCAGTTGGCCCAGGGTGTCGGCCACCGCCTGGGCCAGGCGGGCCTTGTACACGTTGTCCGAGTTCACCACCAGCGCCACCGCGCGCCCGCTCAGGCGCGCGCCGTCCTCCCCGGCGGGATAGCCCGCCTGGTCCAGGGCCTGGGCGGCGGAGGCCAGGTCCCCGGTGAGGGTCTGGGCGGCGGCCTGGGCCTGGTCATAGAGGGCGCTGGCGGCGGGGACGGGCAGGGCCGCGGCGGTGGCGTGGCCGCCCAGCACCTGGCTCACCAGGGCCTGCCGGTCCAGGGCCAGGCTCACCCCCCGGCGGAACCCGGCGGACCGCCCCGGCCCCCGGGCGCACTGGAAGCCCAGGTAGAGCAGGTTGGAGGTGGGGTACTCCCAGCTCTGGTAGCTCCCGGCGTAGCCCAGGGCGTCCGAGCCGGTGGGGTCCCCGGCGGCCAGGGACAGCCGCCCCTCGTTGAAGGCGGTCACCAGCGCCTCCCCGTCCCCCGCCTCCAGCAGGGGGATCTCCTCCAGGGGCAGGGACAGGCCCCGCCACCAGTCGCTCCGGGCGGTCAGCCGGTCCCCCTGGAGGACGTAGGGGCCGGTGCCCCACGTCCCCGCGCCGTCGGTCAGGGCGATGGGGAAGTCCAGCAGGGCGGGAAAGCGGGCGTTGGGCGCGGCCAGGGTGAAGGTCAGGGTGGCCTCGTCCGGGGCCGCCACGCTCCGCACCGCCGCCAGGCGGGCGGCGTAGACGCTCCCCGGCCCCCGGGCGGCCTCGATCGCCTGGGCCGCGCTGCCGCTGTCCAGGGCCTGGCCGTTGGAGAAGGTCACCCCCGCCCGGAGGGTCACCGTCCACACCAGCCCGTCCTCGGAGACCGTGGCCCCCTGGGCCAGCAACGGGCTCCAGGCGAAGGCGCTGTCCAGTTCAAACAGACTCTCGTAGAGCAGGGGGGCCAGGGACATATTGCCGCTCCGGCTCCCCGCGTAGGGGTCCCAGCCCCCCGCCGGGTCCAGGGGCAGGGTGAAGGCCCGCCCCTCCTGGGGCGGGGGGGTCACCGCCGCGCTGGGCTCCGCCCCCTGGCTGGGGGAGGGCGAGGGGGCGGGGGTGGGCTCCGCCCCCTCCCGGCCACAGCCGGAGAGGGTCAGGGCCAGGGCCAACAGCAGGGCCAGGGCCGTCCGCCGGGCGCTCATCCCACGGCCTCCATGCGGATGGCCGCCGCCTGGCTGCCCCGGAGGCCGCCGGTGTGGCGGTGGGACCAGAAACGCTGGTGCTCACAACAGGTGCACGCGCCGCTCACGTCGATGTGCTCCGGGGCCAGCCCGGACTCCAACAGCACCGCCCGGTCGATGGCCTTCAGGTCCACGTGCCACTTCTCCCCCGAACGGGTCATGTAGGGCCGGGCGATGGGCCCCAGGGCGGCCTCCATGGCCTGGGGCACGTCGTCGTCCGTCTCAAAACAGCACGGGCCGATGGCCGGGCCGATGGCCGCCCGGATGTCCCCCGGGCGACAGCCGTAGCGCTCCGCCATGGCCGCCACCGTCACCCCGGCGATGGCCCCGGCGGTGCCCCGCCACCCGGCGTGGCAGGCCCCCACCGCCCGGCGGACCGGGTCGTAGAGGAGGATGGGCACGCAGTCGGCGGAGAAGACCACCAGCGTCACGTCGGGGCGGTCGGTGGTCAGGCCGTCGGCGTCAAAGGGGGTGGGGTCCAGCACGTCGGCCTTCCGGTCCGCCTCGGTCACCGCCCGGACGGCGGTCCCGTGGACCTGGTGGGTCATCACCAGGCTGTCCGTCCCCGCGCCCAGGACGGCGCAGAAGCGGCGGTAGTTCTCCCGGAGGTTCTCGTCCTCGTCCCCCCGGTGGCACCCCAGGTTCAGGGACGACAGATGCCCCCCGGACACCCCGCCCAGGCGGGTGGAAAACCCGTGGGGCGTGTCCAGCAACGGGGAGGCGAGATATTCCAGCGAGCGAACACGTTTTGTAATCAAATGTGCCTCCTAATACGGCAAGTAGTCGCCTCCGGCGGGCGGATCAGCCCTGGTCCGGGTGGTACTCCTTGCAGGTGCATTTCTTCCACTTCAGCCCGCTGCCGCAGGGGCAGGGGTCGTTCCGGCCGATCTTGGCCTCCGCCCGCTTGGGCTGGGCCTTCACCGTGCCGTCGGAGGCGCCGGACTCCCCGGTGACCTTGGCCACCCGCTCCCGCTTCACCTCCTGGTCCCGCCGGACCTGGACCAGGAACAGCCGGCGCACCGTCTCCTCCTGGATGGCGGCCACCATGGCCTCGAACATCTCGTAGCCCTCCCGCTTGTACTCCACCTTGGGGTCGGTCTGGCCGTAGGCCCGCAGGCCGATGCCCTGGCGCAGCTCGGTCATGGCGTCCAGGTGGTCCATCCAGTACTCGTCCACCACCCGGAGCATCACCACCCGCTCCAGCTCCCGCATGAGCTGGCTGCCAAACTCCGCCTCCCGCTGGGCGTAGCGGGCCTTGGCCTTCTCCAGCAGGTCGTCGATCAGCCCCTGGGCGGTCGTCCCGGCCAGGTCCTGGTCGGAGGGGGCGGGGGCGGCGGGGTCCAGGAACACCCCCCGGAAGGGGGCGGTGATGGCGGCGTAGTCCTGGGCGGTGTAGGCCCCCGTCTGGATGGGGTGACCCAGCACCTGGCGGGAGATGACGTTCTGGAGCATGGTGGAAACCGACTCGGCCAGGTCCTTCCCGTCCAGCACCTCCCGGCGCTGTTTGTAGATGACCTCCCGCTGGGTGTTCATCACGTCGTCGTACTCCAACACCGTCTTCCGGGTGAGGAAGTTCTTGGACTCCACCCGCTTCTGGGCCGACTCGATGGCCCCGGTGAGCATCTTCTGCTCGATGGGGGTGTCCTCGTCCACCCCCAGGGTCTCCATCATGTTCATCACCCGCTCCGAGCCGAAGAGGCGCATGATGTCGTCCTCCAGGGAGAGGAAGAAGCGGCTCTCGCCGGGGTCGCCCTGGCGGCCCGACCGGCCCCGGAGCTGGTTGTCGATGCGCCGGGACTCGTGGCGCTCGGTGCCCAGGATGAACAGGCCGCCCACCGCCCGGACCTGTTCGGCCTCCTGGGCGATCTCCGCCTTGTACTTCTCCTCCGCCTGGGCGAAGGCGGCCCGGGCGTTGAGGATGTCCTGGTCGTCCGTCTCGGCGAAGCCGGTGGCCTCGGCGATGAGCTCATCGGTGAGGCCCTGCTTGCGCAGCTCCGCCTTGGCCAGGAACTCCGCGTTGCCTCCCAGCATGATGTCGGTGCCGCGGCCGGCCATGTTGGTGGCCACGGTGACCGCCCCCAGCTTGCCCGCCTGGGCCACGATCTCCGCCTCCCGCTCGTGGTTCTTGGCGTTGAGGACGTTGTGGGGGATGCCCTTCTGGGTGAG
>CANQMK010000114.1 GCA_947624895.1 uncultured Oscillospiraceae bacterium | reverse complement strand
TCAGCAAAATGCTTTGAATTGCTAGAAAATAGCTTAATAAGTTATAGAAAAAAAGAAAGAGGCACACATGACGCAAAAACGTCATGTGTGCCTCTTTCATTTCCCGCATTCCAGCGGGGCGAGGAGTACGATGCCCAGATTGGTGAGGACGACAGTCGCCGCCCCATCTGGGGTTCGTACAACTCTCTTATGGTGGAGCCGAGGGGAGTTGAACCCCTGTCCGAAAACGCTTTGACGGGAACTTCTCCGGGCGCAGACGGTTATTTACATTCCCTCACCCAGGCGTGAGCCGTCACACTCGAGGGATCGGTAGAGTCATGATTCATGGCGCGCTCAACTCTTTGCGCGCGCACGGACGCCACTAAGATGACACCCTTGCCGGCCCGTGGCCCCTCCGGCGCGGATGGCTGCGGCCCTTAGGCGGCAGCGAGAACTACGTTGTCGTTGTTCTTTGATTTATAAGTTGCCCATTTTAAGGATGATAGGCGCATCCGCCCGCTATTCCCGCCTCCACGTCCCCGTCGAAACCGGTACGGCCCCATGTGAGAGCGGCGCGCCGCCCTCTTGGGATAGGCTGAGGATCACAACGTAGTTCTTCGTTACACCTTCTCCGGGGCGGGGTAGTCCTCCCCGTGGGTGTCCACAGTGATGGTCTGGATGCGCTGGGGGGTCTTGGGCTTGTCCTGGAAGTCGGTGGGGACGGCGACGATGGCGTCGGCGGTCTCCATGCCCTCCGTCACCCGGCCAAAGGCGGCGTACTGGCCGTCCAGGTGGGGCGCCTTCTCCACCATGATGAAGAACTGGCTGCCCGCGGAGTTGGGGGACATGGCCCGGGCCATGGACAGCACGCCCCGGTCGTGGACGAGGTCGTTCTGGGCGAAGCCGTTGGCGGAGAACTCCCCCCGGATGGCGTAGCCGGGGCCGCCGGTGCCGGTGCCGTGGGGACAGCCGCCCTGGATCATGAAGCCGGGGATGACCCGGTGGAAGGTCAGGCCGTCATAGAACCCGGCCCGGGCCAAGGCGATGAAGTTGCGGACGGAGTTGGGGGCCTTGTCGGGGTAGAGCTCCCCGGACATGACCTTGCCGTCCTCCATGGTGATGGTAAAGGTGGGGTTTGCCATGGTCAACACTCCTTTCTTTGTCTAGCGGTTCCTCTCTTTCATCCGCCGGTCCATCTCCCGCTTGGCGTCCTTCCGGGCGGCGGCCTCCCGCTTGTCGTAGAGCTTCTTGCCTTTGGCCAGGCCGATCTCCACCTTCACCCGGGGGCCGGAGAAGTAGACCGACAGGGGGATGATGGCGTAGCCCTCCTGCTGGGCCTTGGCCCCCAGGCGGGCGATCTCCCGCTTGTGCATGAGCAGCTGCCGGGGGCGGCGGGGCTCCTTGTTGAAGATGTTCCCCTTCTCATAGGGGGAGATGTGGACGCCGTGGAGGGTGAGCTGGCCGTCCTTCACCAGGCAGAAGGAGTCCTTCAGGTTCACGTTGCCCAGGCGGATGGACTTGACCTCGGTGCCCGCCAGGGCCACCCCGGCCTCAAAGGTATCCTCGATGAAATAGTCGTGGTACGCCTTGGGGTTCTTGGCCACCACGCGCTTGCCCTGCTTGGCCTGGGCCACGGTGAGTCACCTCCCTCGAAACAGGGATAACAATACCAGTATAGCACATCTGTCAAGGGGGTTTCCCCACGAAAAAAGCCGGAGGGGCCGCCCCTCCGGCTCTGGCACGGGGGAGGGCTACTCCGCCACCACCAGCCGGACCTTGCCGCCCTGGTCGGGGGCGCGGTCCACGTAGACGGTGAGGCGGCTGGAGTAGGACAGGGCGGCGTCCAGGGAGGGGAACCAGGTCTCGGACACGGCGTTGTAGCAGCAGTCGTCCAGGGTGGCGGACAGGGGGTAGACCACGCCGTCCACCGTGGCGGTCTTCTCGGTGAAGTCGGTCCGGGCGACGTTCTGGTGGGCCTGGAGGGAGGCGGTGGAGAGGGGCTGGCGGGAGGTGTTGTCCCCGGTCAGGGGGGCGGAGATGCCCAGAAAGCCCTTGTCCAGCCGGGAGAGGCTGCTGCTGGCGGTGAGCTTCACGCTGCCGGCGCGGTTGGTGACGGTGACGGTCGGGTTTACATAATTGTAGTCACTGGCCGAGCCAGAGGCGGCGGAGAAGGTGACCAGGCCGTAGGTGTAGCAGTCGCCGGTGACGTCGTCCAGCACCAGGTAGTCCACCACCCCGGCGCTGTCGGTGTGGCGATAGGTGATCTTCCGGGCGGGGACGGTGGCCACGGTGACGTCCTCCCGGTCCACCAGGGTCACGGCGCCGGTGGCGGTCTTGTCATAGACCACCACCTGGGGGGAGACGGCGGCGTTCCCCAGGCGGCCCTGGGCCACGTCCCAGTCGCCGGAGACGGAGGAGGAGCGGGCCTGGAAGAGATCCAGCCAGCCCAGCTGGGAGGCGGAGGCGCTGTAAAGCCGGCCGGGGAACTGGGCGATCAGGCTGGAGTTGGTCTGCACCCTGCCGGAGAGGACGATGCCGCAGGGGAGGGTGAGCTTGGCGTTGAAGGTGTCCCGCCCGCGGGCGTCCGGCTCGCCCTTGGTGACCACGGCGGTGCCCAGGGCCACGCCGGAGGCGACGGCGGGGGAGACCACCCCGGCCACCGAGTAGTCGGCGGTGAGCAGGAGGGTCATGGGGTCGCCCAGCTGGTAGCCGGTCAGGTCGGCCAGGGCGCAGTCCAGCACGGGGAAGGCGTGGCCCATGAGGGTGATGGTGTTGGGGCTGACGGGGCTGGGGTCGGCGTTCTCATAGACCCCGGTGAGCTTCAGGTCGGTGACGTTGAGCACCCCGGCGCGCCTGTCGTACTCCCCCACGTCGTAGGGGCGCACGGCGCTCAGGGTGGCGGGCAGGCCGTTGCGGTAGACCTGGACGGAGGCCCCGTCCAGGAGCGCGTCAAAAGGGCCGCTGCCCTCCTTCGCCACGGCGGTCTTCACCGTCTCGTCCCGGCCCAGGAGGTAGACGGACACCAGGGCGTCCGCCTTGTCGTAGCAGAGGACGGCGTTGGCGCCGTAGGTGATCTCCTTGTACGCCGAGCCGTAGGTCTCCTGGCTCTGGCCGCTCCGCCACAGAGGGGTCTCGGTGGGGATGAGGATCTGCTCGCCGCTGTCGGTGACCACGTAGCGGGCCTCGGCGGAGGCCACGCGGACGGTGCGGGTGGTGTAGTCCTCGTCCTCCAGGAGGGCGATGAGGTTACCCTCCTTGTCCAGCACCGGCTTGCACCGCTTGCCCCGGAGGGCGGGGTCCAGGTCGGCGCGGAGGGTGACGAAGCTGGCCTGGTCGGTCTGGGCGGCCCAGCCGCCGGCGGACAGGGCCTTGCCCTTCACCTCCAGCACCAACTGGGACTGGCCCACCTCGCCGCCCAGGACGGCCTCCAGGAAGACCGGCTCGCTGTCCTTGGGCTGGGTGTAGAGGAGGTTTTCAAACAGGAGAGCGGCCTGGGCCCGGGTGAGGACGTCGCCGCCCTTCAGCGCCTCCAGGCCGTCCAGCAGGCCGATGTCGCCGGCCCGGAGCATATGCCCGGCGTACCACACGCCGCCCACGCCGCCCACGTCGGCGTCGGTGTAGCCCAGACTGCGCATGAGGATGGTCACCGCCTCCCCGCCGGTGATGGGGTCGTCGGGGGCGAAGGCGCCGTTGCCCTTGCCCTGGACCAGGGGGGAGGACCCCTCACGCACCGCGGCGGCGGCGTTGATGTAGCCCAGGGCCCAGTGGGCGGCGGTGACGTCGGTGAAGATGACCCGGTTCTGGTTGAGCTGGGCCTCCTCCGCCCGGCCCAGGGCCACCAGGGCCATCTTGCAGAACTCCGCCCGGGTGAAGACGCCCTGGGGGTCGAAGGTGCCGTCCGGCTTGCCGTCGATGACCTTCAGCTGCCGCAGGGTCTCCACGGCCTCGTTGAGCTGGGGGTCGGCCACGTCGGGAAAAGCGGCGGCGGCGGGGGCGGCCAGAAGCCCCGCCAGCGTGGCCGCGCACACCAGCGCGGCGATGAAACGTTTACCCATGGAGGACCACTCCTTTTCTCTGCTCGCCCGGAGGGCGGCTGTGTTCAATCCGCCCGCAGGGCCTCCACCGGCTGGAGGGCGCTGGCCTTGATGGCGGGGTAGAGGCCGAAGATCACGCCCAGGACCACGGAGATGAAGAAGGCGCCTACGGTGATGCCCGTCCCCGGCATGATGACCAGGCCGAAGGAGGCTTTGGTGAGGAGGGCGGTGGCCACGTAGCCCACGACGATGCCGAAGACGCCGCCGATGCCGCAGATCATCACCGCCTCGATGAGGAACTGGACGATGATGCTCCTGCGCTCCGCCCCGATGGCCTTGCGGATGCCGATCTCCCGGGTGCGCTCGGTGACGGTGACCAGCATGATGTTCATGATGCCGATGCCCGCCACGATGAGGGAGATGGCGGCAATGATGCCCAGGAAGCGCTGCTGCATGGCGTCCGCCTCGTCCAGGTCCTTGGCGTAGCCGCTGGGGTTGTCCACGCCGTAAAAGCCGCTGCCCTCCGGGATGATCCCGGCCAGGAAGCCGTTGAGCTCGGTGACCACCTCGCTGACGGCGTCGGCGCTGCGGACCTTGACGGTGTAGCTTTCAATGGGCTCGTTGTTGTTGAAGTACCGGGTCATGGTGCTGGGCAGGAGCAGGAGCTTGTCCTGGTACTTCAGGGACTCGGCCACCCACTGGGAGTCGTCGCTGTGGCCCAGCTGCACCCCGGCGGCCTTGCTCTGGTAGACTCCCACCACCCGGAAGGGGAGACCGTTGATGTTGATGGTCTTGTCGATGGGGTCGGCGAAGGAGAAGAGATACTCCGCCGTGTCCGCCCCCAGGACGCACACCTGGGCCATGTTCTGGACCTCCAGGTAGTTGAACTCCCGCCCCCGGGCCAGCTTGTAGTCCCCGCACAGGCCGAACTTGTCGTTGCCCAGGCGGATGTCGGGGTAGTGGTCCTCGTCAGAGACGCCCTCGGAGACCATCATCCCGCCGCCCATGCTCACGTAGTTGCGCTGGCGGCTGAGGGTCTTGGCGCCGTAGGTGATGGTCAGGTCGGAGTAGACGCTGCCGTTGGGGGTGACCCCCACCACGTCGTCCAGGCCCAGGCAGTAGTCGTAGAGCTGTTGGGCGGCGGTGTTGCTCCCCGCGGCGCCCCAGGAGTAGGCGGTGACGTTGAGGACGTTGGAGCCCTGGCTGTCGTAGAAGGCCTTGATGGCCAGGTTCTGGCCCTGGGCGTAGGTCACCAGGGCGATGACGGCGGCCAGGCCGATGATGATGCCCAGCATGGTGAGGAAGCTGCGGGCCTTCTTGGTGGAGAGGGACTTGAAGGCCATCTTCAGCGCCTGTCCGATCTTCACGAAAAGACCTCCTCTCGCTTCCCGTCCGCCACCACCTGCCCGTCGGAGAGGCGGACGATCCGCTCAGCGGTGGCGGCGATGGAGTTGTCGTGGGTGATGAGGATGACGGTGGAGCCGTCCTGGTGGAGGGAGTGGAGGATCTCCAGCACGTGGAGGCCGGTCTTGGAGTCCAGGGCGCCGGTGGGCTCGTCGGCCATGATGATGGGGGGGTGGGTGGCGATGGCCCGGGCGATGGCCACCCGCTGCTGCTGGCCGCCGGACATCTCCCCGGGGCGGTGGTGCTGGCGGTCCAGCATCCCCACCCGCTCCAGCGCCGCCTGGGACCGCTCCCGGCGCTTCTCCAGGCCCATGCCCTGGTAGATCAGGGGCAGCTCCACGTTCTCCCGGGCGTCCAGGACGGGGATGAGGTTGTAGCCCTGGAAGATGAAGCCGATCTGCTTGTTGCGGATGTGGGCCAGCTGGCGGTCGGTGAGTTCGGTGATGTCGGTGCCGTCCAGGTGGTAGTCCCCGTAGGTGGGGATGTCCAGACAGCCCAGGATGTTCATCAGGGTGGACTTCCCGGAGCCGGACTGGCCGATGATGGAGACGAACTCCCCCCGGTCGATCTGAAGGCTCACCCCGTTGAGGGCCCGGACCTCGCTCTCCTTGCCCTCGTTGTAGATTTTGTAGATGTCCCGAATGTCGATGAGCATACCCTACCTCTTAGCTCCACGCCTGGTCCATCAGGTAGTTGACGAAGACGTTCTCCCCGCCCTCCAGGCCGCTGGTGATCTCCACGTTGTAGCTGTCCGACAGGCCGGTCTCCACCGCCACGGGGTAGAAGCCGTCCGACTCAGAGGGGTAGGTGGGGGCCTCGCCGGGCATGAGCTCGGGCAGCTCGATGTCCACGGCGTTGTCCGGGCGGCTGTCCGCCTCCACGAAGACCACCGAGGCGGTGTCCCCGTTCTCCAGGCTCATGTACTTCACGCTCTGCATGGGCACCACGATGCAGTTGTCCGACTGGCTGGTGACGAAGGAGTAGCTCAGCCACATCCCCTCCAGCAGAGAGCCGTCCGCGTTGTCCACCTCCAGGGTGACGGGGTAGTTGGTCATGCCGGAGCCCATGGCGTCGCCGGAGAGGGACATGTCGATCTTGGTGACGGTGCCCACATAGGAGCCGCCGTTGTCCCAGTTGCTCTGGAGGTCCACCGTCATCCCCGGCTTGACGTAGGCGATGTTGCGGTCGTCCACCTGGATGGTGACCACCATGGTGGTGTTGTTGGCGATGGTGATGACCGTGTCCCCGCTCTTCACCTCCTGGCCCTCCACCAGGGTGCAGGAGGTGACGGTGCCGGAGATGGGGGCGGTGGCGGAGAAGTCG
>CANQMK010000113.1 GCA_947624895.1 uncultured Oscillospiraceae bacterium | reverse complement strand
TTGATGGTGTTCAGGCCGAACTGCATGGCGGGGGCGGTGGACTTGTAGGTGGCGCTCTTGCGTCCCTTGCGGACCAGCTGGTTGAACGTAGGCATAGTGTTCCTCCTTTCTTTTCGTTGTGATCGTTTTATTTTAACAGAATGACCGGCAGGTTATTCCGCTAAAACCTAAATGAGGACGGCGCAGCAGGCCGCGCCCACCGCGATCCGGCAGGCCGCGCCCAACTGGGCCATGGTGACGCCCTTCTCCACCGGCACGCCCGCGGAGCGGGCCAGCTCGGCCAGGGGGTCCACCAGGGCGGGGTCGGCGTCCTGGGCCAGGAAGAGCCGCCGGACCTGTCCGGCGTTCAGCGCCCGGCGGGTCTGTTTGGCCCCCACCACGCGCCGGGCCTGGGTCAACTCCTCCAACAAGCCGGGCCCCTCCCTTCCCCGCGCGCCGGGTCTCCGGCGCGGAAAAAACTGGCGTCGCGCCGGACGCACCGGCGCAATTTGGTATTATAGCACAAGCCCGTCCAGCCGTCAAGGGAAAATTCCCAGCCTCCGGCTCATCTTCTCCGGCGGCCCCGGCGGCTCCTGCCCCGGTAGCCGGAGCGGCGGGGGCCCATGCCGAAGCGGATCACCACCGCCACCACCAGCACGGCCAGGGCCACCAGGGCCACCTTCACCCAGGTCTGGGCGAAGAAGCTCTTGGCCTGGCTCACCGTGCCCAGAAACCGGCTGCGCTCCGCCGAGGCGGCGGCCACCAGCTTCACCGTGGCGTAGGTGGTGTCCCCGTTGCGGACGGTCAGCTCTCCCAGGACCTGGCCCGCCTCTACGGGGGCCTCCACCGTGTCCTGGTAGAGGGTGATGTCGTGCTGGAAGTCGGCGGGGTCCAGGTCCTCGGGCAGCATGATCTCCGGGAGCTCCTCAGGCTTGAGGGCCACGGCGGTGGTGTCGGCGGAAAGCTCCACCGGGATCTCCCGCACCGGGTCGGGGGTGAGGAGGGCCTTGCGCTCGAAGGTGTCAAAGCCCCACTGGAGCAGGCGCTTGCTCTCGGAGAACTGGTAGCGGGTGATGTTCCCCTCCTCGTCCTTGACCTCCTCCGAGCCCAGGACGATGCAGATGAGCACGTCCTTCCCCTTCCGGGCGGCGGAGGCCAGGCACTTCCCGGCGGCGTTGGTGGAGCCGGTCTTCACCCCGATGGCTTTATTATAGGTATAGGCCCCGTTGTAGAGGGGGTTGATCAGGGCGTTGGTGGAGGTGAGCTTCCGGGACTTCTCGGTGAGGTTGGTGGGGGGCACCTCGTGGCTGCGGGAGGAGACGATGGTGACGAAGGTGTCGTTCTTCAGCGCCTGGCGCACCAGGAGGGCCAGGTCGTAGGCGGTGGTGTAGTGGCTGGCGTTGTGCAGGCCGTGGGCGTTGGCGAAGTTGGTCTCGGTCATGCCCAGCTGGGCGGCCCGGGCGTTCATGGCCTCCACGAAGGTGGGCACGTCCCCCGCCACCGCCTCGGCCAGGATGTTGCACGCCTCGTTGGCGGAGGGCAGGAGCATACAGTAGAGCAGGTCCAGCACGCTCATCTGCTCCCCCGGCTTGATGTTCTGGGTGGTGCCCCCCGCCTCCAGGTCATAGCCAAAGGTGTCGGAGGCGGTGATGACCTGCTCCAGGCTCAGCTCCCCCCGGTCCACCGCCTCCAGCACCAGCAGGGCGGTCATCACCTTGGTGATGGAGGCGGGGTAGCAGTGCTCCTCCTCCCCCGGGGCCAGGTACTGGTAGAGCACCTGGCCGCTCTGGGCGTCCATGAGGACGGCGGACTTGCAGTGGGGCGGCTCCAGGGCGGCCAGAAGGTCGCTTTTCACCTCTGGCTTGGGAGTGGGCTCCGGGGCGGGCTGGGTGTCGGCGGCGGCACTGTCCGGGGCGGGGGCAGCCAGGGCGAAGGGGGCCGCGGCCAGGCCCAGGGCCAGGATCAGGGCCAGGAAAAAAGCCAGGTATTTTTTCATGGTAAATTCTCCATCTATATGGTATAATGTGGGTGTATCCGGTGAGGGGGCGCGCCCCGGCGGGCGCGTAGTGATATATCTTATCACATTTTTCCCCCTTTTGCAACATTTCTGGAGGTGAATTCGGTGCGCCTTTCCCGGCTGGAGCTGGCGGCGGTGTGTCTCACCGCCGCGGTCCTGGGCCTGCTGGCGGGCCGGGCGGCCCTCCCCCTGACGGCGGGGACCCTCTACCGGGCGGAGACGGCGGGCGCCGCCGCCCCCGCGCCCGCGGCCCAGAGCTTCGTCCCGGACGGGCCTGTGGACCTGAACACCGCCACCCTCCCCCAGCTCATGAGCCTGCCCGGGGTGGGCCAGGTCCGGGCCCAGGCCATCCTAGACTACCGGGCGGCCCACGGGCCCTTCTCCAGCCCGGAGGAGCTGGCGTTGGTCCCCGGCGTGGGCCAGGGGATCGTCGACCTGGTGGCGGAGCATATCACCGTCTCGCCCCCCTGACGGCGGGCGGAGAGGAGGCGCGCTTTGCGTATCTTAGTAGTAGACGACGAGCAGGTTCTGGTGAAGGGGATCAAGTTCAACCTGGAGAGCGAGGGCTACCAGGTGGACGTGGGCTACGACGGGGAGACCGCCGTGGCCCTGGCCCGGTCAGGGGACTACGACCTCATCATCCTGGATCTGATGATGCCCAAGCTGGACGGACTTCAGGCGTGCCTGGCCATCCGGCAGTTCTCCACCGTCCCCGTCATCATGCTCACCGCCAAGGGAGAGGACGCGGACAAGCTCATGGGCTTTGAGTCCGGCGCGGACGACTACATCACCAAGCCCTTCAACATCCTGGAACTGAAGGCCCGCATCCGGGCCCTCCTGCGCCGCAGCGGCGCCCAGGGCCGTCAGCGGGAGGCCGCCCAGGTCACCCGGGGCCACGTCTCCCTGGACCCGGAGGGCCGGGCGGTGTGGAAGGACGGGCAGAGCGTGGAGCTCACCGCCAAGGAGTTCGACCTGATGGAGCTGCTCATGCGCAACCCCGGCAAGGTCTACTCCCGGGAGAGCCTGCTGAACCTGGTGTGGGGCTACGAGTACGCCGGGGAGGACCGCACGGTGGACGTCCACATCCGCCGCCTCCGGGAGAAACTGGAGCGGGACCCAGCCAACCCGGCGCTGATCCTGACCAAGTGGGGCGTGGGGTACTACCTGCGGGACGTACCCTCCAAATAGAGAAGAGATCGGAAGAAAGTGAGGCAAACGCTATGAAAATCACCGTCTTAGGCTCCGGCGGCTGGGGCACCGCCCTGGCCCTCCTGCTCCTGCGGAACGGCCATCAGGTCACCCTCTGGTCCTATCTGGAACAGGAGAGCGCCACCCTCCGGGAGAAGCGGGCGAACCCCGTCCTCCCCGGCGTGCCTCTGCCCGACGAGCTGGAGCTCACCGCCGACCTGTCCAGCGTCCGGGGCCGGGAGCTGGTGGTGCTGGCCACCCCCTCCTTCGCCGTGCGCTCCACCGCCACTAAGGCCGCCCCCCTGCTGGACGAGGGGACGGTGCTGGTTTCGGTGTCCAAGGGGATCGAGGAGGGCTCCTCCCTCACCCTCACCCAGGTCATCGAGGAGGTCACCCAGGACCGCTTCCCCATCGCCGCCCTGTCCGGCCCCTCCCACGCCGAGGAGGTGGCCCGGGAGGTCCCCACCTCCGTGGTGGTCGCCGCCAAGGACCGGGCTGTGGCGGAGCTGGTGCAGGACGTGTTCATGAACCCCGTCTTCCGGGTCTACACCACCGACGACGTCCTCGGCGTGGAGCTGGCCGCCGCCCTGAAGAACATCATCGCCCTGTGCGCCGGCATCTGCGACGGGCTGGGCTTCGGGGACAACACCAAGGCCGCCCTCATGACCCGGGGCCTCAACGAGATAGCCCGCCTGGGCCAGGCCCTGGGCGGTCGGCGGGACACCTTCGCCGGTCTGGCCGGAGTGGGGGACCTGATGGTCACCTGCACCTCCCAGCACTCCCGCAACCGCCGCTGCGGCGTCCTCATCGGCCAGGGCCATCTGCCCCAGCAGGCGGTCCGGGAGGTGGGGATGGTGGTGGAGGGCTACTACGCCGCCGCCGCCGCCAAGTCCCTGGCGGACAAGGTGGGGGTGGATATGCCCATCTCCCAGGCGGTGTGGCGGGTGCTCTACCGGGGCAAGGACCCCAAGACCGCCGCCATGGAACTCATGGCCCGGGAGAAGAAGCCGGAGAGCGAGGAGGTCTGGACCTGACCGGGGGCCGGACCAGCCTTTGAGAAAGGGGGTCCGGGCCATGTCCGCCCGCCCGTCTGTCCGCCGCCCCCGCCGGGGGCTGGGCCTGCGCTCCAAGCTGGCCCTGTCCAACATCCTGCTGGTGGCGGCGGTACTGCTCTTTTTGAACACCTATCCCCTCCTGTCCAGCCAGGAGCTGATCTTCCGCACCAAGCAGTCCTCCCTCCAGACCCAGCTGTCCCTCCTCTCCTCCGGTCTGAGCGGCCTGGGGGCGGTCACCCCGGACGGGGCGGGCCAGGTGATGGAACAGCTCAGCCTCCGCAGTCTCACCCAGGTGGTCATCACCGACCCCCAGGGGGTGGTGGTCTACGACTCGGACCGCTCGGCGGACTCCATCGGCTCCCCCTGGGACTGGCCGGAGCTGGCCCGGGCCCTGGACCAGAGCCAGGACGTGTTCCACTCCGCCTTCCGGGCCGGGGCTTTTCAGAGCCGGGCCGCCGCCCCGGTGACGGCGGGGGGCGAGGTGCTGGGCGGGGTGTGCCTCTTTGAGTACGACGCCGACCAGGGCCAGCTCCTTCTGAACATCCAGCGGAACCTGGCCCGCATCTCGGTGATCGTCTCCGCCCTGGCCGTGGCGGTGAGCCTGCTGTTGTCCAAGGCCATCACCCGGCGCATCGACCAGCTCCTCCAGGCCATCCGCCTGGTGCGGGAGGGGGAGTACTCCCACCGGGTCAAGGTCTCCGGCCACGACGAGCTGCGGCAGCTGGCCGACGAGTTCAACCAGCTCACCGACCGCCTCCAGACCACCGAGGAGGCCCGCCGCCGCTTCGTCTCCGACGCCTCCCACGAGCTGAAGACCCCCCTGGCCTCCATCCGCCTGCTCACCGACTCCATCCTCCAGTCCGACCGCATGGACCCGGACACCGCCCGGGAGTTCATCGGGGACATCGGCCAGGAGGCGGAGCGGCTCACCCGGATCACGGAAAAGCTCCTCACCCTCACCAGGATGGACTCCCGCCCGGCGGAGGCCCTGGACATGGGACCCACCCACATGGCCCCCGTCCTGCGGAAGGCCGCCCATATGCTGGAGCCCCTGGCCGCCCAGAGCGAGGTGACCCTCTCCTGCTCCCTGGAGGAGGGGTGCCTGGCCCCCTGCGGGGAGGACGACCTCTACCAGATCGCCTTCAACCTGATGGAGAACGCCGTGAAGTACAACCTCCCCGGCGGCCGGGTGGAGGTGACCCTGGCGGGCACCGCCTCCGGCACCGTCCTCCGGGTGGAGGACACCGGCGTGGGGGTGCCCCAGGAGGACCTGGGGCGGATCTTCGACCGCTTCTACCGGGTGGACAAGGCCCGGAGCCGGGCCGCCGGCGGCACCGGGCTGGGCCTGTCCATCGTGCAGGACACCGTGCGCTGTCACGGCGGCACCGTATCCGTCCGCCCCAGGGAAGAGGGTCCCGGGGCCTGCTTCGTGGTCACCTTCCCCCCGGCGGGGGAGGCGGGGTGACGGAAATTCTTGTAAATTCTCTTGTAACTTGCCGCCGTTCGTAGTACAATAGAGGCAACTCCCCTTCCAGGCGAGGAAAAAACTTTGGAAACAGGAGGCCAAGTTTATGGATTTTGACGCCATCATGTCCCGCATCAGCGCCGCCGCCCAGAGCGGCGTGGCCAAGGCCAAGGATCTGACCGAGATCGCCAAGCTGAAGATGAGCAACGCCGCTGAGCAGGACGCCATCCGCAAGGCGTACACCGAGATCGGCAAGCTCTACTTCGCCCAGCACGCCGACGATCCCGACCCCGCTCTGGCCGCCCTGTGCGCCCAGATCGCCCAGCACCAGGAGAAGATCGCCTACAACGACGAGCGCATCACCGACATCAAGCTCTCCAGCGACATCGCCGACGACGACATCGAGGCCGTGGCCTCCCAGATCGTCCTGGACGAAGACGCCCCCGCCGAGGAGGAGGCCCCCGCGGAGGAAACTCCCGCGGAGGAGGCTCCCGCCGAGGAGCCGTAGGAGCCCGAGGCGGAGTGAGCCCATCCCATCCCTGACAAGAAAGCGAGCCCCGGTCAAACCGGGGCTCGCTTTCTGTTGTTTCACAAGGGGGTCAGAGCTGGATCACATGGTCCGCCCACCGCTCCAGCTCCGGGCTGTGGCCGGTCATCACCACCGCCTTGCCCAGGGCCTTGATCCGCTCCAGGATCCGCTCCTGCCGGGGCAGATCCACCCCGGCGAAGGGCTCGTCCAGCAGGAGCCGGGTGCTGGGAAGGGCCAGGCACCGGCCCAGGGCCAGCCGCCGGGCCATGCCGCCGGAGAGCTGGGCGGGATAGGAGCGCTCCTCCCCCGTCAGCTCCACCAGCTCCAGCCAGCGGGAGGCCTCCCCCCGGCGGGCGGGGGGCATCACGTCGGTGAGGTGCTGGGCCACCGTGCGCCAGGGGAGCAGTCGGTCCTCCTGAAAGAGGAAGGCGCTGTCGGCGGGGTAGGCGGCAAAGAGCGCCCGCAGGAGGGTGGTCTTCCCCACTCCGGAGGGGCCGTCAGGAGGGTGAGACCCTGGTCGGGGACGGTGAAGTCCCGGT